>JACRAB010000275.1 GCA_016213575.1 Actinomycetota bacterium
CACCGCCGCCGCGACCGCCGCGGGCGAGGCGATCGCCGACGCGCTCGCCGGCTCGCCGCGCGCCGCGGACGTCGAGGACAGGATCGCCGCCGCCCTGGCGTTCCTGCGCCGTCGGCTGACCGGCGACTACGAGGTCGACGAGTTCGGCTTCGACCGCGAGCTCACCGAGACGGTGCTGCTCGCCGTCGTGCGGCCGCTCTACAAGCGGTGGTTCCGGGTCGAGGTGCGGGGCATCGAGAACATCCCGGACTCCGGCGGCGCGCTCGTCGTCGCGAACCACTCCGGGGCCGTCGCGCTCGACTCGGTGATGACCCAGGTCGCCGTCCACGACGTCCACCCGCAGCACCGGTTCCTCCGGATGCTCGGCGCCGACCTCGTGTTCCAGACCCCGTTCGTCGGCGAGATCGCCCGCAAGGGCGGGGCGACGCTCGCGGCGAACGCGGACGCCGAGCGGCTGCTCTCGGCCGGCGAGGTCGTCGGAGTCTGGCCGGAGGGCTTCAAGGGCGTCGGCAAGCCGTTCAGCGAGCGCTACAAGCTCCAGCGGTTCGGCCGCGGCGGCTTCGTGTCGGCGGCGCTGCGCACCCGGACGCCGATCGTGCCGTGCGCGATCGTCGGCGCCGAGGAGACCTACCCGATCCTCGGCAACCTGCCGACCGTCGCCCGGCTGCTCGGCCTGCCGTACTTCCCGGTGACGCCGACGTTCCCGCTGCTCGGCGTGCTCGGGGCCGTCCCGCTGCCGAGCAAGTGGCTCATCGAGTTCGGCGCCCCGGTGCCGACCGACGAGCTCGGGATCGGCGCCGCCGAGGACCCGATGCTCGTCTTCGACCTCACCGACCAGATCCGCCAGACGATCCAGCAGACCCTGTACTCACTGCTCGTGCAGCGCCGCTCGGTCTTCTTCTGACCCATCAGATACAGACGCTCCGGCGCGCAAGCGCGGCCCCCGCGTGCGCGCCCATCAGATACAGAACTCGTTGCCCTCGGGGTCGGTGAACACCACCCACGAGTGCGGCCCCTGCCGGCCCTCGCCGACGCGGGTCGCGCCGCGCTCGACGAGCCGGTCCCGGTAGCCGGGCAGGTCCTGCGGTGCGACGCCGCGCAGGTCGAGGTGCACCCGGTTCTTCACCGTCTTGCCCTCGGGCACGAGCTGGAAGAGCAGCCGCGCCGCCGTCCCCTCCTCGCGCGGGACGACGGCCGCACCCTCGCGCCACACGAGGCGGCCGTCGTGCACCGTCGTCTGCTCCTGCGTCGCGTGGCCCTGCTCGACCATGGACCGGATGAAGGCCTCGTCCTGCTCCTCGACCGTCCAGTCGAGGGTGACGGCCCACCAGTCGGCGAGGTCGTGCGGGGAGCTGCTGTCGACGGCGACCTGGTACCAGATGCTCATGGTGGCGAACCTACGACGGCAGGCGGACATCCTCGGTCCGCGGCGGCACCGGGACGTCGTCCGCGCCCGGCACCGGCGGGGTCCGCCCCTCGGCCGGCCCCTCCTCGACGAGGTCGTCGTCGACCGGACCGTGCCCGACCGGCCCCGGTTCGGCGGGGCCCTCGGGGACCGGCCCCCACTCGCTCCCGGCCCGGGCGAGCAGCGCCTCGACGGCGGCGTTCCAGCGGTCGAGCGAGGGCGGGGACACCGGGCCCAGGAGGTGCTCGCGCGCGGCGCGGCGGGCGTCGCGCATCGGGTCGGCGCCGCGGACGTCGTCGAGGACGTCGCGGATGCCGCGGCCGCCGGGGGTGAGCAGGTAGCCGCCGGCGGTGCTCGGGTTGGAGGCCCGGAACTCGTCCTCGGGCAGGCCGTCCGGGTTGGTCACGACGTACGGCTTCTCGCTCGCGACGAAGTCGGAGACGACGCTCGAGATGTCCCCGACGAGCAGGTCGGCGTGGTTGAAGCAGTCGATGAGCGTGGGGCTGGGGGACCGGACGACGAGGTGCTGCGTCGGGGGCAGCGCGGACCAGAAGTCCTCGCTCCAGGCCTGCTCGCGCTCGGCGGCCCGGGCCGGGTCCGTCGTCGGCTCCGGCTGCGGGGTGGCGCCGGACTCCGCGGCCCCGGCGGCCGCGAGCAGCCGCTCGACGGAGCGCAGCGCCGCGGCGGCCTCCTTGGTCACGGTGCCGGTGAGCGGGTGCGGCTTGAAGACGACCCGGACCGCGGGGCCCAGGGCGAGCAGGTCCTTGACGAGCCGGACGCCCTGGACGGCGAGGGACGTCTGCGCGGTGTCGTTCGTCCAGCCCTCCCACGTGGGGGCGTAGAGCACCGTGAGCGGCCGGTCGGCGGGGACGACCTGGTCGCCCGCGGTGCCGATCCCGTCGAGCTGCGGGCGGCCCACCTCGACGACGGAGTCGTCCCGGACGCCGACCCGGGCCAGCTGGTAGCGCTCGCGGGCCGCCCGGCCCGCGACCCAGATCTCGTCGTGCACCTTGCTGAACGGGTTGACGCTCGCGATCTTGTCGCTGTCCCCGTGGCCGATGAAGACGTGCTTGAGCCGCGGCTCGCGCAGCAGGTGGAGGTTCTTCCCGACGTTCGCCACGTAGAGCGCGACCCGCGCGGTGGGCATCGGGAAGTTCATGACGTCCACCGGGTCCGGCAGGCACACGACCGGCACCGTCGTGGGCCCGAGCGTCGTCATGTGGACCCGCTCACGGAGCAGCACGAGCGTGCGGCGCGGCATCCGCTCCAGCACGGGCAGCCACATGTTCGCCTGGTAGGCGCTCTCCTTCGTGCCGCTGAAGTAGAGCACCACCTCGGGCCGCAGCGCGCGGACCTGCTCGTTGACGAGCTCCAGGTAGCGGTCGCGCAGCGCCCGGTCCGACCGGCGGCGCAGCGAGCGCGCGACGTGCACGGCCCGGGCGCCCGTCGCGGCCCCGACGAGCAGGCTGAGGACGAGCAGGACGCGCGGCTCGCCGAGCACCGTCGCCAGCGCCCCGCCGACGACGGCGACACCCGACGCCGAGAAGAGCGCGGAGGCGGTGTCGCTGCGCCAGCCGGCGAGGCCGGGGCGCGCGGGCGCCGGCCCGGCCGGGGCCTCGTCGGCGTCGTCCGGCGGGACGTCACCGGCGAGGTCGAGCGCGACCTGCGTGATCTCGGGCGTCGACAGCGGCACGTTGCGCGCCTCGACGGGGAGCCGTGACACCGCCCGCAGGAGCGGGGTGAGCCCGACGAGGACGCCGCGGGTCACGGCGAGCGTCGTCACGCCCAGCCCGACGGCGACGAGCCAGACGGTGTCGATCCCGCTGGTCCGGGCGATGAGCAGCAGCAGGAGCACCTCGCGCAGGAGGGCCCGGTTGCTCTGCCCGAAGAGCACCCTGCGCAGCAGCAGGCGGCCGCCGGTGCTGCGCCGGTTGACGAACTCGTCGGCCGCCTGGGACGCGACGACCGCGAGGAGGAACAGCAGCGCGCTGCCCTGCAGGGCCGTGACGAACAGCGCGAGGTACAGCGCGGCGATCGTCGACACGAGGACCAGCGCGGGTCTGGAGGGGCGGATCATGCGTCCTTCTGGGTCGGTACGGGCAGCCCGGCGCGCTGGCCGGCGGGGCGGGCTGCAGAGCTGTCCGAGCGGGTGCAGAGCCGGTCGACGGCGGCGGCGAACCGGGTGAGCGAGGCCTCGGGGACCTCGCCGACGAGGCGGTCCCGTTCGGCCGCACGGGCGGTGCGGTCCGGGTCCTCGCCGACGACGAGGGCGTCGAGCAGCGGTCCGAGCCCGGCGAGGTCCGGTCCGACGACCCGTCCGCCCCGGGCGCTCGGGTACTTCTCCTCGAAGGTCTCGGCCGGGTCCGGCGAGGGGTTGAGGACGGCGTACGGCTTGCCCGTGACGAGCCAGTCCGACACGACGCTCGAGACGTCCGCGACGAGCAGGTCGGCCTCCGCGAAGCACGACTGGAGGGCCGGCCAGCCGTCGTCGACGACGTGGTGGGTGCCGGGCGGGACGGCGTCCCAGTACCCCCGCTCCCGGGCGACCTCGGCGTGGACGTGGGCGGCCCGGTCGAGGTCGGGGACGCTGTGCCGCACCGAGTGCTCGAGGTAGTCCTCGGTCCGGCGCCGCCGCTCCCCGGAGGCGGCGGCGACCCCGCCCGCGGTGGGTGCCTGCGGCGACGTCGAGGTGCGGACGGCGCCCGCGGCCGTGAGCAGCGCGGTGATGCGGCGGTGCGCGGCGCGGGTCGCGTCGTCCCGGGTGCCGGTGAGCGGGTGCGGCCGGTAGAGCACGCGCACCCCGGGGCGGGCGAGCAACGCGCGGACGAGCGCCTCGCCGACGTGCGGCACCGAGGTGTGGAACTCGACGTCGCCCCAGCCCTCCCAGGTGGGGGCGTAGAGCACGGTGAACGTGGGGTCGTTGCGGTGCCGCACCGGCAGCAGGGACAGCTGCGGGCGCCCGACCTCGACGACCGCCTCGGGCGCGAGGTGCACCTCGGCCTCGGCGAAGCGCTCGCGGCCGGCCTGCCCGGCGACCCAGACCTCGTCGTAGACCTTGACGAACGGGCTCGCGCTGTACGGCTTGTCGCTGTCGCCGTGGCCCACGAAGACGCTCGTCAGGCCGCGGCGGCGCAGCATGTGGATGTTCTCGGCCGCGTTCGCCGTGAGGAGCACGACCTTCGCGGTGGGCAGCTCCAGCGCCGCGAGCGGCGGCGCCAGCGGGATGCACAGCACCGGCAGCGTCGTCGGGTCCAGCGCGAGCAGGCTGTCCCGGTCGCGCAGCACGACGAGGACCCGGCGCGGCAGCCGCTCCGCCACCTCGAGCCACATCTGCAGCTGGTAGAGCGTCGACGGGCGCCCGGAGAAGTAGAGGACCACCTCGGGGGCGAGGGCCTCGAGCGCCTCGTCGACCCGGGCGGGGACGAGCCGGCGCGGGTTGCGCCGCTGCAGCCGCAGCAGCGCGGTGCCGATCGTCGCGACGACGGCGGCGGCCAGCACGAGGGACGTGACGGCGCCGACGACCGCGACCGTGCCCGACCCCCACGTGACGGCGAGCGCCGCGCCGAGGACGAGCGGGACGTCCGTGAGCCCGGTGACGACCGCGCCCCGGCCGGTGACGACGCGCGGCAGCGCGGGCGGCAGGTCGAGGCCGCGCAGGTCGATGTTGCGGGTGAGCACCGGGCTGCGGCGCAGGAACGCGACGAGCTCGAGGGCGGAGCGGGCGCCGACCGCGGCGAGCTGCAGGAC
>JACRAB010000282.1 GCA_016213575.1 Actinomycetota bacterium
GACGACGCAGCCGACCGCGCGCCGCAGCAGGTCCGCGTCGCCGAGGACGAGGACGGCCGGCGCCCCGGGCGGCACCCGGACCTCGCACCCGGCACCGGCGACCCGGGCGACGTCCGCGGCGAGCGCCCCGAGGTCGACCGGACGCCGGGCCGGCTCCGGGACGGCGTCGGTGCGGGCGAGCACGAGGAGGTCGTCGACGAGGCGGCTCATCCGGTCGGCCTCGGCCCGGACGTCGGCGACGGCCTCGGCGCGGTCGGCGGGTTCGGCGTCGGGCCGCTCGGCGAGGAAGCCGGCGTTGCTCCGGATCGTCGTGAGCGGGGTCCGCAGCTCGTGCGAGGCGTCCGCGACGAAGCGCTTCTGCTCCTCCAGCGCGGCGGCGAGCCGGGCCCGGCCGTCGGCGATCCGGTCCATCATCGCGTTGAACTCGCGGGCCAGCCGCCCGACCTCGTCGCTGCGGCGGGGGACGTCGAGGCGGCGGCCGAGGTCGCCGGTCCTCGCCACCTCCCCGACGGTCGTCGCCAGGTCCCGCAGCGGCCGCAGCGCCCGGCCGCTCACGACCCACGAGGCGACCGCGCCGGCCAGGGCCGTGAAGAGCGCCGCGAGCAGCACCGCGCCCCAGAGCCCTTGCCGCTGACCGGTGACGTACGCCGTCTGCTGGACGGCGACCGCGACGCCGTCCGCCCGGGCCCGCCCGACCATCCGGACCTCGACCCCGGCCAGGCTCACGGTGGCCTTCGAGACCTGCCGGGCGAGGGCGTCCTCGACGAGCGAGACCGGCACCTGGGGCGGCCGGCCGCCGATCCGCGCCTGGCTGTAGACGACCTCCCCGGTCCGGTCGGTGACGACGACCGCGGGGTCCAGGGACGTCCCGAGGTCGGTGACGATCGCCGGCGACGCCGAGCCGCCGGGCTCGAACCCGGCGGCGGCCGCCGTGGCGAGCGCGTCGAGGGCGTCGTCCTGGTCCTGCGGGCCGGCCGCGGTCGCGAGCGCCACGAGGAGCAGCGCGAAGAGCAGGACCGTCCCCGCGGCGAGCACCGTGCCGAGCGCCGCGAGCCGCCAGCGCGCGCTCACCCGCCCTCCCGCAGCACGTAGCCGGCCCCGCGGACGGTGTGCAGCAGCCGCACCGGGCGCCCGTCGTCGATCTTGCGGCGCAGGTAGCCGACGTACACGTCGACGACGTTGGACGCCGTCCGGGCGTCCAGGCCCCACACGGCGTCGAGCAGGCGCTCGCGGGAGAGCACGACCC
This sequence comes from Actinomycetota bacterium, assembly GCA_016213575.1. GTDB lineage: Bacteria > Actinomycetota > Actinomycetes > Actinomycetales > Kineosporiaceae > R-H-3. The sequence continues at coordinate 1,247 of JACRAB010000282.1, forward strand.
GCGGGTGCCGGACGAAGTGCTCGAGGAGGCGGAACTCCTGCGTCGTGAGGTCGACGGGCTCACCGGCCCGCAGCACCGTCATCGCGGCCGGGTCGAGCTCGAGGTCGGCCAGCCGCAGAACGACGGCGCCCGCGGCGTCCGGGGCGTCCGTCGCGGCGGACGCCGTCCTGCGGCGCAGCAGCGCCCGCACCCGGGCGAGCAGCTCGTCGTGGTCGAACGGCTTGACGAGGTAGTCGTCGGCGCCGGCGTCGAGCCCGGTGACCCGGTCCCGGACGGCGTCCCGGGCGGTGACCATGAGGATCGCGACGTCGTCGCCCGCCGCGCGGACCCGCCGGCAGATCTCCACGCCGTCGACGCCCGGGAGCATGACGTCGAGGACGACGAGGTCGGGCGGGTCGTCCCGGATCGCGGCGAGGCCCGCCGGGCCGTCCGCGGCCACCCGGACCCGGTGCCCGTCGTAGGTGAGGGCACGCCGGATCGACGCGGCGAGCCGCGTGTCGTCCTCGACGACGAGGACACTCCCCCGGCGGGTCATGGTCACGGACGCTAGCCGACCTACGCTGTCCGGGTGGGCGGTCAGGGACATGGGCACGGCGGGCACGCGCACGGCCACACCCACCTGCCGCCGGACGGCGCGCGCGGCCGGCTGGTCGCCGTCCTCGCGGTCTCGGTGACGATCCTCGCGGTCGAGGTCGTCGGGGCCGTCGTGTCGGGCAGCCTCGCGCTGCTCGCCGACGCCGGGCACGTGCTCACCGATGTCGCCGGGCTCGCGCTCGCCGTCGCCGCGGCGACGCTGGCCCGCCGGCCGGCGACCGACCGGCGGACGTGGGGGTTCCGCCGCGCGGAGGTGCTCGCGGCCGCCGCGCAGGCGGCCGTCCTGCTCGCCGTCGGCGTCTACGTCGTCGTCGAGGCGCTGCGGCGGCTCGTCGACCCGCCGCCCGTCGACGCCCCGCTCATGCTCGCCTTCGGCGGCGTCGGGCTGCTCGGCAACCTCGTCGGGCTCGCACTGCTCGTCGGCCGCCGCGGGGAGAACCTCAACACCCGGGCCGCGTTCCTCGAGGTGCTCAACGACGCCCTGGGCTCGGTCGCGGTCGTCCTCGCGGCGCTCGCCGTCCTCGCCGGGGGCTGGCTGCGGGCGGACGGCGCCGCCTCCCTCGTCATCGGCCTGCTCATCCTGCCCCGCACGTGGAAGCTCCTGCGCGAGACCGTCGACGTGCTCCTGGAGACGACCCCGAGGGGCGTGGACCTCGCCGAGGTGCGCAGCCACGTGCTCGGCCTGCCGCACGTGCTCGGCGTCCACGACCTGCACGCCTCGACGGTCGCCACCGGGCTGCCGGTGCTCTCCGCCCACGTCGTCGTCGACGACGCCTGCTTCCACGACGGTCACGTGCCCCAACTGCTCGACGAGGTGCAGGCGTGCCTCGCCGGGCACTTCGACGTCGAGCACTCGACGTTCCAGTTCGAGTCCACCGCCCACGCCGACCACGAGCACGCCGCGCACCACTGAGCGGCCGTCACCCGGTGCGGCCGGGGCGCGCGGTGTCACCCGGCCGCCGGGTGACGCGGCGACGCTGCGCGACCGCCGCACGGTGCGCGTTGGGCCGGTCAGGGGTCCCCCGCCAGGCTGCTGTCACATCGGCGCGGCGGCGACCGACGATGTGAGACGTGAGCACCCCCGCCGAGATCGAGTCGACCGTCACGGTGATGCCGCCCGACGTCCTCGACGACCTCACCCGGGCGCAGCTCCAGGACGCCGTCCAGCGGCACGACCCGGTCGTCGACGCGCGCCGGTGGTCGAGGGTCGCCTTCTTCGTCATGACCCTCGTCGTGTGGTTCCCGACGGTGTGGTCGGGCACCAAGGGCGCCGAGATCGCCGTCCAGCAGTGGGGCGCCGTCATCGCGCTGACGATCGGGCTGCACCTCGTCCTCGCGACGGCGAACCGCTTCGCCAAGGAGAACGCCCGCGCGGTCCTGCGGCGGGACTCGATCGCCCGCTCGATCATCGGCGCCGAGCAGCTGGCCGAGCAGCAGGCCAAGCTCGAGGCGGCGCAGGCCAAGCTCAAGGCCGACATCGACCGCAAGGCCGCGGCCCAGAAGGAGGCCGACGCCAAGGCGAAGGCCGAGCGCGAGGCCGTCGAGGCGCTCGCCGACGCGATGGCCCAGGTCGCCAAGCAGCCGTGACGCCGCCCGGCCCGGCCGGGCGGGTCAGCCGTACGCGTAGAACGGCGCGAGGCATCGCCGCGACCTGCGGCGATGCCTCGAACCGTGCCCTGACCTGCGACGACGTGCCTGCACTGTTCGTCACTGATCGGCGGCGCTAGTTGCTCTCGTGTGCCCCGGATGTGCCCCGGACGGGTGTGACCCGCGACCGGGCGACGAGGGCGAGCCCGGCGCCGGTGACGCCGAGGACGGCCGCGGCCTGCGCGTCGGTGAGGTCCAGGCCGAACGCGACGCCGGCGACGAGCAGCGCCTGGACGAGGGCGACGACGAGGACCGGCTCCCGGCGGATCCGCTCGACGACGCTCACGCTGCGGCCTTGAGCTGGAAGTGCATCGGGTCGGGGCGGGTGAAGTCGGCGCCCCACTCCATGCGGCGGCCGTGCGCGGACGTCTTGAGGTACCACCGGATCACCCGGACCTGGTCTGCGGTCCACCCGGCGTAGCGTGCGCCGCCCATCGGGTGCTGGGAGGCGTTGGTGTCGATGGCGGTGCCGGCGGCGTGCTCGCTCCACTTCGTCGACGAGCCGCGCTGCAGGCGGTGCGCGTACCCGCCGTCCCAGCCGGGCTCGGCGAACGGCTCGACGGAGTCGAGGAACGTGAGCAGGGCCTTGAAGCTGGCGGCGTGGGCCGTCGCGACCCGGAAGGCGGCGCCGCCGACCTTGAGGACGGTCGTGAGGTCGTCGACGTCGTCCGGGGCGATGACGGCGTACCCGTTGGGGGTCTTGGGCATGGTGCTCCTTCGGTGGGCGGGTCAGAGGAGGCCGGCGAGGCGGCCGGCGGCGCCACCGGCGGCGGCCGCGGCGCCGATGGCGAGCCACTTCGTGCGTTCGAGGGCGCGGATCCGGGTCTCGTGGTCGCCCTGCTGGGTGAGGGCGATCTCGAGCTTCGTCTTGATCTCGATGAGCAGGTCGCGGATCGACTCTTCGGTCATCAGGACACCCGCGTGTAGACCATGTACGAGGCGGAGTTGACGATCGCGGACTCGGCGGCGGCGGTCTCGGTGTTCTGCGCCCAGCGCCACCGGAAGGTGCCGCCCGTGGCGGACTCGACCCAGCCCCACTCGCGGATCATCGAGTCGGACGACGCGGACGCCATCGTGTAGTCGATGTCGGTCGCGGTGCCGTGGAACCCGAACCGGCCGTTCGCGTCGTCGCGAGCCACCACGCCGCCGCTGGTCGTCGCTGCGGGACCGAGCGCCCACTTGCCGCCGGTCATGTCGACGGGGCCGTCCCAGTCGCTCTTGAAGTCGGCGGTGGCGGTGGCCTTGGCAGCGACGATGACGTCGACGACGTACCGGGCGCCCGGGACCATCGTGAAGAACAGGGCGTCGTCGTTCTGGATCGTGGCCGAGTCGGTGACGGTCTCGGCGGCGCCCTTGAAGACGTAGGCGGGGATGCCGATGGAGACGCCGGGCACGAAGTCCCCGGCGTCGACCTTGCCGCCTGCTGCGAGTGTCATGGCTGCCTCTCACCGAGTCCGTAGAAGACGGGGTCGGCGAGCACCACGGCCGACCCGGTCAGGTGTGTCTTGCTGACGCCGTTGACGGCTCGGATGACGGTGAACACGCTGCCGGTCACGTCCGTCACGGTCATGAGCTCGCCGTTGATGAGCACGCCGTAGGACCCGTCCGCGGACGTCCAGGCCACCCCGGCCGGCGGGGTGACTGTGAACGTCGTCTGGCTCGTCGTGGTGATGCCGGGCGCCGCGACAGTCGTCCCGTCGCCCGAGTAGCGGTCGCCGGCGGTCCCCCACTTGCCGACCCGCAGCGGCCGCGCCGGCGTGCACCGGTACTCGACCTTCCAGGCGTGCGGGGTGATGGTCTCCTCGTAGCCCTGGACGATGGCCTCGACGGACTGCGGGGGCAGCCACGCGGGCAGCTGCGTGACCCGCAGAAGGTCGCCGAGGTCGAGGGCGAGGACGGCGTCCCGCAGGCCGGTGTTCCCGAGGAACGTCGGATGCGCCAGGTTGACGCCGATCGACGGCCACCGGGCCTCGTCGTGGGTGCCCATGTGCGCCCGCCACGACGCCTGCGGGGCGCACTGCGCGTCCGTCGACAGGGACAGGGTCTGCTCGTCGTCGTAGACACCGACAGCGGCCGTCCCGAGGGGCCCCGTCGTCTCGGTCCACGTCGACGACGTGCCGCCGGCCCGGGTGGCGGTGACGACGTTGCGGGTGGCCTGGTCGTCGTCGACGGGCTCGAAGGGCAGCAGCAGGTTGTCGGTGTAGGGGATCGTCGCGGTCGGGGCCTGCGAGTACATCGACTCCAGCGACCGGTACGCGAGGTCGTCGGACGACCGGGGCTCGTAGAGGATCCCGCCGTCCGCGTCGGCGGCCTCGCGCATGAGGGCGACGAGGTCGTCGACACCCTGCGCCCCGACCGGCGTGACGTCGGTGGCGGTGAGCACCTCGGGGGTCGCCACGATCCCGTTCTCGGTGGCGAGCCGAGAGATCCGGTCGTGGGCGCGCTCGCCCCGCCAGCCGGCGAGCTGCTGCGCCGACACGGTGAACAGCGACGTGATCGCCCGCTCGACGCTCACGTGGCCGATCGCGACGTCGCCGACCGCGGCGGACGTCGGGTTGAAGTCGAGCTCGGTGATGACGCCGAGGGTCGCCGTCGCGAACGACCCGGTGACCGTGACGCCGGCGTCGGCGCCGACCTCGTACCGGGACAGGGTCACGGAGATGTTCGCCCCGGACTGCGTCATCTCCAGGGACACGCGCTGCTTCTTGCCGCCGGAGTTGCCGAGCCACCCGGACGCCGACCCGGCCGAGGTCCCGTCGTCGCGGATCCCGTTGATGAAGAACGACCCGGTGCCGGACCCCTCGTACTGGAGCTCGACGTAGTTCAGGGTGCCCGAGCACTTCGCCCGCAGCAGGACCGTCCCGGCGGCGGTCGCGGCCGGGATGTAGCCGATCCACCGGACCTGCGCGACCGGGGTCGCCGCCGGGGTGTAGCGCGGGACCCTCGCGACGAGCCGGCCGTCCTGCAGGGTGGGGATCGGCTGGGACGCCTGGAACCCGGAGTAGGCGGCCAGGGACGGCGTGCCGGTCGGGGTGATGGGCCGGCCGCCGACCGCGGCCGCGAGGGTGGAGGAGTCGGCGCCGTCCTCGAGCGGCCAGTACGCGACGAGGTCCGTCCCGATCGTCGTGATCGCCCGGTACAGCACGGACCGCAGCGGCGTCGCGCCCTGGACGAGGCGGCGCAGGACCCCGGAGCACTCGAGGTTGACGGTGACGGACGGCTCGCCCTTCTTCGTCCACGACTGCGGCCACTGCGTGACCTCGCCCCAGAACCGGTAGAACACCGGGCCGCCGGCGGTCGGCTGCGTCGACACCCGCACCGGCGTGTTCCGGCCGATGAGCCCGAAGAACGGGCTCGCGGGGTTGCGCGGCGAGTACTTCCCGAGCACCGACCGCAGGCGCAGCGTCATCCGCGACGGGCCCGGCTGCCCGCCGGCGTCCTCGCGGCCCCGGACGATGCTGACGCCGTCGTCGCCCAGGTCCGCGGTGACGTCCTTCCAGGCGCCTGCGATGAAGAGCTCGACCTTGAGGAACCCGGTCCGGAACGGCGACAGGTCCCCGGGGAACTCGGTGGCCCTGCTCACGTGGCCAGCCGGATCTTGAGGCCGCCGCGCTTGCGGGACTCCTCCTCGAGGAGCGCGACGAGGAACGCGCCGGCGCCGCCGGTCGACCCGTCGGCGACGAGCCGCATCGTGCCGCCCTGCCCGGACGCCGTCCCGCTCGAGCTCGTCGACGAGCCCGCCGGCCGGGCGACCGTCGCGGCCGCGAGGTTCGACGCGGCCCGCCGCACGCGGGACTCCTCGTCGCCCAGGCCAAGGCCGAGGCCCTGACCGAAGTAGCCGCCGATCTGCCGGGCGACCTTCGACGGCGAGTTGATGCCGAGGGCGGACCGGATCGGGCCGGGGACGGTGTTCGCGATGAACGACCGGACCTTGCCCACGAGCCACCCCGTGAGCCCGGAGATGCCGTTCCACAGGCCCTGCACGATGTTCCGGCCCGCCGAGCTCAGCATCGTCTTGGCGCCGGACAGGGCGTTGCGGACGGCCTTGGGGATGCCCTTGAACTTCCGCTGGATGGTGTCGATGTGGCGGGTCACGAAGCGGACGGCGAGCCCGATCGGGCCGGTGATGATGGCGAGGAGCAGCGGCCAGCTCCGCTTGAGCCAGCCCCACACCGCGGACGCCGCGGCGAGCACGCCCCGGAACGCGCCCTGCACGATCCGCCGGAACGTCTCGGACTTCTTGTAGGCGATGACGACCGCGGCCACCAGGGCGACGACGGCGACGATGACGATCCCGATCGGGTTCGCGGTCATCGCCGCGTTGAGTAGCCACTGCGCGGCCGTCATCGCGCCGGTGGCGACGGTGCCGGCGACCATCGCGACCTTCTGCCCGGCCGTGGCGATGGTGGCGCGTGCGGACGCGATGGACAGGCCGTTCGTCGAGGACACGACGGCGGCCATCGGGACGAGGAAGTTCGCGAACCCGGACGCGAGGTCACCGACCCCGGTCCCGACGAGCAGCAGCTTGTCGCCGAACGACGCGCTCGCGGCCTCCCCCTGCCCCATGAACGCCTTCACGCCCTTGAGGCCGTCCTGGACGCCGGTGATGGTGTCCCGGAAGCCCATCGCCCGCTGCTCGGCGACGTCGAACCCCTCCTGCACCTTCCCGAACCCGCCCTGCAGCTTCGAGTCGCCGAGGGTCGTCACGACGCGCTTCGTCTCCGAGTCCACGATGTCGGAGAACTTCGTGACGTTCTTGATCGCCTGCCCGGCGTCAGCCAGGATCGAGATCTTGATCGGGCCGGCCATCGGTCAGCCCCGCAGCCGGTCGGCCGCGTCGAGCAGCGCCGCCCGCTGCCCGATCGTCAGCTGCATGTACTGCTCGACGGTGAACGACAGCCGGCACGCGGTCACGAAGTCCGCGTACTGCCGGTCCCGCTCGGCGACCGCGTCCTCGTCGTCCTCGTCGGGCTCGTCGTCGCCCTTGAACCGGGCGACGACGTCCTCGAGCGGCAGCAGCATCACGTTCCGGTAGGCGTCCCCTGAGTGCATGCCGCCGCGCTTCTCCAGGACGAACAGCAGCGCACGCATGAACATCGTGCCGTCGTTCGCGAGCGAGTCGAGGCGCTCGCGGAAGGTCTGCCGGATATCGATCTGCTCGAAGCCGGTGATGCTCTTCGAGAGCACGTCCGCGTCGATGAGCTCGGGCGTCTCGGTCGTCTCGCTCACTGCAGTCCCACCTTCGCGATGGCCTCGTCGAGGCCGTGCTCCAACATCTCGACGGCCCTCGGGGCGAGGGCCGCGTCTGCGCGCTGCATGAACAGTGCCGGGGCGATCCCGCGGTTCGGCCACCCGTAGTTGATGGCGCCGGCGTAGGGCGTCCGGGCCCGCCCGGCGATCACGATCGCCTTCGCCTTCGCCTTGTTGCCCCGCACGGTGGCCGCCAGGCGCCCGGACCGCTTCGGCGCGAACCCGGACGCGAGCCGGGCGCCCTGGTCGGCAATCTCGGCCATGACGTCCTTCAGGTCGGCGGCCTCGACGCCGAACCGCTGCAGCGCGGTCAGCGTCTGGTTGAGGCCCTCGACCTTCCCGTGGATGCCGGCCGCGCTGCCCACGCCGTCAGCCCAGCGGGACCTGGACGAGCGCGCACGTGACGGTCGCCGTGACGGAGTGCTGCACGGTGATGAGCCCCGTCACCGGGTCCGCCATCGTCGACAGCAGCGGGCCGATCATCCGGTCCCCGGTCGTCGCCGGCACGACGACGGTCGGGTTCGTCGCGGACGACCCGGCCGGCGTCTTCCCTGCGTCGACGAGGGTGACCGTGTCCGCGGCCGCGTTGCCGTTCTTCACCTGGAGGAACAGCAGCGACCCGACGACGGGCGCGATGGTGTCGGACGCCGCGACGGCGCCGTAGGCCGGGGCGAGCCCAGCTCGGGACATGGTCTGCGGGTTGAGGAGTGCCATCGGTGCTCGCCTCTCAGGAGATCGTGCGGGTCGGCTTGGCGGTGCAGACCCACTCGAACTCGGACTGGAACACCTTCGTCGTCGACGGGTCGGCGTCGCCGCCGATGAAGTCGCCGTCCGGCTCCATGACGACGACGTTCCCGGAGAACTTGGGCTGCGTCGGCGACGCGACGCCGGTCCCGGGGCGGCCGTTCGGCCACAGCTCGTAGGCCACCGTCTGGCCGGCCTGCGACCACGCGTAGAACCACAGCGCCGCAGCACCGTCGTCCTGCTTCACGTTCATGACGAGGGTGTACTTGCGGGTGCCACCGTTGGCCGCGTCGAGGAACGACACGAAGTCGCTGTCCGTCGCCGCCGACTTCACGCGGGCCTTGTTGACCGCCCCGCTGTAGTCGGTGCCGCCGATGCGCAGCACGAGAGACCGGGTGCCGTACTCGGCCATCAGGAATCGACCTCCAAGGTCAGGGTGAGGATCAGGGCGTACAGCGATCCCGGGGCGACGTCTCCCGCGGGCAACTCGGCCGGCTCGACGGTGACGCCGTCCGGGTGGAACGGGCCGGTCGTCACCGCGTCGATCAGCGCGACGGGCAGGGTGCGGATCTGCTCGGCGGCCCGGGCCGCGTCGCTGCCCAGGACGAGGACGGCCACGAAGGTGCAGTCGCAGGTCGTGACCCTCGACCCGGGGGCCACCCGGGCGATGTTCACCCAGCCGTCACCCGCCCGTGGCGACGTCGCCGGCAGGGTGCGGACGGCGCCGCCCGTCACGGCCGTCAGGGCCGCCGCGAGGTCGACCTGTGTCTGCGTGATGCTGGCCATCAGCCGACCACCATCCGCAGGTACGGGCCCTCGAGTCGGGAGATCTCCGGATCCTTCGTCGGGACCCGGGTCGACGTCGCGCCGCCCTCGAAGCTGGTGAACGACGCGACGGGCACGGCCCGGGCCGCGAGGTTGCGGGCGACCCGCCGGCACAGGGCCTCGCGCAGGTCGTGCCCGTAGTCGTCGACCCGGCACCGCCGGCGCTGCGCGGCCCGCTCGGCGTCCAGGGCCTGCTGGATCTCCGGGCCGGTCCACGACACGTCGCCCAGGTACGCCTGGACGTCGGCGAGCGTGACGACCGACAGGCCGGCGGCGAGCACGTCGAAGACGTCGACGGCGACGCCGGCGTTGGCCCCGGTGAAGGTGGCGACCGCGACGTACCGGCCGACCTGCGCCGGGGTGTAGTCCAGCTGGTAGCGGCCGGTCTCGGGGTTCGTCAGCGTCAGGGACTCTCCGGTGCTCACGCCGTCGCGGGTCATCGCGAGGGCGTGCGCGCCGGCGTTCGCGGGCAGCCCGTCGGCGTCGCACACCTCGACGGTGAGGGGGACGACGCCGCCCAGGACGTACTGGTCAGCCACGGTCGGCCCTCCTGACGCGCTCGCGGCGGGCGCCCACCCGCACGTGCTCGACGCCGGTCCCGACAGCCGCAGCCGTCGCCCGGGCGCCGACCTGAACGGTCACGGCGCGCTCGCCGAGCGCCGGCCCGCCGAGCTCGCGGGAGGCAACGGTCACCCGGGCGTAGGTGCCGGGCGGGCCGCCGGCGAGCAGCTCGACGACGAGGGTGTCGGTGAGGCCGCCGGCGTCGTCGAGGGTCCGGGTGCGGGACAGGACGACGACGAGCCCGTCGGCCAGGCCCACGACGTCGGTCTGCGTCCTCGAGGCGGCCAGCGCCGCCGTCACGCCGTCGGTCAGCCCGGCGGCGTCGGTGGCCGGTCGCACCCAGCCGGCGGCCGGGCTCGTCGTGTCCGAGGTAACGGCCGGGTCGGTCAGGGCCCGGGCGTAGGCGAGCACCGCGGCCGCGGCGTCGACGAGCCCGGCCGGGTCGTCGAGGGTGAGCAGCTTGCCCAGCTGCGTGGCGAGCGCGTCGGCCAGCCCGGCAGCGTCGTCCAGCGTCCGTGCCGCGGCCAGGGCGGCGCTCACGGCGTCGGTCAGGCCGCTCGGGTCGTCCAGCGTCCGCGAGGCCGCCACAGCGACGCTCAGCGCGTCGACGAGCCCCGCCGGGTCGTCGAGGGTCCGGCCGTACCCGGTCGACGAGGCGAGCGCGTCGACGAGGCCGGCGGCGTCGTCCAGGTCGACGGTGATGTCCGGCGGCGGCGGGCCGCCCGGGTCCTCGGCCGGGACGATCCAGGACCCGGGCGGGGTGAACCGCCGACGGTAGGGCGTGACGTAGGTCCGGAAGTCGAACCGGCCGTTGGAGGTGTCCCGGACGTACCTCGGCGGCGGGACCTGGACGGGCCTGGCCACTACTCGTCCCAGACGACGTAGGAGACGAAGGTCCCGAGGGTGGCGCCGGTGGCGACCGTGTTGACGATGGCCAGGCCGGCGGTCGCGCTCGCCGGCACGATCAGCGGCTCGTCGTAGAACGTCCAGAAGGTCTGGCCGCCGGCGGTCGTGGTCATCGTCGTCTCGCGGAACGCGCCGGTGCCGAGCGTCGGGTTCACCGACCACGCACTGTCGAGCGTGCCGAGCGCGGTCGGGTCGCCGGCGTCGTAGGGGTTCCCGGCGGCCGTCGTGCTCGAGGTGCCGACAGCGGTCGTGCGGATGAGCTGGAAGGCCGGCGCGGTCGTCGGTGCGGTCTTGACGCCCAGGCCGATCTCCAAGATCTTCAGCCGCTCGCTGGTGCCGCCCCGCAGCTGCCACATGATCGTGTTGGCTGCGTTGACGCCGGCCTTGGAGTTGCTCGCCGAGTAGCGGCCCACGTCAGGCCCCCAGCGCCTTGTGGTTCCACGTCACGACGAGCGAGTCGGACGCCGTCTTGTTGATGACGGACCCGAACACGGCCCGGGCCGCGGTGTTACCGGCAGTGCTCGTGGCGTTCGTCCCGGAGTCGTTCACGATGACGATCTCGTTGATCGTCGCCGAGGTCGCCACGCCGGCGCCCCACGTCGAGCGGTAGACGGCGTTCACGCCGAGCCCGGCGCCCAGGTTCGCGGTCTGCGGGTAGGTCGCGTCGAACGCGACGTTGCTGCCCGTGAGGTACGTGACCAGCGCCGCGCCGGCACCCGACTTCGCCGCCGCCGTCGAGCCGGTGCCCAGCTTCATGCCGGTCATCGCCGTCGGTGCCGCCGGCGACGCCGGGGCGATCGCGGCGATCATCTTCTGCGCGTAGTACAGGTCGCCGGCGTCGGTGATGAGGTTGTGGAACTCGACGAGCTCGAGCACCTGGCCGTCCTCGTCGAGCAGGACAGCCGTGCCGTACCCCTCGAGGTAGACGCGGTCGCGCATCGTCAGGCCTCGTCCCGGGGCCCGTTGACGGCGTCCATGTAGGCCGCGTCGGCGGCGGCCAGCTCCATCTCGCGCTGGGCGCGCGCGACGTGGACGGCGTCGACGGCGGCGGCGAGCCGGGCGTCCGCCTCGTCGCGGGCGGTGTTGCGTGCGACGAGCGCAGCGGAGACGCGCTCGGCGTAGGTCTCGGGTGCCTTCTTGGCGGCCATGCCTGTCCTTCCGGTCTGAGGGTCGGGTCCGGCCCCGCCCGCCGCGTGTCGGGGCACGCGGCGGGCGGGGAGCTGCGGATCAGACCGGGTCGTAGATGACCTCGCGGGCGAACGTGACGTCGGTGCAGGCGAAGGCCTTGTAGCCCCAGACGCCGATCTCGACGGTGGCGACCTTGATCGCGTCCATCGTCAGCTTCTGCGGGGCGGACGCCCAGCCGCACATGACCTCGCGGTCGAACAGCCACGAGGACGCCGCGACCGAGCCGGACGCGGCCAGCGCCCAGGCCGGGCGGGCCTTGAGGCCGCCGACGTTGATCGCCTCGTAGAACGCCGTCGACTCACCCGTGGCGTTCTGCGGCGCGATGATCGGGAAGAGCTTGCGGCCGTTGCTGTCCTTCGCCGCGGCGAGCGCCTTGTAGAGGTCGACCTGGACGAAGAAGTCCCGCATCCGGTTGCCGCCCCGGATGTACTGGAGCGAGGCGAGCGCCGAGGTGATGGCGGCCTCGAGGGCGGCGTCGACGACGGCGATGCCGAGGTTGATGTCCGTGATCGTGCCGGCGATCGCGGCGATCTGCGCCGCGGCGTAGGACTCCAGGCCCTCGTAGTAGGCCCGCATGATCTGCCGCCACAGGATCGTGTCCAGCTGCGGGTTCCCGCCCTGGTCCCAGACCTCACGGTTGATGATCGTCTTCCCGGACAGCGGGGTCGGGGTGATCGTCTGCGAGGTCGTGGTGAGCGCGCCCGTGCCGGTCGGCTCGATGCCCTCGGTGTGGTCGCCGACGAGCCCGGACGACGTGCCGAACTTGGGCAGGACGAACGGCGTGTTGTCGCTGAGCGTGCCCTTGTTGATCGTGTCCCAGATCGGGTAGAGGAACTCGGCCTGGTCGACGTACATGTCGGGCCGCTGCCGGTTCGGGTTGAGGGTGGCGGCGTTGGCCACGGTCACCGCGAACTGCTCGTCCATGAAGGTCTGGATGCGGCCGGCGGCCTCGCCGTCGCCCTTGCCCAGGCCGTTGATCAGGTCGCTGCTGAAGCACTGCTGGCCGCGCCCACCGTCGAACCGGTAGAGCGGCTGCTCGACGACGGTGAGGGTGCCGCCCGGGACGCGGCCGGCGGGGATGACCTCGCGGCCGGTCGGGGCGAGCGCGGCGAAGCCCTCGCGCAGCGCGGTGGCGATGGTCTCGCCGAGGCCGGGCGCCGGCTGCACCTGGACGGTGCTCGTGTTCGGGGCGGTGAAGGTCTGGCTCGGCGCGCACGGCGTGCCCGCCGCGTGGACCTGGCCGCAGGACGTGCACTCCATGTCGGGCCTTTCTGCGGTGAGAGCGACGCCCGACACCCGGGCGTCGTCGAACGAGGGGACTGCGGTGAGCGACGCCTCGCGCCAGGCCGCGGACGAGACGTCGACGACGCCGTCGTCGGCCAGGACGAGGCCGTCGTCCTGGAAGTCGACGCCGACGCTGAAGCCGTCCAGGACGCCGTCCTCGGCCAGGGCCAGCGCGGCGTCACCGTCGGGGCCGCGGGCGATCCGGAACGTGGCGACCATGCCGGCCGGCGTCTCGGTGGCCTTCACGGCGACGCCGAGCGCTTTCGTGTGGTCGTGGTCGCGGAGCAGCTTGACCCGGCCGACGTCGGAGTACTTCAGGGAGCCCTTGGCGAACCGGAAGCGCCGGCCGCCCTTCACGGAGGACGCCGCGCCGTAGGGGACGACGAGCCCGGTGACGGTCCGCTGGCCGCCGTCGACGGCGAAGGCGGCACCGGCTGGCGCCTCGAAGGTGAGGCCGGTCTCGCGGGCGAACGTCACGGACGCCGGCACGGACTGCTGGGCGGACTGGTCCACGGGCTGCTCCTGCGGCTGGGCGGGCGGCGCCGGCGGGGCAGCCGGCTTGGGCTTGGCGCGCTGCGGCTGCTCCTCGCGCCGCTGGACCTCGGCGAGGTCGTACACGCCCAGCTCGGTGGCGGCCTTGTAGGTGGCCATCCGGTCGGCCTCGCTGGAGCGGGTGAAGCCGCCGAAGTCGAGCCGCACCCGGGTGCCGCGCGGCGTGACGTCGCCCATGCTGAGCCGGTCCTGGATGGCCGTGACGAACGGGCCGAGCGTGAAGTCCTGCAGGCTCATGCGCCGGTCGACGGCGTTCGCGTAGGTCCGGGACGTCGTGCTCACGCCCAGGTCCTCGGGGTCGATGCCGGTCAGCCGAGCGATCTCCAGCACGGCGTAGTCCCGGGCCTCGGCCAGCTGCATGTCCTTCGGGGCCATGACGGTGGCCTGGTGGTACTCCAGGCTGTCCGGGACGTAGCCGGTGACGCGAGCGATCCGCGCGGCCTGCCAGTCGTCGAGCATCTTCTGGACCTCGTCGGTGTCGCCCGGGTCGGCGCCCTCCCGCGACGTGAACCACCCGATCATGCCGGGCGCGTCGGCGTACCGGGACGCCGCGGCGTCGAGCGTGAGGTAGGTCCGGATCGCGCGGGCGCCGGCGACGAGCAGCGGATCGGACGGCGCGTCGAACCGGATGAGCTGGGCGTCGGGTACGTGCTCCCAGGCGTTGCCCTGGACGGAGCCGTCGGGGCGGACGTAGACGCGCTGGTCACCGCGGACGTCGACGGTCGTCGCGTCGAGCCGGCGCACCCGGACCGGGTACCCGTCCCAGCCGAGCTCGAGGACCCTCCACCATGCGTAGCCCTCGAACAGCATGTCCTCGACGGTCCGGGTCATCGTCACCGAGCGCGGGACGTCCTGCTCGGGCTGGTCGAACAGGGCCCTGGTCCGACGCTCATTGCTCGGCGTGAGGATGTACGCCGGCAGCGCGCCGATCGTCCCGCAGATCAGGTCGCGGGCCCGCTTGACCGCTGGCACCTGCATGGCCGCCTCGCGGCGGATGCGCGGGACGACGGCCGAGGTGCCGAGCGCCCGCCAGTCTGGCAGCCCGAACAGCTCCGGGCCGATGCTCGCCTGGTCGACGACGAACCGGCCGGCGGGCACGTCGACGGCGCTCGCCTGCTCGGCCACCGCCGAGACGAACCGCCACCGGTCCAGCCACCCCACGCGCTCATGGTACGGCCCGACCTTGTCGGATCCCTACAAGCCGACACGCCGACCGTTGGCAGATTTACACAGCCGAAGGCAGCAGGATGCGCTGTGGGCCCCGGCGAGCCACCCGCGCCGACCGCGCCGCCCAGACCACGGCCTTCACGGCGTCCGCCCGGCCGGTCGAGCGCATGCGGGGACCGTCCGCGCCCGGGGTCGTGCGCAGACCGAGCACCTGCTCCGTGAGGAAGTCCCCGCCGTCATGCCGGACCGCGTCGTCCCGCAGCAGCCCGGACAGCTCGGCCACCGACGACCGCACGGGCCCGGTCTCCGGCGTCGCTCGCCGCGCCCACACCGGGTCCTCGGCCAGCGACGCCCCCACCACCGGCCGCCGGCGACACCGGTACCCGGCCACCAGGGCGGCCGCCTCCGGCGCGTCCAGGGCGTCGGCCACCGACACCACGGCCCGCTCCCCGACCCTCCACGCCCGGGCGACGGCTACGCCCTCACCCGGCCAGCCCTCCACCGCGACGGCGTCCGGAGGCCGCGCCGGCGGGACGACCGCGAGGGCCCGCCAGTCCTGCTCGTCGACCACCGGGGAACCCGCCAGTGCCAGCACCGGCCGCAGCTGCCACCGGTTCAGGTACTGCGCCTCGAACCCCGCCATCGGGTCCAGGTCGTCGGCCTCCGGGTCGACCTCGCCAGCGAGCGCGGCCGCGTACTTCGTGGCGATCATCCGGCCGCGAGCCTCCGTCCAGTGCGGCGACGCGGCCCGCCACGTCTCCGGGTCGCCCGCGTCCGCGCCCGGCGCAGCGGCCCACAGCAGCAGCAGCGTGTCCGGGTCGGCGCCGGACAGGGCGGCGGAGATCCGGCGGCGCATCAGCGACGTCGCCTGCCGGTGCGCCGTGCTCGTGAGGTGCAGCTGCGGGCTCGGCCGCTCGAGCGTCGCCGGCTCCATGCCCTCATCGACCGCGGCGGGGTCGACGCCCCAGCCCTCATCGACCATGCCGAGCGACACGTCGTAGCCGTAGACCGAGTGCATGGCCCGGGCCAGCCACCGATCGCCGTTGGGGGTCTCCAGGGCCTCCTTCCCGTTTCCCTTGGTCACCGTCCACCCCGCGACGTCCTCGGCCCAGCGCCACGCGGCCCGCTGGATCTCCCGGACGATCGCGACGTCCTTGCCGCAGTGCATGACCAGCTGCGGCTCACCGAACAGCGCGGCCCCGTGCTCGAGGCGCCACAGCGCCACGCCCCGCAGACGCACCGACTTCCCCGCCCGCCGCGGCGCCGACTCGACGACGACCCGCCACACCAGCCGGCCCGCCTCGTCGTGCTCGAGCTGCCGCGTGATCGCGAGCCGCTGCCACCACCGCAGCGTGATCCGCTGCGTCGACTCGATCCACGCGCACGCCTGCTCGCCGTAGGACCCCGTGGCGGACGGGTGCGGGCGCGTCATCGCCAGGGGCGGAGCAGCATCCCCGTAAGGGTCCAGGACGCCCCGGAGCCACCTGGACGACTTCAGGGCGTCCCGGTCCCAGACGAGGCCATCCGGGACGACCACGGCCCCGTCAGGCCGACCGGAGAGAGAGACGGGACGAGCCGGGGGCTGCCCGTCGGGGCCCTGGCGGGGAAGAACGCCGGCTGCGCGGAGTGCGTCGGCTGCGGCCCGTTCCTGGACTGCGGCTTGTGCGGATGCGTTGCTGCAGCGGCGGTGTTCGTGTCGCCAGTTGGTCGGCTCCCAGGTGAGTTCGGGGTAGGCGGCGCGGCTCTTGATGTGGCCGATGACCCAGGTGTCGGTGGGTTCGACGGTGACGCCGCATCGTGCGCAGGGTGTGGGCAGGTAGCCCGCCATGTGTCGGCGGGCTTCCTGTACGGCGCGGCCGGACCACGCCTTCACCTTGGCCATGCGTGGTCAGCCGAGGATGAGGCCGAGGGTGATCCCTGCGCCGAGGATGAAGCCGGCGATGAGGCCTGCGAGGGCGAGGGTGGCGTGTGTGGTGCGGGTCGGGGGTGTGGTGATGAACCCGTGGTGGTTCTGGTCTGCGTCGGGGTGGGTGGCTGCGTGTGCGCGCTTGGCGGGCCGGTTGTTGTCGACGACGGCGCGGCAGTAGGTGCACGTGGTGCTCATCGGGAAGCCTCCTGCGTCTCGGTGGTGCGGGTGATGGCCCTCGGGGGCCGGCGGAACACGCCTGGGAGTGCGGCGACGAGCCGGGCGTCCTGCGGGCCCTCGATGGCGGCGGGGACGTCGACTTCGCCGTCGGCGACGCGGCGGATGAGCTCGCGCCACTCCTCCGGGGTGTCGGCGAGGTGCCGGATCCGGTCGACGCCGTCGAGGCGGCGAGCGCGGAGCGTCTTGACCTCGGCGATGATGTCGGCCGGTGCGACGAACGACTGTCTGCGGGCGAGCTGCTTCACGGCCTCGAGCGCGTCGGCCAGGCGGACGTCGACGAGGATCCCTTGCCACAGCGCCGGGGTGTGCTCGTCGAAGGCCTGCGCCGGCGCGATGCCAGCGATGGTTCGGCAGAGGCGCACGGTCTCGTCGTGGTTCACGACCGCCTCCCATCGAATCGGGCAGCGTGCTGCTCCCACGCCGTGAACATCGCCTTCCGGACCGCCTCTCGGCCGGAGTAGGACGCCTGGACTTCGCCGAGGAACGGGTCGATGACCCGGGCGCGCTTGGCGCCGGCGATCTGGACGGCGCGCAGGATCACCGGGAGCTCGATGTTGGGGTCGTCGCGGAGGAGACGCTTCACGTTCGCGCCGATCGCGCCGCGCATCGACTTCGTGGGGATCCCGCCGCCGTCCTTGAGGGCGTCGACGTAGGCGGCGACGAGCATCCCAGCGTGGTCCTGCGGGCCGGCCGGGGCGATGCCGAGGTCGAGCTCCTCCGCGCCATCCGCGCCGGTCGGCGCGGGATCTATATCTCCCCTATCTCTCCTATCCTTCCTAGGGCGCGCCAACCGTGTCCCGTTTCCGGGGCGCCCGTGTCCCGTTTCGGGGGCGCCCGTGTCCCGTTCCTTGGATCCCGACGCGCCAGATATGGCGCGTGCCTGGTCGTTGAGCAACGTCTCCCAGACGTTCGTCTGGCCGATGCGTCGCCGGGTGATCCACCCGGCCGCGACGAGCTCGGAGAGCGCCCGACTCACGCTGCGCTCGGACATGTCGAGGTCCGCCGCGAGCTTGCCCCGAGAGGGCATCGCGCTGCCGTCCTGGCCCCTCCCGGCGTACTTGTCGAGCCGGATCCACACCCGCACGGCGTTCGAGGACAGACGCTTGTCCGTCACGAGGTCGTCCGGGACCTGAGCGAACCACCTCTTGCGGCTGATCTTCCCCTCCTGAGTGCTCATTGGACGGCCTCGAGGTCGTCGGCGGCGTCCTCCAGCGCGAACGCGAGCGTCCGGACGGCGGCCGGGGTGGTGAGGTCGATCTCCCCGCCGACGTGGAGGACGACGTCCCCGTCGGGACCCTCGTCGGGGTGGTTCTGCAAGAGGATCAGTCGGATGTCGAGGCCCTTCGCCGCGGGGGGCGCGAGCTGCACACCCTCGTGGGTCGTGGACATGTCCCACGGGGTGATGAGGTCCCCGCGGAGCTCGCCGTGGTTGCCCTCGCACCACGGCGGGCAGGCGAGCGGGACGGCGCGGGCGGTCTGCTCGGCGTGCCAGAGCGGCATGACGTGCTGGTCGGCCCAGGCGACGAACGCCCGGAGCTGCTCCCACGGGTCGAGGGCCGGGTCGTAGCCGGGCACGGTGTCGAGGGCGACGCGGTCCTCGGCGAGCGCCCAGCGGACGGCGTGCCGCTCGACGAGGTCGATCGGGAGCCACGCGAGGCGCTCAGACTGCGCGAGCATGTGCTGCTTGTCGTCGTTCGTGGGTACGGTGTTCTCGGACACTTCGAGCTCCTAACTCGGGGTGATCCTGCGACCCGGCGGGGCGAATCCGCCGGGTCGCTCGGCTTTGTGGGTCAGACCGCTCGGCGGTCCTGCTGGTCGAGCAGCCACTGCTCGACGTCGGCGGACCTCCAGCGGAGGTGCCGGCCGACCTTGATGGCGAGGGGGCCCTTGCTGCGGACCCGCCAGGTGTAGAGCGTCTGGACGGGGACCTGCAGGTACGCAGCGACCTCATCGATCGTCATCAGCGCGGTCTTGCCCTGTTCGTTCAGCGAACGCATGGCTCGATATTCCACCGATTGGTTGGCTCTGTCAAACCTATGTTGTGTCAGCCAACAGTTCGGTGGCAGTGTGGACTCATGCAAGACGACGAAAGCCACGACGGAGCGATAAGCGCGCTCGTCGGGCGCAACGTGAGCCTTCGCCGCAGAGCGATGGGCTTCAGTGCGTCCTACATCTCGAGCAGCGTCACCGCGTCTGGCGTCCCGTTGTCGCGGAGCGCTCTCTCGCAGGTCGAGAACGGCAAGCGTCGCGTCACCGTCGACGAGCTCGTCGCACTCGCCGGCGCGCTGCTGTGCCACCCAGCCGCACTACTTGGCCCGGAGCCGCCTTACCCCGGAACTCGGCTCGACTCCGGCGCCGCGGTCACCACGGTTACCGAGCAAGCGATGCCCATCGGACGCACGAAGCGCAGGACGATCGGCACAGCGCACGAGTCGCCCTCGGTCGACGACGCAGCCGACCCCGACAACGAAGCGCTCGCCAGAGCGATCACTGACGCGTGGGCCGCGTACAACGACTTGAGCGTGAGGATCGACTCCGCCATGTCCGCCATGACCCGCGCCAAGGAGGGGCCGCCCCGCAAGTACGGGCCGACGGCTGAGGAGTTCGCAGCGGAGGTCGTCCAGCTCCACTCCGAGCGCGAGGCCGTTCGGCGGCGCCTGGACGAGCTGTCGAGGCAGGGGGAGGCCGACCGTGGCTGACGTCGACCGGTTGCCGTCGGGGAAGTGGCAGGCGCGGACGCGGGTCGACGGCCGGCAGCTGAAGCGGTCGTTCGCCCGGAAGGCGGATGCGCAGGCGTGGCTCGCCGAGGTCACGACGGACCGGGCCCGCGGGCAGTACGTCGACCACCGGGCCGGGCGGGTCACAGTCAGCGAGTACGCACGGTCGTGGGCGGATGCGCGGCCGCACCGTCCGTCGACGGCCCGGCGGGTCACGGGGATGCTCACGCACCACGTCGACGCGACGCCGCTCGGGGCGATGCGGCTCGGCGACGTCCGGCCGTCCGATGTGCAGGCGTGGGCGACGGGCCGCGCCCAGGTCCTCGCGCCGGGGACGGCGCGGCTCGTCCTCGGGCTCGTCCGGTCGGTGTTCGCGAGCGCGGTCCTCGACCGGCTCATCGGGTCGACGCCCGTCGTCCGGGTCGCGCTGCCTCGAGCGGAGCGGCCCCGGGTCGTCCCGCTGTCCGTCGAGCAGGTCCGGGCGCTCGCGGCCGCGGCGCCGGCGCGGTACCGGCGGATGGTGATCGTGCAGGCCGCGCTCGGGCTGCGGATGGGCGAGCTGCGGGCGCTGCGCGTCGACGACGTCGAGCACCTGCGCCGGGTCGCGCACGTCCGGACTCAGTTCCCGAACGGGTCCCGCGAGCGCTCGGAGCCCAAGACGCCGCGCTCGCGGCGGGACATCCCGCTGCCGGCCGTCGCGGGCGAGGCGATCGCCGAGCAGCTGCGCGAGTTCGGGCCGGCGGAGGACGGGTCGATCTTCGCGAACGAGGCCGGGCGGCCGGTCCGGTCGGACCACCTGCAGCGGATGATCGCGAGCGCCGTCGTCGCGGCCGGGCTGCCGGCGGGCACGAGCTCGCACGACCTGCGGCACCACTACGCGTCGGTGCTGCTCGCGGCGGGTGAGTCGGTGGTCGCGGTCGCGGAGCGGCTCGGGCACGAGAGCGCGACGCTCGTCCTCACGACCTACGGGCACCTGCTGCCGGACTCGGAGGAGCGGACGCGGCGGGCTGTCGACGAGGCATGGTGTGCCCCGGATGTGCCCGCGAGCGCCGGAACCGTGCTCTGACCTGCGCGTTCACGTGTACGCGTAGAACCCGCGGCCGCTCTTCTTGCCGAGCAGCCCGGCCTCGACCATCCGGCTCAGCAGCGGCGGCGGCGCGTAGAGCGGCTCCTTGAACTCCTCGTAGAGGGACTCGGCGATCGCCTTCGTCGTGTCGAGGCCGATGAGGTCGGTGAGCGCGAGCGGGCCCATCGGGTGCGCGCAGCCCTGGACCATCCCGGTGTCGATGTCCTCCGCCGTCGCGTAGCCGGACTCGAGCATCCGGACCGCCGAGAGCAGGTACGGCACGAGGAGCGCGTTGACGACGAAGCCGGCCCGGTCGCGGCAGTGGATGACCTTCTTGGCGAGCACCTGCTCGGCGAAGGACTGCGTCCGCCGGACGGTCTCGCCCGAGGTGAGCAGCGACGGCACGAGCTCGACGAGCTTGAGCACGGGGACCGGGTTGAAGTAGTGCATGCCGACGACGTGCTCGGCGCGGCCGGTCGCCATCGCGACCTTCATGATCGGGATCGAGGAGGTGTTCGACGCGAGCAGCGCGTCGGGGCGCTCGACGACGGCGTCCAGGGTGCGGAAGACGGCCACCTTCGCGGCCTCGTCCTCGACGACCGCCTCGACGACGAGGTCGCGGTCGGCGAGCGCGTCGAGCCCGACGACGACGCGCAGCCGCGAGAGCGTCTCGGCGGCGGCGTCCGCGGTGATCTTCCCGCGGGTGACGCCGCGCTCGACGGAGGCGCTGACCCGCTTGAGGGCGCGGGCCGCGGCGGCCTCGTCCGCCTCGGCGACGACGACGTCGCAGCCCGCGGCGGCGCAGACCTCGGCGATGCCGGAGCCCATGAGCCCGCCGCCGACGACCCCGACCCGGCGGATGTCGTCCCGGGGGTCGGGAGGGGCGGCGGACGTGGCGGCGGACGTGTCGGCGTCGACGGTCATGGTGCCTGACGCTAGCCGAACCGGACGCCCTCGTCGTCCACCCGTCCCCGCCGGAACATGACGCGGTCCCGGACGTAGTTCTGGTGCACCCGCCATGGCGCCCGGGGCCCCTGCTTGGGCAGCGCGTCGAGACCGCGGCGGACGTACCCGGAGCGCAGGTCGAGCAGCGGCAACCGCTCGTCGGTCGGCGGCGGCACGGGGACGACGCTGCGCAGCCCCCTGCGGTCCATGTGGGTGAGCAGGCGGCACACGTACTCGGCGACGAGGTCGGCCTTGAGCGTCCACGAGGCGTTCGTGTACCCGACGGTGAAGGCCAGGTTCGGCACCCCGGTGAGCATCATCGCCTTGTACGCCACCGTCTGCGCCACGTCGACGGGCTCGCCGTCGACGCTCAGCGCGATCCCG
Source organism: Actinomycetota bacterium (assembly GCA_016213575.1). Taxonomy (GTDB): domain Bacteria; phylum Actinomycetota; class Actinomycetes; order Actinomycetales; family Kineosporiaceae; genus R-H-3. The sequence continues at coordinate 23,223 of JACRAB010000282.1, forward strand.
CCGACGGGCAGCAGCACGAGCCCGGTCGCGGTGACGACGACGTCCGCGGGCAGCACCTCGCCGGACGACGTGCGCACCCCCTCGGGCACGAACGCGTCGACGGTGTCGGTGACGACCGACGCGCGGCCGGAGGCGACGGCGCGGAACAGGTCGCCGTCCGGCACGAAGCACAGCCGCTCGTCCCAGGGCGCGTACCGCGGCGTGAAGTGGGTGGCGACGTCGTACCCCTCGGGCAGCTGGGCGCGCACCCCCTTGAGCAGCAACGACTTCATGAGCTCCGGACGGCGCCGGCTCACCGCGTACTGGAGCTGGGCGGCGAGGATGTTCTTCCACCGGATCGCCGGGTCGGCGGCCCGCTGCGGCAGGGCCCGCCGCAGCAGGCCCGCGACCGGGTCCCGGCCCGGCAGCGAGAGCACCCACGTCGGCGAGCGCTGGAGCATCGTCACGTGCGCCGCGGCGCCGGCGAGCGCCGGCACGAGGGTCACGGCGGTCGCACCGCTGCCGAGGACGACGACCTGCTTGCCGGTGCAGTCGAGCCCGGCCGGCCAGGCCTGCGGGTGGACGACGGTGCCGGTGAAGGTCCCCACGCCCGGCAGGTCCGGGGTGTAGCCGGCCGCGTAGTCGTAGTAGCCGGAGCAGATGTAGAGGAACGTGCAGGTGAGCACGGCCTCGCCGTCGGGCCGGTGCACCCGCACGGTCCACCGGGCGTCGGCGCCCGACCAGGACGCGCCCACCACCCGGTGCCCGAACCGGACGAGCCGGTCGACGCCGTACGCGCGGGCGGTCTCGACGACGTACTCCCGGATCGAGTCGCCGTCCGCGAGCGCCTTGTCGCCGCGCCACGGCCGGAACGCGTAGCCCAGGGTGTGCATGTCGGAGTCGGAGCGGACGCCGGGGTAGCGGAAGAGGTCCCAGGTGCCGCCGATCGCGTCGCGGGCCTCGAGGACGGCGAGCGAACGGCCCGGGTGCGCCGTCCTCAGCCGGCAGGCGGCACCGACACCGGAGAGCCCGGCGCCGACGACGAGGACGTCGAGGTGCTCGGGCCGCTGCCCGGGCCCGGGTCCTCCGGGCACGGCGGCGTCGGATCCTGTTGCGGCGTCGGCCATTGCGCCACCTTACGTCCCGGCCGGGGCGACCGGGCAGCCCCGAGGGGCGCGGGCAGGTCCGGGCCGGCTACCCGACGAGCCCGTCGACGTCCGGGGCCTTCTGCAGGGTGCCGTAGCGCCGCGCGGCCTTGCCGACGGCCACGAGGGACTCCTCGTCGAGGCCGACGGGCCAGTCCGGGAGGTTGACCGAGACGGCGACCTCGCGCGGGATCTTCGTGTACGTCGTGACGATCTCGCGGACCTGCACCTGGTGGTCGCGCGCGTAGGCGAGGGAGTCGTTGAGCGCGGAGACGAAGCGGTCGAGGACGACCGGCTGCTTCTCCCGGAACGACGCGGTCGTGAAGTACGCGGCGATCTGCACCTTGGAGTAGGTCTCGGTGAGGTTGTTGAAGAGGATCCGGCCGCCGCCGGCGACGACCGAGCTGACGAACGGCTCGCTGAGCCAGGCCGCGTCGACGGTGCCCGCCTTGACCGCGGCGGGCATGTCGGGGAACGGCATCGGGACGAAGGTGACCTTCGACGGGTCGCCGCCCGCCTTGTCGACGGCGGCGCTCACCGTCGTGTCGCCGATGTTGTTCAGGGCGTTGACAGCGACCTTCTTGCCCTCGAGGTCCTTCGCCGTCCTGAGCGGCGACCCCTTGCCGACGACGACGCCGTTGACGTCCTTCTTCGGGTCGCCCGTGGAGCTGACGCCGGCCGCGACGGCGATCACGTCCGCGCCCTTCTCCCGGGCCGCCAGGAGGGACACGACGTTGCTGAACCCGATGTCCACCTGCCCGGCGAGCACCTTCTCGGCGATCTCGCCGCCGGTCTGCGCGATGACGGGCCGGACGTCGAGGCCGCGCTGGGCGAAGTAGCCCTTCTGGATCCCCAGGTAGATCGGCGCGACGTCGATGATCGGGATGATCCCGACGGAGATCTTGGTGAGCGGCAGCCCGGTCGACGCGCCCGCGCCGATGGTGAGGCCGGGGTCCGGCTCCGCGCACGACGTGAGCAGCCCGACGAGCAGGGCCAGCACGGCACCGGCACCCGCGAGCGCGCGCGGGCGACGGGAGGGTCGAGGCATGGCGGGCCTCCAGGAGGAGCGGGCGATCAAGCGAACGTAGGGCGGCCCCAGGGCCTCGTCAACGCGAATGCCCAGGTCAGGGCCGAGAGAGTGGCAATCCCGGCAGCAATCTCACGCAGCGCTGCGGGTCGCCTACGATCAGCATCGTGTCGACGTCCGCCGGGCCGGTCGCGGCCCGTGACCCGGTCGTCGGGTCCCTCGGCGCCGCGGCCGCCGTCCGGCCCCAGATCGTCCTCTACACCGTCTTCGGGGACCACCTCGTCGACAGCGGGCTGGCCGTCGCGACGAGCAGCCTGCTCGACGTCGCGGCCCGGGTCGGGATCGGCGAGCACGCGATGCGGACGACGCTGGCCCGGCTGACCGCCCGGGGCACGCTGACCCGGGTGCGGCGCGGCCGCCAGGCCTGGATCGGGCTCAGCGAGCAGGGCCGGCGGACCGTCCTCGACGGCCGGGCCCGGGCGCACTCGGACGTCGTCACGACGGACTGGGACGGGACGTGGACGCTCGTCGCCTTCTCGCTGCCGGACAGCCTGCGCCGGCGTCGCTACGACCTGCGGGTCCGTCTCGAGTGGGCCGGCTTCGGGGTCGCCCAGGGCGGGCTATGGGTGTGCCCGCGCGACGTCGACGTCGAGGCGGTGCTCGGCGAGGTGGACCTCGAGGGTCTCGACCTGCACGACCGGGTCCGGGCCTTCCGCGCGACGACCCTGTCGCCGACCCGGGTCTCCCGGATGGTCGCCGAGGCCTACCCGCTGGCGTCGCTCGCCGCCGGGTACACGGCCTTCGAGCAGCGCTGGGCGGGCACCCTCGACGACCCCGGGCCGGTGGACCCGTTGGCCCGCAGGGCGCTGCTGGCGGCCGACTGGTCCCGCGTCGTGCGGCGCGACCCGCGGCTGCCCCTGGAGCTGCTGCCGGCGGACTGGCCGGCCGCGCGGGCGCAGACCCTCTTCCGCGAGCTCGTCGGCCGGCTCACCGAGCCGTCACGGCGGCAGGCGCAGGTCGACATGGACACCGTCCGACTGCCGTGAGTCAGCGTGAGCCTGCCGTGAGCCGCCCCCGCGTCAACCCCCGCGTCAGCCGCCGCTGCGGTGCGCCGACCGGATGCCCTCGTACCAGCGCAGCACCCGCGTCTCGACGGCCCGGAACACCCAGGCGAGGGTGACGCCGAGCAGCCCGAGCACGATGATGCCGGTCCACATCTGCGGGACGGCGAACGTCCGCTGGAACTGCACGACCGTGAACCCGATCCCGTTGCTCGCCGCGAACATCTCGCTGATGACCATGAGGATGATCCCCACCGACAGCGCCTGCCGCAGGCCCGTCATGATCTGCGGGCTCGCGGACCGCAGGACGAGCGAGCGCACCCGCCCGGGACCGCGGATGCCGTAGCTGCGGCACGTGTCGGCCAGGACGGGGTCGACCGCGCGGACCCCCTCGACCGTGTTGAGCAGGATCGGCCAGAGGCAGCCGAAGACGATGACGAGCACCTTCATGCGGTCGTCGATCCCGGCGACGGCGACGAGGAGCGGCACGGTCGCCGGCGGCGGGACGGCCCGGAACACCTCGAGCACCGGTTCGACGAGGGCCCGCAGCGTGGGCGACGACCCGATGAGCAGCCCGGCGCCGACGCCGACGACGGCGGCCAGCCCGTAGCCCGTGAGCAGCCGGGCCAGGCTCGGCAGCACGTCGGAGACGATCCGTGCGTCGGCGCCGCCCGCGAACCACGTCTCGGGCAGGACGCCGACCACCTCGCGCAGAGGCGGGAAGTAGAAGCTCTCGCTCCCGTCGCTGGTGACCCACCAGGCCGCGAGGAGGACGGCGGGCAGCGCGACGAGCTCCGCCGCGCGGCGCAGCCGGCCGCCGAGGCTCACGGCGCCACCTCCCCGCGGACGGAGACGTGCCAGCGCAGCAGGCGCCGTTCGAGCGCGCGGACGCCGACGTTGACGACGAGCCCGAGCAGCCCGGTCACCAGGACGAGACCGTAGACGAGCGCCGTGGCGCCCCCGCTCTGCGCCGCGGCGATCTCCCGGCCGAGGCCGGGGCTGCCGATGACGAGCTCGGCGGTGATCGCGAGGATGAGGGCCACGGCCGCGGCGAGCCGGACGCCGGTCGCGACGTAGGGCTGCGCCGTCGGCCAGAGCACGTGACGGACGCGCGCCCAGCGGCCCAGCCCGTAGGACCGCGCCGTCTGCTCGGCCACCGGGTCGACGTCCGCGACGCCGTACATCGTCTGCACGAGCACCTGCCAGAACGACGCGTAGACGATGAGCAGGAGCGCCGACCGCAGCTGGGTGCCGAGCACGAGCACGGCGAGCGGGACGAGAGCCACGGAAGGGATCGGCCGCAGGAACTCCACGGTCGAGGCCGTGAGCCGGCGCAGCCAGGGCACCGAGCCGAGGACGACCCCGACGCTCACGCCGAGGACGACCGCGATGGCGAGCCCGAGCCCCCACTGGACCACGGTCGCGCCGAGCGCTGCCCGGAACTGCGGCGTCGGCAGCTCGGCGGCGAGCGCGCCGAGGATGACCGACAGCGGCGGCAGCACGTCGCCGGGGATGCCGAGCGCGCGGGGCAGGACCTCCGCGGCGAGGGCGGTCAGGGCCAGCCCGGTCGCGCCCAGCACGACGGTGCGCGGGACCTGCGGCCCGGCCGGCCGGGCGCTCACGCGCCGTCCGCGCGGCTCGCGGCCCGCTGGGCGGACCGGATCTCGCCGTACACCCGGCTGCGCAGCTCCGTGAAGCGGGGCAGCGCCCGGGTGTCGAGCTGGTCGCGCTCGCGGGGCAGGTCGACCGGCAGGTCGTCCTGGACCACGGTCGGCGACGACGAGAGGACGACGACGCGCTCGCCGAGGTAGACGGCCTCGTCGATGTCGTGGGTGACGAACAGGGTGGTCACCCCGGTGCGGTCCCACAGCGTCCGGATGAGGTCCTCGAGGTCGGCGCGGGTCTGCGCGTCGACCGCCGCGAACGGCTCGTCCATGAGCATGACGTGCGGTTCGTAGGCGAGCGCGCGGGCGATGGCCACCCGCTGCTGCATCCCGCCGGACAGCTGCCAGGGGTAGGCGTCCGGGGTGTGCGATAGACCGACGTCCGCGAGCGCGGCGGTGACGAGACGGCGCCGCTCGGCCCGGCCGCGCCCCTTGTGCCGCAACGGCAGCTCGACGTTCTGGGCGACGGTCATCCAGGGGAACAGCGACCGGCCGTACACCTGGAAGACCACGGCCATGCCGGGGGGCGGCCCGCTCACGGGCCGCCCCTCGACACTGACCTCGCCGCCCGTCGGGCCGAGCAGGCCCGCCAGGCACTTCAGCAGCGTCGTCTTGCCGCACCCGGAGGGCCCGACCAGGCACACGAGCTCGCCGGCGGCCACCGAGAAGGTGATGTCGCGCAACGCCTCCACGGTCCGGTCCCGCGACGTGTAGACCTTGCGCAACCCACGGACCTCGAGCATCTGCTCCCTCTCCTGGCGGACGGACGACGGTCCGGCGGCCTGGCCGGCCGGTCAGGCTCCGGCGAACAGACCCGCGACGTCCGGGGCCTTCGTGAGCGTGCCGAACGAGCGGGCCGCCTCGCCGACGGCGGTCGCCGACTGCGCGTCGAGCTCGGCGGGCCAGGCGGGCAGGACCACCTTCGCCGCGACCTCCGGCGGGATCTTCGTGTAGGTCGAGAGGACGGCCCGGGCCTCGTCCGGGTGGGCGACCGCGTACGCCAGCGACTCCTTCATGCCCTCGGTGAACGCCGTCACCGTCGCCGGGTCCTCGGCCTTGAGCTTCTCGCTCGTGAAGTACGTGGCGATCTGGAGCTTCGGGTAGGTCTCGGTGAGGTTGTCGAAGAGGATCGAGCCGCCGGCCGCGAGGATCTGGCTGCGGAACGGCTCGCTCTCCCAGGCCGCGTCGACCTTGCCGGCCGCGAGCTGCGCGGGCATGTCCGGGAACTGCATCTCGACGAACGTGACCTTCGAGGGGTCGCCGCCCGCCTTCTTCACGGCGGTCTTGATCGTCGTGTCGCCGATGTTGTTCAGGGCGTTGATGGCGACCTTCTTGCCCTCGAGGTCCTTCGCGGTCTTCAGCGGGGACCCCTTGGCGACGAGGACGGCGTTGACGTCCTTCGCCGGGTCGCCGGTCGAGCTGGCCCCGCCGACGACGGCGACGAGCGGCACGCCCTTCTCGCGCGCGGTGAGCAGCGAGACGACGTTGCTGAAGCCGAACTGGTTCTCCCCGGCGAGGACGGCGGGCACGATCGCGGACCCGCCCTGCGCCGGCGCCGGGGTGATCTCGAGGCCGCGGGAGGTGAAGAACCCCTTCTGGATGCCCAGGTAGAGCGGCGCGACGTCGATGATCGGGATCACCCCGACGGTGATCTTCTTCGTTCCGGCGGCGGACGACGCCGCGCCCCCGGTGCCGGTCCCGGCGGCGGGCTCGGACGCGGAGCCGCCGCAGGCGGCGAGGACGGCGGTGAGGACGGCGGCCGCGAGGGCTGCGGCGCCCCGGCGGGCCGTGGTGGACGAGTGCATCTGGCTTCTCCTCCTGGGAGGTGGTGCGTCGACGGCGTGGACGAGCAGGGGCCATGCGCACCGCCGCGGGGCCGGCGCGTCCCCGGCCGGGGCCGGGAGGTGTCGGACGTTAGGCGTTCCATTCACGGTCGTCAACAAAATGCCTAAGGTTGTTCCACGATCCGCCGAACCCTGACGATCAGTGCATCTCCCCCCACGAAAAGTCACCATTTGGGTCGGTACGACTCCGCCGCGCGGGGGCTCCGCGGGGTAAGGCGCTCCGTGGTGCCGCGGAGCCGTCATGATCTGGGCGTGGCCGAGATGACCCAGGGGGTGGGCGGGGGCGTGCCCGCCGACGAGCCGGTCGACCGCACGTTCCGCGTCGACCTGCGCGGCGTCGTCGACCTCCTGAGCCACCACCTCTACTCGAGCCCGCAGGTGTACCTCCGCGAGCTCGTCCAGAACGCCGTCGACGCCGTGACGGCACGCCGCGCCGAGGACCCGGCCGCGCCGGGCCGGGTGCTCGTCGTCCCCTCCGACGTCGCCGCCGACGGCCGGCTGCACTGCGTCGACACCGGCTGCGGCCTGTCCCCGGACGACGTCGAGCGGTTCCTCGCGACGATCGGGTCGTCGTCCAAGCGGGACGAGCTGGGCCTGGCCCGCGCGGACCTGCTCGGTCAGTTCGGCATCGGTCTGCTGTCGTGCTTCCTCGTGGCGGACGGGATCGAGCTCGTGACGACGCCCGCGGGCGGCGGCCCGACGACGCGCTGGGTCGGCCGCAGCGACGGCGGGTACACCGTGACGGTGCTCGACGCGGCCGCCGCGGCCCGGGAGCGGGCGGCCCTGGCCGGCCTCGTCGCGGCGGCCGGCGCCCCTGACCTGCCGACCGACGCCGGCACCTGGGTGCGGCTGCTGCCGCGCCGGGACAGCCGGGACACCACGGCCGCGGGCGAGGTCGAGCGGCTGGCCCGGCGGTTCGCGCAGATGCTCGCGGTCGAGGTGTCCGTCGCCCGCCCCGACGGGCGCACCGAGCGGGTCACCCGCGACGTCCGCCCGTGGGACGGCGACGCCCGCTCCGCGGCGCAGATGCGCGAGGAGGCCGCCGACCTGCTCGGCGTGCCGGTCCTCGCCGTGCTCCCGGTGACCGTCCGGACCGCCGGCCTGCGCGGCGTCGTGGCGATCCTCGGGCGGCCGACGGCCCCGTCGTCCCGGCAGTCGCACCACGTGTACGCCAAGGGGATGCTCGTCGGCACGGGCGTCGAGGGCCTGCTGCCCGGGTGGGCCTTCTTCGCCCGGGCGATCGTCGACGCCGACGGCCTGCGGCTCACGGCGTCCCGCGAGTCGCTCTACGACGACGACCTGCTCGCCGAGGTGCGGACGGCGCTCGGCGAGCACCTGCGCCGCTGGCTGCTGCGCACCGCCGACGTCGCCCCGCAGCGGTTCGGCGAGGTGCTCGCGCTCCACGAGTCCGGGATGCGGGCGCTCGCCGTCCACGACGACGACCTCTACCGGGCCTACGCCCCGCTCATGACCGTCGAGACGTCGGTCGGCACGACGACCCTCGGCGACGCCGTGCGCCGCTTCGACGTCGTCCGCTGGACCGCGACGACCGACGAGTTCCGCCAGGTCCTGCCCGTCGCGAGCGCCCAGGGCCTCGGGGTCGTCAACGCCGGGTACTCGTTCCAGGGCGAGCTCATGGAGCGGCTGCCCCTGCTCGACCCGGACGTGCGGGCGATGCAGGTGGTGCCCGGCGACCTCGACGCCCACGTCGACCTGCTCGACGACGACGTCCTCGCCGGCTACGCGACGTTCCTCGAGGTCGCCCGGGAGACGCTCGGCCGCCTCGACGTCGACGTCGAGGTCCGCTCGTTCACCCCGTCGAGCCTGCCCGCGCTCGTCCTCGACGACCGGGAGAGCGCGCACCGGCGCAGCGCCCGGGCCGCGGCGGACGACGCGGACGACGCGTGGGCCGGGCTGCTCGCCGCCCTCGACGACGGCGGCCGCAGCGAGATCCGGCTGCTGCTCAACCACGAGCACCCCGTGGTCCGCCGGCTCGCGACGCCGATGCCGGCGCGGGTGCTCGCGCTCACCGCCGAGGCGCTGTGGTGCCAGGCCCTCCTGCTCGGCCAGCGCCCGCTGCGCCCGGCGGACCAGGCCGTCATGAACCGGTCCTTCGTCGGGCTGCTCGAGCTCGCGACGGGCACCGCCGAGGAGGGCGACCAGCTGTGACGACGACCGATCTGGCCGACCGCATCGAGGCCTGCGACGAGCTGCCGAACGGGCGGGAGCGGACGTTGCTCGCCGAGCGGCTCGTCGCCGAGGCCGACGCGGCGGGCGACGTCGCCCTCGGCGTCGGCGCCCGGCACGTCCTCATCCCCTCGTACTTCTACGGTCCGGCCGCGGAGCCGCAGAAGATCTTCGCGGCGTTCGCGTGGAACCTGGCCCGCTGGGACGAGAAGCCCGAGGCCTTCGAGCCCGTCGACCGGCACTCCCTCCTCTGGTACTTCAAGTGGGTCACCGGCGAGGTGCTCAACTACCCGCAGGTGCCGTTCGCGCAGGCGGAGGCGACCCTCGCCGACATGCGGGACCGCTACGAGCGCGCCGGCGAGGGCCTGGCGCCCTACGAGGGCTCGCGGTATGTCCAGGCGTCGCACCGCTACGGCGAGGCCGACCCGCGCACGGCCGAGGCCTTCGAGGCCTGGGTCACCCTGCCGCGGACGGGCCGGTCCGCCGGCCGCGCCTGCGAGCCGTCGCCCCGGGTCGAGCGGCTCGCGGCGCTGGGCCGGCACGAGGACGCCGTCGCGGCCGCGGCCCCGGTGCTCACCGACGGCGGCTGCGAGGAGCAGCCGCAGCGGATGATCGACGCCGTCCTCGGCTCGCTGCTGGCGACCGGCGAGGTCGCGCGGGCCGCCCAGGAGCACGCCCGGGCCACGCGGCTGCACCGCCGCAACGGCCCGCAGGCCGACCTCGCGGCCCAGGTCCACGCGTGCGCCCTCGTCGGCCGCCTCGGCCGTGGCCTCGACCTCCTCGAGGACGTCCTGCACCCGGTGGAGACCTCGACGGTCCCGTGGTCGCGGATGATGCTCGCCGCCGCCGGGGCCCGGCTGCTCGTCGGCCTCGTGGCGGCCGGCCACGGCGACGAGCCGGTCGCGGCGACCCGGCCGGGCAGCAGGTTCTCGACCCCGCGCCCCGCGGCCGAAGCCGCCGCCGACCTGCGGGAGACCGCGCTCGGGCTCGCCGCCGCCTTCGACGAGCGCAACGGGACGACGGCGGTCTCGGAGCGGGTGACGGCGCGCCTGGCGGCCGCCGACCTCCCCGACGTGCCGGCCTGGCCGCGCACCAGACGGCCGCGGCTGGACCGTGGCGCGGCACCGGCCGCGACGACCGGCGCCACCGACGCCGCGGCCGCCGCGCTCGGGTCGCTGCCGCCCGCACAGGCCCTCGACGACCTCCTGCGGCTGCGTGACGAGGTCTCCGCCACCGGTTCCGCCGACGGCTGGGACCGCCTCGTCACCGGCTGGGCCGCGCTCCGGCCGCGGGTCGCCGAGCAGGCTCCCGAGCTGCTCGACGCGCGGGCCGCGGACGTCGCCCGGCTCGACGTGGCCGCCGTCCGCCACGAGCTGACCGCCGTCCCGGACGGCGGCCGGCCCGACCCCGCGCTGCGGGCCCGGCTCGACGCGGTCGGGGCGGCACTGCGGGCCGCCGGCCAGGAGGCCGAAGGGCTGCTCGTCGCCCTGCAGGCGCACGGGATCGAGGCGCTGGCCCGCGCCGACGCCGGGCCCGGCTCCGTGGAGGCCGACCTCACCGAGGCCACCCGGCTGGCGGACGCCGTCGCCGCCGCGGGGGACGCCGCCGCCGCGGCCCAGGCCACCGCGGAGCTGGCGCTGCTCGCCGTCCGCCTCGGCCAGACCGTCGCCGACCCCGCGGTGGCCCGCTCCGCGCACGACGGCGGTCTGCGCGCGGCCGCCGCCGCGGCCGAGGCCTTCGCCGTCCTCGACCCCGCCGGCCTCGACGGTGCGCAGCGCGGCCGGTACGCGCTCGCGC
>JACRAB010000274.1 GCA_016213575.1 Actinomycetota bacterium
GGGGGTGTCGCGGAACACCGTCCGGGCCGCGCTGGCTTCCGCCGGCCCGCCGAAGTACGAGCGGACGCCGGCCGGCTCGGCGGTGGACGCGTTCGAGCCGGCGATCCGGGAGGTGCTCAAGGCGTTCCCGCGGATGCCCGCGACGGTGATCGCCGAGCGGGTCGGTTGGACCCGTGGGCTGACCGTCTTCAAGCAGCGGGTCGCGGAGCTGCGGCCGGCGTATCTGCCGCCGGACCCGGCATCACGCACCAGCTACGAGCCCGGTGAGATCGCCCAGTGCGACTTCTGGTTCCCCGACATCCGACTGCCCGTCGGTCCTGGGCAGGAGCGGCCGCCGGCGGCGCTGCCGGTGCTGGTGATGGTCTCGGCGTACTCGCGGTGGCTGACCGCCGTGCTGGTCCCGACCCGGACCGCGGAGGACCTGTTCGCCGGCTGGTGGCTGCTGCTGCAGCGGCTCGGAGCGGTCCCGCGAACGCTGGTCTGGGACCAGGAAGGCGCCGTCGGGAAACGCCGACGCGGGCAGACGGTGCTGACCGAGGACGCGCACGCGTTCCGCGGGGTCCTGGGCGCGAGCATCTTCTTGTGCGACCCGGCGGACCCTGAGACCAAGGGCATCGTCGAGCGCGTCAACGGCTACCTGGAGACCAGCTTCCTGCCTGGTCGCTCGTTCACCGGCCCGGCCAACTTCAACGCCCAGCTCGAGGAGTTCTGCGCGACCGCGAACCGTCGGCACCGGCGGGCGCTCGGGTGCGCTCCGACCGACCGGATCGGCGCCGACCGGGCCGCGATGCTCACCCTGCCGCCGGTCGCGCCCGTGACGGGGTGGCGGTCCTCGCTGCGGCTGCCGCGGGACCACTACGTGCGCGTCGACGGCAACGACTACTCCGTCCACCCCGGCGTCGTCGGCCGGCGGATCGAGGTCGTCACCGACCTGGAGCGGGTCCGGGTCTGGTCCGAGGGCCGGCTGGTCGCCGACCACGCCCGGTCCTGGATGCGGCACCAGACCTTCACCGACCCGGCTCACGCCGACGCCGCCCGGACCCTGCGCCGCCAGCACCGTGCCCTGGCCTCCATGCGCGCCGGCACAGCAGCCCAGGACGACCAGGGCGCGGAAGTCCAGGTCGAGCAGCGGAGGCTGGCCGACTACGACGAGCTGTTCGGCCTCGTCGATCCGACCGCTCAGCCGCTCAACTCGCGTCTGTGCAGCGACGACGGCGCTGAAGGCGGGGTGGCCTGATGGCAGCCCGTACGACGAGCGCAACGGCCCGATCGGGCGACATCCGCGCCGACTCTGCCGTGAGCCGCCCGGACGTCAGCAGCGAGGTCGCCTACCTGACCCGGGCGTTGAAGGCGCCGACCCTGCGTGAGGCCGCCGGCCGGCTCGCGGACCGGGCCCGCAGCGAGGGCTGGTCCCACGAGGAGTACCTGGTCGCCTGCCTGCAACGCGAGGTCTCCGCCCGGGAGTCCCACGGCGGCGAAGGCCGGATCCGAGCTGCCCGTTTCCCGGCCCGCAAGTCGTTGGAGGAGTTCGACTTCGACCACGCCCGCGGCCTCAAACGCGACGCCATCGCGCACCTGGGCACCCTGGACTTCGTCACCGCCAAGGAGAACGTCGTCTTCCTCGGCCCGCCCGGCACCGGCAAAACCCACCTCGCGACCGGGCTGGCGATCCGCGCCTGCCAGGCCGGGCACCGGGTCCTGTTCGCCACCGCCAGCGAGTGGGTCAACCGGCTCGCCGAAGCCCACGCCGCCGGCCGGCTCCAACTCGAGCTGGCCAAGCTCGGCCGCTACCCGCTGCTGGTCATCGACGAGGTCGGCTACATCCCCTTCGAACCCGAAGCCGCGAACCTGTTCTTCCAGCTCGTCTCGGCCCGCTACGAACGCGCCTCGCTGATCGTCACCAGCAACAAGCCGTTCGGCCGCTGGGGCGAGGTCTTCGGCGACGACGTCGTCGCCGCCGCGATGATCGACCGCTTGGTGCACCACGCCGAGGTCATCGCCCTCAAGGGCGACTCCTACCGGCTGCGCAACCGCGACCTCGGCCGCGTCCCCGCCGCCCTCACCGACCGCCTCACCGGCGACCACACAGAGCAGAACTGACCGTCATGACCGAACCAGGGGGTCAACTTTCGACCGTCGGAAAGGGGTCAACTTTCGACCGCCGTTGACAATGTGCGCACTTCAAGAAACTTCGATCTGCGTGGTCAGGATGGGGGCATAGATGACCGGCGATCTGACCATCGATCTGAGAGGAACTCAGATCGACGATCTAGAGGACTTCTGGGATGCGGTCTCGGAGCTGTGCGGACTCCCCATCTGGTTCGGTCGCAACATCGAGGCCTGGCGAGACACGATTCAGGTTCGGGGGGTGTCGGAGGCGATAGACGCTCACGACGTGTTGATAGTTCACGTTGATCGATCGGGCTTCTTTGCGAGAAAGAGTCGCGAGCTAGGAGAATTGAGAAGCGCATTCGCTGGGCGCCGCGCGCAACTTGTGGTCCATTAGTCGACTGTTCGTGCTGCGACCGCCGGGGCCACGTGCCGAAGAGTCGTTGCGTTGTCTGCTCGGGTGCTGCCCCGGCACACCAGGAACACCCTCGCGATGCAGGCTGGAGCGACGTCGACCGACCTCATGGCGCAGATGGGACCCACCACCGCCCGGGCCGAGCAGATCTACTTGGACACCACCTCGAAGCGGGATCGCGCCATGGCGGACACCCTTGAGCCGGGTGCCTCCCGAGACCTAACCGGCAGTAGCTGGCCCGACGGTCCGACAACGACTCGTGAGGAGAGTGGCGAGGACGGCCGGAAAGGCTCTGACCCGTGGTGATGTGCCGGAGCGGGTGACGGGGAAGCGAACCCGTGCTGTCAGCTTGGGAACAGGCTTGCGTACCGAGTTTGCCCCGCGCAGACACACGTTCGTTCGTCTGCGCGTATACCTGCCCGTGACCGTGGATGGCCAGTCGCGACCGCCCAATCGGGCAGGCGGCAGGCACAGGCACTCTAGGTTTCGGCATGCTGTCCGGGTGGATCAGATATCGGACGAGGAACTGGCCGCGATCGAGGCGCGCGCCGTCGCTGCCACCGCTGGCCCCTGGGAGGCGTTCGTCGAAGGGCGCGACCATATGTCCGGCGATGACTTCATCCGGACCGGCGGCATGAGCGACGGGGCCCCAGACATGTACGTCTCCCTCGCGTTCCCTGCTCGGCCGGGGCTGGTGCCGGCTGCCGCGAACGACCTCGACTTCATCGCAGCCGCGCGACAAGACATCCCACGGCTCGTCGCGCAGATCCGACAGCTTCGAGGCGACTGCCTCTGACTGAACTCATGGTGCGGACGCTGCGGGAACGGAGCAGTCTCTGCGTTGTCCGGGGACCTTGTCGCTACCCGGCGGGCGCTGCGCCTCTGCGGCAGCCGGTGGACCTGTCTCAACCCGCTGATAGCTGCGGGGGCGATTCACTCGCGGGCCTGTCGGTGTCTTGAGCGCGCGTTCCCGGACGTCGATCCCGCTACGGTGATGACTCGCAGATGTGCTGCCGGGAAAGGTCGGGGAATGCGGATCTCCGTCGAAGGCACACGCCTGTTCATCGAGGTGTTCGGTCAGCAGCACGCATTCACCGGCGCAGAGATGGCGGCCCGCCCGACGCTCATCGGGCTCCATGGTGGGCCTGGCGTCGACGGCACCACGCTGCGGCACCACCTGGCCGCCCTCAGCGACGTTGCCCAGGTGATCGTGCCCGACCAGCGTGGACACGGACGCAGCGGCACCGGAGCACCCACAGACTGGAACCTTCCCACCTGGGCCCGAGACGTTCACCAGCTGTGCGAGGTCTTGGACATCCACAAGCCGGCGCTCCTCGGCCAGTCCTTCGGTGGCTTTGTGGCCCAGCAGTACGCGTCCACCTACCCCGAGGACATCGCCGGCCTGGTCCTGGTGAGCACCGCTGCTCGGTACCCCGGAGCGCAAGAAGTCATCGCCCGCGCTCGCGAACTGGCTGGCGACGAGACTGCGGAGGCGCTGCGTCGCAACATCGACAGCCCCACCGAAGAGCCGTCGGCCGAGGACCAACAGCTGTTGCAGTCGTTGTACGAACGCCGCAAAGACCCTGACCTGGAGGGCCTGGCTCGGCACGTCATCAAGACGCCCGAGGTTGCTCACCAATGGGTGCCCGAGGCCCGACGCACCATGGATCTCCGTCGCGACCTTCGCTCGGTGCAATGCCCGACTCTCGTACTGGTAGGCGAGTTGGACCCACTCAATCCACCAGCGCTGGCTGCCGAGGTGATCGACGCAATCCCCGACGGGCGCGCACGGCTCGAAGTCATTCCCGATGCGGCGCACCGCGTCCTTGTCGACAACCCCGAACACACCCTTCGCAGCATTCGCGCCTTCGTCAGCGACTTAGGCGGCCCGTAGGCCAACCACTCGCCGTGGTCCTGCGCTCCTACCCGAGAGGTGACAATGGCGCCATGACATGGCTGGGTGCCGCCTACCTAGCGTTCGTGCTGCTGGCGCTCGGGCTGGTCCTGCTCAAGTGCGTCGAGCCGGCCCCGACGCGGCCGCAGTTCCCCGGGGCCCAGAAGCTGATGGCGCCCACGCAGGGTGTGCCCGGGCTGTCGCTCGCGATGCGTCCCGGTCCGTTCCTGGAGCGTTTCGGACTGCTGGTCACCGTGCTACTCGCGGGGCTTGCCCTGGCGATCGAGTACGTGAGGGCGGTCCGATTCGAACGCCTCAAGAGCGCGGCTGCACCCTGGCCGGGCCCGCCCACGGCCTGAGGGCTCAACTCTCACGCGGCGCGCGCCGGCCGGATTCCCCGCCGACCCGGGACCGTCGGATCCCTGACGGCGTCACTGACGTCATCGAGGCAGCCGGCCAGGACGACGACCGGGGCGCCGTCGAGCAGAACGACGACGGCGAGAGTACCGACCGCCTATTGCACGCCTGCTGCACGAAGGGTCCGAACCCGATGCCGAGCACGACGAAGCCCCAGGTCAAATGTGGCTCTGACCTGGGGCTTTCGGTTGGAGCGGGTGACGGGAATCGAACCCGCACTGTCAGCTTGGGAAGCTGATGTTCTACCATTGAACTACACCCGCGAACACGGCCCCGAAGGGTCGAGCGGGGTCAGCCTACCAAGCGTCCGGGGCATCTCGCGCCCCGGTTGGGGGCACCCTGACGTCAGCCGCCCGTGACCTCCTCGACGCCCGAGACACCCCACCAGTAGCCGGTGCGACACTCCTGCGCCGGCCGGACGACCCAGTCGAGGCGGTCGAGCCACTCGGTCTCGGGGCCGCCCTGGTCGCCGGACCCGCCGACGGCGATCCGGTCGCCGGTGACGAGGCTCAGGTCTCCACGCGTGCGGTCGCGGTAGGTGACTGTCCGCGTGGCCGGGTCCCAGGAGACGCGGTCGGCCTCCCACACGAGCGTCACGAGCAGGCCGCGGGCGTCGCGCAGGTGCACGCAGGTGTCGGTGACGACCAGGGTGCCCTCGTTCCTCGCGTCCCCGCTGCCCTCCTGCGGGCGCTGGACCGCGAGCGGCCCGAACGATTCGGCGGCGTCCCCGCAGCCGGCGAGCGCTCCGCCCGCGACAAGGACGACGAGCGCGAGTGCGCGCGCCCCGGCACCTCGGTGATCCACGGGGCCACGTTACGGACGACGGCCGCGCGCGGAAAACTCGCTGCCCGCGGACGCCCGACTCTTCATAGGCTCGAGACGTGACAGCAGACCCTCACGTCGCCTCCGTGCACCGGGACTCCGCCCACCGCTTCAGCAAGGTGACCGTGGACGCCGTCCGCCTCCTCGAGGGGCTCGGCGTCGAGGGGGACGCGCACGCCGGGGTCACCGTGCAGCACCGGTCCCGGGTGCGCGCCGACCCGACGCAGCCGAACCTGCGGCAGGTGCACCTCATCGCCGCCGAGCTGCTCGACGAGCTGCGGGAGAACGGGTTCGACGTCCTGCCCGGCGCGCTCGGGGAGAACGTCACGACGTCCGGGGTCGACCTGCTCGGCCTGCCGACGGGCACCCTGCTGCACCTCGGCGCGGACGCCGTCGTCGAGGTCACCGGGCTGCGGAACCCATGCGTGCAGATCGACCGGTTCCGGCCCGGCCTGCTCAAGGAGGTCGTGCACACCGACGCCGCGGGCGCCGTCGTCCGGCGGGCCGGGGTCATGGGGGTCGTGCGCACCGGGGGCGCGGTCAGGGCCGGGGACCGGATCGCGGTCGCGCTGCCGGCCGCGCCGTTCCGCCCGCTGGAACGGGTCTGACGCAGGGCCGGCTCACCGCAGGGTCAGCTCACCGCCGCCGTCACCGTGAGGGTGCCGACGTCGGCGTCCAGGGTCGCCGGGGTCCCGACGGGGACGGCGAGCGCGCCGTCCTCGTGACCGACGGGCAGGCCGCCGAGCACCGGGACACCGAGCCCGTGCAGCCGCTCCCGGAGCACGTCGAGGACCGTCCAGCTCCCGGTGTCCCCCGGCGTCGGGTCGCACCTCGTGTACTGCCCGACGGCGACACCCACCAGCCCGTCGAGCCGCCCGCTCCTCGCGAGCATCGTCAGCTGCCGGTCGACGTGACCGAGCCCCAGCCCGACCGCTTCGAGCAGGAGGATCGCGCCGCGCAGCGACGGCAGCGCCCAGCCGGCCGCCGTCGCGACGAGGTCCTGGTTGCCGCCGAGCAGCACCCCGGTGGCCCGGCCGGTCGTCGTCAGGGCGGCGGTCGGGGCGTCGGGCGACGACGTGAGGACGACGTCCGCGTCCGTGCGCACCGCGTCGAGGAAGGCCCGCTCGGCCGCCTCGCCGTCCCACGCCGCGACCGCCGGCGCGCCGTGCAGGCCGGCCACCCCGGTGGCCTTCCACAGCGCGAGGTGGAGCACGGTGATCTCGCTGAAGCCGACGAGGAGCTTGGGGTCCCGGCGGACGGCGGCCACGTCCAGCCGGTCGGCCAGCCGGTAGGCGCCCTTGCCGCCCCGGGTCGCGACGACGGCCCGCACGGCCGGGTCGGCGAGCGCGTCGTTCAGGTCGGCGAGGCGGTCGTCGTCCGTTCCCGCGAGGAAGCCGTGCTCGTCGAGGGCGTGCCGCCCGACCGACGCGCGCAGCCCCTGCTCCTCGAAGAAGCGCACGAGCGCCTCGACGCCCTCGCGCGGCGGGGTGCTCGCCGGGGACACGAGGCGGACCTGGTCCCCGGGCCGTAGCCGCGGCGGCCGGACCAGCCTCCCCTGCAGGACGTCGTCCATCGGGCCAGCATCCCAGGGCAGGGGCCCGGGCCGCCGGGCATAGGCTCACCGGCATGGCCGAGGTCGTGCTCTTCCACCATGCGCTCGGGCTCACGCCCGGGGTGCTCGCGTTCGCCGACGACCTGCGGGCGGCGGGACACGTCGTCCACACGCCGGACCTGTTCGCCGGCAAGACCTTCGACGACCTGGCCGACGGCATCGAGCACGCCGAGGAGGTCGGGTTCGACGTCCTGCTCGACCGCGGCCGGGAGGCGGTCGCGGACCTCACGCACGCCGTCGTCCACGCCGGGATGTCGCTCGGGGTGCTGCCCGCGCAGATGCTCGCGCAGACGATGGACGGCGCCCGCGGCGCGGTCCTGCTGCACGGCTGCATCCCGCCGGAGGAGTTCGAGACCCCGTGGCCGCAGGGCCTGCGGGTGCAGGTGCACACCATGACGGACGACGACCTCGGGGACGTCGACGTCGCCCGCGGTCTCGCCGCGACCGTGCCGACGGCCGAGGTCTTCGAGTACCCGGGGGACGCGCACCTGTTCACCGACCGCGGTACCGCCGACCACGACCCGGCCGCTGCGGCGCTCGTGCTGGAGCGGGTGATCGCCTTCCTCGCGGCGCTCGACGAGACGGTCTGACCCCCCGCGGACGCCGCCCTCCACGCACCCGGCAGGCGTACCGTCGTCCTGTGATCACCCCTGCCCCGCAGGCCGCCCGCAGGCGCACCCCGCTGCTGCGCCCGGCGGTCGCCCTCGTCGTCCTCGGCGTGCTCATCGGAGCCGTGTGCGGCATCCGGGTGGCGGTGCACGCCGTCCCGGTGGCGGTCGGCGGGGCCAGCGCGCCGCTGCTCACGGTGCCCGAGGAGGGCACCCGGCTGCTCGAGGCCACCGAGTACGCGCTCCTCGAGGGCACCGGCACGCAGACGTCGGTCGGCGGGGTGTCGACGTCGACGAACCGCGCGACCTCGCTGACGCCGGCCGACGTCACGATCACCGGCCCGGGCGGCGCCACGGTCCCCGTGCGGCCGACCGGGAACGGCTCGGAGACGTTCACCCGCAACGGGGTCGTGTTCACCGCCTTCGCGTACGTCACCATCCCGGCGGCCGGCGAGTACACGATCTCCGTGACCGGGACGCCGGGCGCCCAGGTGCTCGTCAACCGGTCGATCTCGTCCAGCCTGCGCGGCATGGTGCCGTGGATCCTCGGCGGGGTCGCCGGCGGTCTCATGCTCGTCGTCGGGCTCGTCCTGCTGCTCGTCGCCCTCGTGCGCAGGCCGCGGGCCGTCCCGGTCGGACCGCAGGTCCCCCGGCCGGCCCGGCCGGCCCAGCCGGTCGCGCCGTACGTCGAGCAGCCGGCCCGACCCGTACCGGCGGGTGCCCCGGTGCCGGGCTGGTACCCGGACCCCGGCCGCGCCGGCGGGCTGCGCTGGTGGGACGGCGAGCGCTGGACCGACCAGTCACGCTGAGGGCGACCGCTCTCAGACCGGCCAGGGCAGCAGCGGACCGACGTCCGTCGACGTCGCGCGCGCGGCCTGCTCGAGGGCGTCGCGTGCCGCGGCGACGTCGTCCGCCGCACCGACGGCCCGGTCGGCGGCCCAGCGGCGCCACGACCGGTACGCCTTGACGTGGTGCCCGGACGGCGTGTGCACCTCGGTCGAGGTCACGAGGAGCCGCCGCTCCAGGGCGTCCGCGGCGGACCGGGCCGCCGCCGGCACGACGTACGCGTCGACAGCGTCGACCTCGGCGAGCAGGTCGGCCGCGGCCGCCGGGAGTCGCCGCAGCTGCCAGGGTACGCGCGCCGCACCGACGGCGGCGACGGCCGGCCAGAGCCGCCGCGCCACGAGCGTCTGCTTGGCGCGCAGCAGCCGGACCGTCGCGACGTCGTCCTCGAGCTCACCGAGCGCGTTGTAGATCGCGTTCGCCATCGGGTGCGACCACCACGACCCCGCGACGGGGCCGCCCGTCACGAGCGCCGTGACGCACGGCAGCGCCGCGTCGTGCACGAGCAGCACGCCGGCGCGCTCGACCGCGTCGAGGACCTGCGTCGCCACCGGGCTCCTGGGCACCGGAGCAGCCGATCCGTGCGGCGACTACTGCGGCAGAACGACCGCGCCCGGCGTCGTCCCGGGGACGTTGCCCGAGACCGTGACGTCGACCTCGACCGTCGACGTCGCGAGCGCGGCCTTGACGGCGTCGGCGACCATCGTCGCGATCGAGGTCTGCAGCGTCGCCAGGGCCTTCTCGACCCGGTCGACCGCGGCGCGGGTCGCGGCGGTGTCGGCGGCGGTCTTCGTGAGCGTCGCGGACAGTGCCGTGACAGCGGTCTGGAGCGCGGCGACACCGGTCTTGGCGGCGGCCGAGTCCGTCTTGGCGCTCGCGCTGTTCGTCTTCGCCGCGTTCGCGGCGGCGACAGCCTTCGTCGCCTGCTCGTAGGTCTCCGTGATGACGGACTGCGCCGTCCAGAGCGGGTTGTCGGGCGTCATCCACGAACCCTTGATCTTGTCCGTGGTCCAGACGGCCTTCCAGATCTCGTCGGCGGTGGCCACCGGTGTCCTCCAGGTTCGGGTCGGGTTCAGGTCGGGGTTCGGGGAAGAGCGGGTCAGCGGAAGTGTGGGGCGGAGCCGCTCGCGGACGACGGGTCCGCAGCGGCCGGGGCGGCCGGCGGCGCGGCCGCCGACCGGGAGCGGACGGTGACGTGGACCCGGACCCGAGAGGCCTCGACGGCGGCCTTGACCGCCTCGGCCATCGACGTGCGGACCGAGGCCTCCAGGGCCGTGAGCATCGCCTCGCTGCGGTCGGCCGCCGCCCGGGTCTGTGCGGCGTCCGCCGCGACCGGCGTCGCCGTCGCGCCGAGGGCCGCCGCCGCACCGGCCAAGGCCGTCGCGGCCGCCGCGGTCGCGCGGGCGTCCGCCGCGACCGCGGGGAACGTGCGCGCCGCGGCGTTCGCGGCGTCCGTGGCCTTCACCTGGTCCGGGAAGGTGGTGCCGATGACGCTCTGGGCCGCCCGCGTCGGGTTGTCCGGGGTCATCCAGGGGCCCTTGACGGCGTCCCGGGCCCAGACGGCGGAGAAGATCTGCGCGGGCGTCCCGACCGGGACCGTCGCGGGTGCCTTGAGCACCTTCGTGACGCGGGCGCGGAAGTCCGGCATGGAGAAGTTCGGGTCGCTCTTGCGGCCGGCCGGGTAGCAGACCTCCTTGTGCCCGAGCACGCGGGACACGGTGAGGTCGTAGGCGCGCACGAGGGCCGCGCACAACTCGCCGTAGGCGTCCAGCTGGACGGCGGGCCACGGGTCGACGCCCGTCGCCTCGGCCTCGATGCCGATCGAGTAGGCGTTGGCGTACGACGAGCTGCGCACCTGACCGGCGTGGTAGGCGAGCCCCGCGGCGATCACGTACACCGTGCCGTCCCGGCCGAGCCCGAGCTGGCTCAGCGGCCCGGACAGCCCCGGCCGGCCGTTCGTGATGACGTTGAGGGAGGGCATGTTGCCCTTCTTCGGCCCGGCCGTGTGGTGGCACACGATCGTCTTCACGGCCGTCATCGGACCATGGCCACGGCGCTTCCAGCCCCGCACCTCGACGACGTCGAGGCCCGCGGCGCGGCAGATGTCGGCAAGCCTGGTGAGGTACACGGCCGTCTCGTCGCTCGGGGCTCCGGCGCTGGGGCCGGACGGACAGTCGACGACCCTAGCGCCCAAGATCGGCACGCACCGGGCATCCGGGCGATCCGGCGGCGGTTCACAGGATCAGGACGGCCCGGGTGCGGTCCCCACGACGACGGTCGCCTCGAGGTCGTCGTCGTGGACGACGGCCGGCCGCAAGCCGTGCCGCGCGAACGCCGCGGCCGCGGCCTCCGCCTGCGCCTGCGTCGTCTCGACGAGCACGGCACCGCCCGGCGCGAGCCAGGACGGCGCTGCCGCCGCGACCCGGCGCTGCACGTCGAGGCCGTCGGGGCCGCCGTCCAGGGCGACCCGGTTCTCGTGCACCCGCGCCTCGACGGGCATCGTCGCGACGGCGGCCGTCGGCACGTAGGGAACGTTCGCGACGAGGACGGCGACCCGCCCGCGCAGCCGCGGCGGCAGCGCGGCGTCGAGGTCGCCCTCGTGCACGTGGGCCGCCGGCACGATCGCCGCGAGGTTCTCCCGCGCGCACGCCGTCGCCGCCGGGTCGACGTCCGCGGCGTGCAGCTCGACGCCGGGGACCCGCGTCGCGACGACCAGCCCGAGGGCACCGCTGCCGCAGCACAGGTCGACGACGACGTCACCGGCCGTGGCGCGCGAGACCGCTTGCGCCGCAAGGAGCTCCGAGCGCACCCGGGGTACGAAGACCCCCGGGGCGACGCCCACCCGCAGGCCGCAGAACAGCGCCCAGCCGAGCACGTGCTCGAGCGGCTCCCCGGCGCTGCGGCGGGCCACGAGCGCGTCGAGCGCGGCGCCCGAGGCCTGGCCGAGCAGCAGGTCGGCCTCCTCCTCGGCGAAGACGCAGCCCGCGGCGCGCAGCCGGCGGACGACGTCGGCCGTTACGGCCGGTACGGGGTGAGGCACGGCGTCAGGCGTCCCGCCGCGGTGCGGTGAGCGCGCCGGGGTTGTCGCCGGTGTTCACCGTCTCGCGCGGCTCCAGCAGGAGGATGTCCGCGCCGTCCGGTGCGTACGGCTGGTGGTGCACGCCCCGCGGGACGACGTACAGCTGCCCGGGGCCGAGGGTGACCTCCCCGTCGTCCAGCCGGATCGTCAGGCTGCCGGAGAGCACGAGGAACAGCTCGTCGGTCTCCGGGTGGCTGTGCCGGGTGAACTCGCCCCGGGTGTGGACGACGCGCACGTCGTAGTCGTTGACGGTGCTCACGGTGCGCGGCGACCAGGTCTCGTCGAACGAGGCGAGGACGGCCGCGAGGTCGATGCCGGAGGCTGCCATGCCCCCAGCATCACACGCTCCCGCCACGCGGGTCGGCGTCGACTCAGCGCCGCGGACGGCGGGCGAGACCCCGGCGCGCGATCGACATGAGGACGGCGCCGACGGCGGTGACGAGGGCCCCGAGCCACACGAGCGGCCGCTCCCGGACGAGCAGCCCCACCGCGAGGACGGCGATGCCGGACGCCTCGACGAGCGCGGCGGTCGAGCGCCGCCGGACGTCCCGGACGTCGCGCACGAGCCCCGGTTCGGTGGAGAAGAGCATCCGGCCGCGGCGCACCTGCACGAGGCTCACGAGGACGACGGTGACCGCGACCGCGAGCAGGGCCACGGTGGTGACGACGCGGACGGGCACGTGCCGACCCTACGCGGGCCCGGTCCGGTCCGGGGCCTCGGACCGGACCGGGCCCTGCCCGGGGTCCGGCGGGTCAGTACCACCAACCGCAACAGCCCTTGTTGAGCGGGTCGTTCACCGCGTTCTCGGTCTCGGTCGGCTCGCCCTCCACCCAGTTGTTCATGTAGAGCGTGTCGTACCCGTCCCCGCCGTAGAAGTAGTCCGCGTTGCCCTCCGGGCTGTCGCCGGACTCCCACCCCTCGGAGCCGAGCCACTCGCCGGTGTGGCCGATGTCGTCACCCGCCCCGGCGTACATCGTGTCGTCGGCGCCGCCGCCGAACAGCTCGTCCGCGTCGGCACCGCCGTCGAGGTAGTCCTGGTCCTCGCCGCCGTAGAGGTCGTCGTCGCCGGCCTCGCCGTAGACGACGTCGAGCCCGGTGGCGCCGTAGACGACGTCCGCACCGCCCCCGCCGTAGACGACGTCGTCACCGGCCAGGCCCTTGATCGTGTCGTTGCCCCCCAGGCCGCAGATGAAGTCCGGCCCCGAGGTCCCCACGATCGTGTCGTCGCCCGAGGTGCCCATGTGCGTGACGGCCGAGTTCCCGAGCCAGCAGGGACCGGTGTCGAACGGGAGGCCGACGATGCCGGCCGTGGCCGGTCCACCCCCCGCCACGGCGAGCGCACCCGAGCAGAAGAGCGCGAGGACGACGGCACCGAGCCGCCGACGGGTCGTGGTCATGGGGTACCTCCGGAGGACCGGGCGGCGCCCCTGGCGGCGCCGCACCTGGCGAGAAGGCTCCCGACGGCCGTCAGCACGACGTCACAACACCCTGCGTGACGGCGCCGGGTCCTCGGGCAGCCGGACAACGGCCGGCCGGGGACGGCGCGGTCCGGCGGCGAGGAGGTCCGGGTCGGGGACGGGCGCGTCGATGTGCTCCATCGCGTGCGTCCAGCGGTCGAACGCCCGCCGGGCCTCGCCGTGGCGGCCCGCGGCGACGAGGGTCCGGACGAGCGCGTGGTGCGCGGACTCGTCGTAGGGGTCGGCCGCGAGCAGCCGGACCAGGTCCCCGACGGCGCCGTCGACGTCCCCCGCGCCCCGGCACAGCCGCGCGTGCCGGCGCAGCGACCGCAGCCACGCCGCCCGGACCTCCTCGCGCAAGCCGTCGGCCCAGGCCTCGTAGGGCTCGTCGTCGAACGCGTCCCCCCGGTACAGCGCGTCGACCTCGGCGAGCAGGTCCCGGGCGCGCTCCTCGTCGCCGTCGGCGAGCACGTCGTCGGCGTGCGCGGCGTCCCGGAGCAGCTCCTCGGCGTCGACGACGACGTTCGACAGGTCGAGCGAGAGCCCGAGGGTGTCCGCGCGGACGTAGCGGTCCGGCGGCCAGGCCTTGGCCGGGTCGAGCACCCCGCGGACGACGGACAGCAGCACCGAGAGCCGGTGCGCCGTCCGCTGCGGGTCGTCGTCCGGCCAGAGCAGCTCGCAGATCTCCCCGCGCGGGACGGGCCGCCCCCGCCGGGCGACGAGCACCTTGACGAGGGTGCGGGCCTGCCGCGAGCGCCAGGCGGCGAACGGCACCGGCCGGCCCGCCGCCCGCACCTCGAAGCCGCCGAGGACCTGCACCTGGAGCGGGGCGGTGAGGGCCTCACCGGGCAGCGGTCCGGCGTCGGCGACCCGGATCCCGAGCAGGGCGAGCCGGGCGGCGGCGTCCCGGGCCGCGGCCCGGTCCCGGCTCGACGTGCCGGGGAGGCGGCCGACGAGGACGAGGACCCGGTCCGCAGCGGGCGCGGCCCCGGCCTGCAGCCACAGCGCGTGCGCCTCCTCGAGCGCCGCGCGGGCACCGGCGGACTGCCGGCTGGCCGCCGCCGAGAGCTCGAGCGCCTGGGCGATGTCCGCGAGCGAGCGCTGGGCGCGGGCCGCGGCGAGGGCGGCCTCCGCGGACCGCGCCGCGGCGTCCAGGTCGCCGCGGGCCAGCGCCAGCCAGCCTCGGACCGTGTCGACGTCACCGCGCAGGTGCGGCGGGGCGACCTCCTCGGCCCGGGCGAGCAGGTCGGCCGCCGCCGCGGAGTCCGGCTGGCCGCCGTCCGCCGGGGCGTCGAGGAGCAGCCAGGCCAGACCGGTGAGCGCGTACGTGTGCTCGCGGGCCTGCCCCTGGGCCGCGGCGAGCTCGGCGGCCTCCTCGTACGCCACCCGAGCCCGCTCCCGACGGCCCAGGGTCCGGGCGACCCAGCCGAGCACGAGGAGCGCGGACGCCGCCCGGCCGACGCCGGTCCGCCGGCAGGTGAGGAGCACCCGCTCGGCGTGGAAGACGGCCTCGTCGAACCGGCCGACCCGGCGCAGCGCCTCCGCGAGGTTGAGCCGGGCCGTCACGAGCAGCCCGGGCGGTGCCCCGGCCTCGGCGGCCCGCAGCGCCGCGGTCCCGACCGCCGCCGCCTCGTCGAACCGGGACCGGGCCAGGGCGGTGAAGGTCTGGTTCACGAGGACCCGGGCGAGCGTGACGACGTCCCCCGCGGCGGTGGCCGCCTCCCCGGCGAGCCGTAGGTGCTCCGCCTGGGCCTCGCCCTCGGCCGCGCCCGCGGCGACGAGATGGGCGGCCGCCAGCGCCTGCGGCCGGCCGCTGCGCTCGGCCCGGGCGACGGCACCGGCGACGAGCGGGCCGATCCCCTCGGCGTCACCGAGGCCGAACAGCGCCGCCGCCTCGACCGTCGAGAGGAGGACGGCCTCGACGTCGTCGCCGTCGTCCCCGTGCCGGACCGCGTCGGGCACCCGCCGGCACACCTCGACGGCGGCCTGCGGGCTGCCCGTCATGTAGTGCACCATCGCGACCCGCCAGGCGAGGTCCGGCGGCCAGTGCCCGGCTCGGTCGGCGGCCTCGGCGAGCGGCAGCAGCGTGCGCAGCGCGCCACGGGCGTCCCCGGCCATCCGCCGGGCGTCCCCGACGACGAGCCGCAGCCGGCGGGCGTCCGGTGCGTCGTGGTCGGCCGGGCCGGCGCCGGGGTCCGGGTCGACCAGGTCCCCCGCGAGGTCGACGACGGCGGCCGCGCCGCCGCCGGCGAGGATCGCGTCCCCGTGCTAGACGACGACCCGGGCGGCCGCGAGGGGCTCGTCCGCGACCCGAAGCAACTGCGCCGCGAGCAGGTGCCGGCCGCGTGCGCGGAACCAGTCCGCCGCGGACCGGGCGGCCGACGTCGCGGCGCCCGGCGGCAGCGGGGCACGCTCGGCCCGGACGGCCGCCGCGACCGCGGGGACGACGGCGACGGGGACGACGTCCGTGTCGTCCTCCGCGCGGGGCGCCGCGGCCTGGCCCGGCCCGCTGAGCAGCGGTTCGGCGGGCCCGAGCAGGCCGGTCACGGTGAGCACCCGGACCGCCTCCGCAGCCTGCTCGCCGGCGACCTCCCGCAGGAGGCCGGGCGCGACCGGGCCGACCCGGACGGCGCGGTCGAGGACGTCGAGGGCCACGGCGTCGAGCCTGGTGAGCACCCGGTCGGCGAGCCAGTGCCGGCACGGCGAGTCCGCGGCGGCGAGCCGGGCCCGGACGTAGGCGGCGTCGGCACCGGGTGTCGCGGCGACGTCCGCGGCGAGGTGCACGAGGAGGGGCCAGCCGGCGGTCGCGGCGTGGACGGCGTCCGCGACGTCGAGGTCGGTGACGCCGTGGTCCTCGCGGAGCACCCGCGCCGTGCCCTCGACGGTCAGGGCGAGGTCGGCGGCGCAGCGGACGAGGACGGGGCGGCGCAGCGCCGTCCGCACCGCCGCGTCGAGCGGACGGGTCGTCGCGAGGACGACCCGGACGTCGGGGGGCAGGTCCGCGACGAGCCCGGCGAGGGTGGTCAGGTCCGGGTCGTCGAGGTGGTCGACGTCGTCGACGAGCAGCCGGCCGACGCCGGCGCCGACCGCCCCGGCGGCGAGGAGTGCGCGCGCCCCGACGAGCAGCGGGCCCGCGCCGCCCGGCCCGGTCGGCTCCTCGACGGACCGCTCGAGCGCCGTGGTCCGGCCGTACCCGGGCGCGGCGACGAGGACGACGACGCCCCGGGCGCCGCCGGACGTGCTCCGTGCACCGGCCGCCATCGCTGTCTCCATAAGGTTGATCTGTCTGGGATTGGGTGTCTCAGATGCCCAGGGCGGCGGGGTGTGGCTTATCGCTGCTTTTCGCCTGCGGGTGGACTCTGAGGAGTGGC
Organism: Actinomycetota bacterium; assembly: GCA_016213575.1. Taxonomy (GTDB): domain Bacteria; phylum Actinomycetota; class Actinomycetes; order Actinomycetales; family Kineosporiaceae; genus R-H-3. The sequence goes on from JACRAB010000274.1 coordinate 16,629, forward strand.
CGCCCCGCCGTTCTGGACGCCGGGTGGCTGATTGAGA
>JACRAB010000281.1 GCA_016213575.1 Actinomycetota bacterium
CCGGTGCTGCCGGTGCTGCTGCCGGTGGTGCGACGTCAGGCGACGTCGAACCGGTCGAGCTCCATGACCTTCGGCCACGCGGCGACGAAGTCGCCGACGAACTTCGTCTGCGAGTCGTCGCTCGCGTAGACCTCGGCGAGCGCCCGCAGCTGCGAGTTCGAGCCGAACACGAGGTCGGCCCGGCTGCCGGTCCACGTCACCGCACCGCTTGCGCGGTCGCGGCCCTCGAACGTGTCCTCGGCCTCCGAGACCGGGCTCCACACCGTGGCGACGTCGAGGATGTTGACGAAGAAGTCCGTCGTCAGCGTCCCGGGCCGCGTCGTGAGGACGCCGAGCGAGGAGCCGTCGTAGTTCGCGCCGAGCACCCGCAGCCCGCCGACGAGCACGGTGAGCTCGGGAGCGGTGAGCGTGAGGAGGTCGGCCTTGTCGACGAGCAGCGCCTCCGCGGGGGCCGGGAGGCCGCCCTTGCCGGCGTAGTTGCGGAACCCGTCGGCGACCGGCTCGAGGACGGCGAACGAGTCGACGTCCGTCTGCTCCTGCGACGCGTCCGTGCGACCCGGGGTGAACGGCACCGTGACGTCGTGGCCCGCGGCCTTGGCGGCCTGCTCGACCGCTGCGGAACCACCGAGCACGATGAGGTCGGCGAGCGAGATCTTCGCGCCGCCGGCGGCGTTGAACTGCGCCTGGATGCCCTCGAGCGTCCGGAGCACCGTGGCCAGCTCGGCCGGGTTGTTGACGTCCCAGCCGTTCTGCGGCGCGAGCCGGATGCGTGCCCCGTTGGCGCCGCCGCGCTTGTCCGTGCCGCGGAACGTCGACGCCGACGCCCACGCCGTGGTGACCAGCTGGGACACCGTGAGCCCGGAAGCGAGGATCGTCGCCTTGAGGGCGGCGACGTCGTCCGCGCCGACGAGCTCGTGGTCGACCGCGGGAACCGGGTCCTGCCAGATGAGCTCCTCCGAGGGGACCTCCGGGCCGAGGTAGCGCGTGACCGGCCCCATGTCGCGGTGGGTCAGCTTGAACCAGGCCCGGGCGAAGGCGTCGGCGAACTCGGCCGGGTTCTCGTGGAACCGCTTGGAGATCACGGCGTAGGCCGGGTCGAAGCGCAGCGACAGGTCCGTCGTGAGCATCGTCGGCACCCGGGTCGGCTCACCGGTGACCGGGTCGGGGATCGACGGCGGGGCGTCCTTCGCGACCCACTGCTTGGCGCCGGCCGGGCTCTCGCTGAGCTCCCACTCGAAGCCGAAGAGGTTGTCGAAGTACAGGTTCGACCACTCGGTCGGCTTCTGGGTCCAGGTCACCTCGAGGCCGCTGGTGATCGCGTCGCCGCCCTTGCCGGTGCCGTAGCTGCTGGTCCAGCCCAGGCCCATCTCCTGCAGCGGGGCGGCCTCGGGCTCGGGGCCGACGAGTGCGGCGTCGCCGGCGCCGTGGGTCTTGCCGAACGTGTGGCCGCCGGCGATGAGCGCGACGGTCTCCTCGTCGTTCATCGCCATCCGGGCGAAGGTCTCGCGGATGTCGCGCGCCGCGGCGAGCGGGTCCGGGGTGCCGTTGGGGCCCTCCGGGTTGACGTAGATGAGACCCATCTGGACGGCGGCCAGCGGGTTCGTCAGGTCGCGGTCGCCGCTGTAGCGCTTGTCGCCGAGCCAGGTGTCCTCGGTGCCCCAGTTGACGGGCTCCGGCTCCCAGACGTCGGCGCGGCCGCCGCCGAAGCCGAAGGTCGGCAGGCCCATCTGCTCGATGGCGACGTTGCCGGCCAGGACGAGGAGGTCGGCCCAGGAGAGCTTGCGGCCGTACTTCTTCTTGACCGGCCAGAGCAGGCGACGCGCCTTGTCGAGGTTGCCGTTGTCCGGCCAGCTGTTGAGCGGGGCGAACCGCTGCTGGCCGGTGCCCGCGCCGCCGCGGCCGTCGCTGATCCGGTAGGTGCCGGCGGCGTGCCAGGTCATCCGGACGAAGAGCGGCCCGTAGTTGCCGAAGTCGGCCGGCCACCAGTCCTGGGAGTCCGTGAGCACGGCCGCGATGTCCGCCTTCGCGGCGGCGAGGTCGAGGGTCTTGAACTCCGCGGCGTAGTCGAAGTCGCCGCCCATCGGGTCGCTCTTGGCGGAGTTGCGGTGCAGGACGTTCACGTCGAGCTGGTTGGGCCACCAGTCACGGTTGGACGTGCCACCGGTCGAGTGCAGGACAGGGCACTTGGCCTCGGGCTCCTGGTTCATGTCACCGACGACTGCATCATGGGTTTCGGACACGGGTGGATCCTTTCTCTACCAACGGTTCGGTGGGGGAGTTGTCAGGAGCTACGAGCCGTGGAGCAGTCGGGGCACAGGCCCCAGTAGACGACCTCGGCCTCGTCGATCGAGAAGCCGTGGTCGTGCGAGGCGGTGAGGCACGGGGTGTAGCCCACGGCGCAGTCGACGTCGGCGATGTCGCCGCACGACCGGCACACGACGTGGTGGTGGTTGTCCCCGACCCGGGCCTCGTAGCGCGCGGCGGAGCCTGCCGGCTCGATGCGCCGCACGAGGCCCGCGGTGGTCAGGGCACGCAGCACGTCGTACACCGCCTGGGTGGACACGTCGGCCAGGTCCGCCCGGACGGCGCGGATGATCGAGTCTGTGTCGGCGTGCGGGTGCTGGTGCACCGCGGTCAGCACCGCGACCCGGGGCCGGGTGACGCGCAGGGCGGCCCCCCGGAGCAGGGGTTCGGCGTCGAACGCGGGATGCACGCGCCCGAGTCTGGTCAGTAATCTGGAGTGAGTCAAGATTGGTCTCGAAGTGAGACATCTCGCCGTAGCCTGGCCCGCGAGGGGGGACGCCATGGAGACGAGCGAACGTCGGATCGCGCTGCTCATCGACGCCGACAACGCGCCCGCGGCCAAGATCGACGTCATCCTCAGCGAGGTGGCCCGGCACGGGACGGCGAACGTGCGGCGCGCCTACGGCAACTGGAAGAGCCCTCATCTCAAGGGCTGGGAAGGCGTGCTCCACACGTACGCGATCCGGCCGATCCAGCAGTTCGCGTACTCGGCGGGCAAGAACGCCTCCGACATGGCGATGGTCATCGACGCGATGGACCTGCTCTACGCCCGCAACCTCGACGCGTTCGCCATCGTCTCGAGCGACGCCGACTTCACCCCGCTCGTGATGCGGGTGCTCACCGAGGGCCTCAAGGTCTACGGCTTCGGCGAGCGGAAGACACCGGACCCGTTCGTCAACGCGTGCTCCCAGTTCAGCTACATCGAGGGCCTCACCGCGCCCGGCGCGGTGGCGGAGGAGACCGAGGCCGAGCAGGTCGCCGTCGAGGCGGTCCTGCGGCCCGCCGACGCCAAGCAGCTGCGGAGCAACACGCGGCTCGTCCGGCTGCTGCGCTCCGCCGTCGACGCCGCGGGCGGGGACGACGGCTGGGCGCACCTGGGCGCCGTCGGCCAGCAGATCGGCAACCAGGCGTCCCTCGACCCCCGCAACTACGGCTACCGGAAGCTGAGCGACCTCGTGGAGGCGACCGAGCTGTTCGAGCTGCGGCGGCAGAACCAGATCGTGCTCGTCCGTGAGCGCCGGCGGACCTGACGGCAGGTCCGCCGGCGCTCCGGATCAGATCGACCGGGTCAGGACAGCTTGAGCAGGTCGATGTCGCACTCGCTCTTGGTGAAGGCGACGAACGTGTCGACCGCCGCGAGGTGCTCGGGGGAGTTGATGGACGCGAGCACCTCGCTCGTGCCGGCCTTGGCGATGTCGTAGTCGGCCTCCTTGATGACGCCCCGGAGCACCTGGGAGTCCTTCGTGAGTTGCTCGACGACGGGCCGGATCTCACCGGGCGAGGCGGCCACGAGCTCGTCGTTCGCCTTCGCCGTGATGTCGAAGTACTTCTCCCAGTCGGCCTTCTTGCCCGACGTGACGAGCTTGGCGATCTCGCCGCCGGTCAGGTAGGCGACGTTCTCCTTGACGACGGCGCAGTAGTCGCCGCCCGCGTCGCCGCCGGAGTCGTCCGCGGCGCGCGAGCGCGGCGCCGCGGCCGGCGTGGTCGGCGTGGCCGCCCCGGGCGTCGCGGCGGCGGACGTGCCCGCGCCGGCGGAGGTGGTGGACGACCCCGAGCCGCAGCCGGTGAGGCCGAGCAGGATCGTGACGGACAGGACGACACCGGCGCCGCAGCGCCCCCGAGTGATCTTCACAGGACAGTGTTGCAAGCCGGCACACGTCGGCGGGCGCGACCGGCCGATCTCCGCCGAACGGCCGGGGTCGGGCCGGGCGGGCCGGTCGGTCCCGGCGGGCCGGCGTCCCCGCGGGTCAGCCCGTGACCTCGACGAACTCGGTGGTGACGTAGCGGCGCATCCGTGCGAGCAGCTCGTGCGTCGTCCGGCAGCTGCCCTCCGGGACGGCCGCGAGGTCCTGGAGCTGGCTCCGGGTCGTGCCGGGCAGCCCGGACACGACGTCGATCGCCTGGACGTCGAGTGTCGCGGTGGCGAGGACGGCGGTGAGCTCGACCGCGCGCCGGTGCTGGCTGTCGTCGGTGCCGGCGAGGCAGAACCGGACCAGGGCACGCAGCTCGCCCCGGATCCCCTCGGTGAGGGCCCCGCCGAGCGGTCCCGGCGCCGTCCGGGCGTCCTGCACCCACGCCGCGAGCACCGGACGGGTGAGCACCGCGACCTTGAGCCGGTCGCAGAGCCGGACCGTGCCCTGGTCGCCCGGGACGAGCACCCCGGCGTCCAGGCACGTCCCGAGCTGCTCCTGGACGACGTCCGCCGGCAGGTCGGCCAGGAAGCTGCGCGCCGCGACGTGCTGCCGCAGCGGCCCCTGCCTGCGGTAGGTGTCCGCGACGGCGTCGAGGATGTCCATGGCGTCGTCCCTGCGTCGGCCGGCCCCGCCGGTCCCGGGGATCGCGTCCCCCGTCGGCGGCGCGGCGGCAGGGTTGAGGAGAAGGTGCCGCCCGGGACCGTGCCGTGCGGGGATCAGGTGATGGACGCCGCGTAGATGCTCGCGATCGACGCCTCGAGCATCGCGTCGAACTCCTCCTCGGTCTGCTGGGCCGTGAGCCCCTCGGTGAGCGCGCGCGAGAAGCTCGCGACGACGCCGTGGTTGCGGGCGAGGCGGGCGTTCGCGTCGTCCCGGCTGTAGCCGCCGGACAGGGCCACGACCCGCAGCACGTGCGGGTGGGCGACGAGGTCGGCGTAGAAGTCGTCCACGTCGGGGAGCGTCAGCTTGAGCATGACGGCCCGGCCCTCCGGGAGTGCGTCGAGGTGCCGGTGCAGGGCTGCCTCGAGCAGCACCTCCGCCTCGCCCTTGCTCGGCGAGTGGATGTCGACCTCGGGCTCGACGATCGGCACGAGGCCGGCGTCGAGGATCCGCCCGGCCAGCTCGAACTGCTGCGCGACGAGGGCGTCGACGCCGGCCCGGTCGGCGACCTGGACGACGGAACGCATCTTCGTGCCGAAGACGCCGTGGCTCTTCGCCCGCTCGAGCAGCGCGTCGAGGTCGGGGATCGGCTTCATGCAGCGCGCGCCGTCCGCCTCGTCGGCGAGGCCCTTGTCGACCTTGAGGAAGGGGACGACGCCCTTGACCTCCCACAGGTACTCCGCGGAGCCCTTGCCGTCGACGTCACGGTCCATCGTCTGCTCGAAGAGGATCGCGCCGAGGATCCGGTCCCCGGTGAACGCGGGGCTGCGCATGATCCGGCTGCGCATCTCGTGGATGCGGTCGAACATCTCCGCCTCGTCGCCGTAGGCGGTCTCGTCGAGCCCGTACAGCCGCAGGGCCTTGGGGGTGCTGCCGCCGCTCTGGTCCAGCGCGGCGACGAAACCGTGGGCGGTGCGGATCTTCTCGAGCTTGTCGTGGCTCACGTCGGGCCTCCGTCGGACGGGCCCGCGGAGCGTGGACCGTGGTGGTCACCCGTCCGTTCCCGACGGTAGCCCCGCCGGGCGGATCCGCACGGGGACGAAGGCCTGCGGGGGCGCCGCCTCAGCCGTCGACGACCTCGACGCCCTTCCAGAAGGCCACCCGGCCCCGGATCTGCGCCGCGGCGTCCTTCGGCTGCGGGTAGTACCAGGCGGCGTCGGCGTTCACGGCGTCCCCGGCGTGCACGCTGAGGTAGGAGGCCTCGCCCTTCCACGGGCACGTCGTCCGCCGGTCGCTCTCGACGAAGTGCTCGGCGCGCAGCGACTCCCGGGGGAAGTAGTGGTTGCCCTCGACGACGACGGTGTCCGCCGTCTCGGCGAGGACGACGCCGTTCCAGATCGCGCGCATGCCTGTCTCCCTCGGTCGGGCGGGCGCCCTCGGCCGGTGCTGCCCGCGGTGTCGATCGTCCGGCGTCCGGGCCCGCGCCGCCACCGGGCGGCGTCTCGAGTTGTCGCCCGCGGCCGGACGAGGAGGATCCGCGGCGAGCCGCCGGCAGCACGCCGGCGGCCACGACCAGGAGGCCTCCCCGATGTTCGCCGTCGCCGCACTCGTCTGCTTCGTCCTCGCCCTGCTCGACCTCTCCGTCGGGTTCTCCCTGACGACCCTCGGGCTCGCGCTCGTCGCCGCGCACCTGGCGTTCGGCGCCATGGTCCCCGCGCTGCCGACGGGCCGGCGCCGCTGATCCGAGCCGTCCGGCCGTCACAACACAGAGTGGCGACGACGGCCGGGCGGCTACTCAGCGTGCATGTGACAGAACGCGTGACGTAACACTGCACATCTTTTTGACAAGAAGGCGTTTTGATCTTGTAAATCCGTTCCCATCCCTTTCTGAGCCGTGCCAACATGACGCGCTGTAGCGGGACGTGGGCGGACGGCAAGGGTCGGATGCCACACGATCGATCGGCCCGGACCTCCGGACCGCAGCGACCTGGCCAGGCGCGACCCGCACGAACGGGACCTCGGAGGTGCTGAACCTTCGGCGGTCCGGATGCGTCCGCGCGTCGGCCGACCGGTCGTCGTGTCCAGGACCGACGGCCGAAGGGAGACCCCGCGGTGGGTCAGCGAACCGCGAGCACGATCGCGATCGACGTCGAGGAGCGTGCGGACCAGCCCGACGGGGCCGGTCGTGAACGACCCCGACGCCGGGCCCGGACGATGCGGGGGCGGATGGCCCGGATCCTCGCGCTGCCGCTCGCCGCGGTCGTCCTGCTCCTCGCGCTCGTCGCCGCGCAGCCCGTCCGGGACTACCGCGAGTCGCAGACGACGTCACGCTCGGTCGGGATCGCCCTCGGCGTCCAGTCGCTCGTCGGGGTCCTCCAGGACGAGCGTGGCGTCGCCTCGCTCGTCCTCGGCGGCAACGAGAGCTTCACGAACGAGCTGACCCGGGTGCGGGCGGCCGTCGACACCCAGCGCCGCGAGCTCGCGGCGCTCGTCGCCGGCTCCGGTGACGTGGAGGCACGGGTGCGCGGTGCGCTCCGGTCGCTCGACGGCCTCGGGCCGGTGCGCTCCGCGACCGACTCGGGGGCGGCCGCGCGGCAGGCGACCTTCACGTTCTACACCGACCGCATCGCCGGCCTGACCCAGCTCGACCTGGGCCTGTCCGACGTCGGGGACACCGAGCTCGCGGCCGGTGTGGCGGTGCTGACCGCCCTGCAGGACGCGTCCGAGGCCACCGCCCAGGAGCGGGCGTTCCTCTCCGGCGTCTTCTCCGCCGGCGGCTTCCGCCGCGGCGAGTTCGTCACCTTCGCCGAGATGCGCGCCGCGAAGGCGAACGCGTGGAAGCGCTACTTCGCGGTCGCCGGCACGCAGGAGACGGCGTCCGCGCGCTACCTCCTCGACACCGGGGCCGGCCGCGTCGTCGACTACTTCGAGGGCGTCGCGGTCCTCGCGGCCGACGGCCGGCCCGTCGTCGTGAACCCGCAGTCCTGGTGGTCGGCGCACACGACCGTCCTCGACGACATGAGCACCCTCCGCGAGCACGTGGGGTCGACGATCCGGCTGCGGGCGTTCGAGCTCCAGCGGGAGGCCACGCTGCGGCTCGGCGGCCTGCTCGTCGTCGTCCTGCTCTGCGTCGGCGGCTCGATCTACCTCGCCGTCCTCGCCTCGCGGTCCGTGAGCCGCCCGCTCGCCGACCTGGCCGCCGAGGCCGAGACGGTCGCCGACGAGCGGCTCCCGGCCGCGATGCTGCGGCTGCGGGCGTTCGACCCCTCCGGCGGCACTGCCGAGCCGGCCCCGCCGCGCCCCGCGCCGGTCGCCGCCCCGCGCCGGGCGAGCGCGGAGATCCGGTCCGTCGTCTCGGCCCTGAACCACCTGCAGGAGGCCGCCTACCGGCTGGCCGTCGAGCAGGCGATGCAGCGGCGCGCGACGCTCGAGGCGCTGACGAACCTCGGACGGCGCAACCAGAACCTCGTGCGCAAGCAGCTGCGGTTCATCTCCAACCTCGAGAAGGAGGAGATGGACCCGACGGGTCTGGCGAACCTCTTCGAGCTCGACCACCTCGCGACCCGGATGCGACGCAACGCGTCCAGCCTGCTCGTGCTGACCGGTGCGCAGAGCCCCGGCCAGTGGACGACGCCCGCACCGATCGCGGACGTCATGCGGGCCGCGGTCTCCGAGGTCGAGGACTACCGCCGCGTCGCCCTGCGCCGCGTGGACGAGACCCTCGTCTCGGGCGCCGTCATCGGCTCCCTCTCGCACCTGCTCTCCGAGCTCATCGAGAACGGGCTGCGCTTCTCCCCGCCGGACTGCGAGGTCGAGGTCGTAGGTCGCCAGCTCGGCGACGACTACCTCATCGCCGTCGTCGACCAGGGCATCGGGATGACGCCCGAGGACCTCGAGGACGCCAATGGCCGTCTGCGCGGCGAGGGCGACTTCATGGTGACCCCGTCGCGGTTCCTCGGGCACTACGTCGTCGGCCGCCTCGCCGAGCAGGCCGGCGTCCGGGTCGAGCTGCTGCCGTCCCCGGTCACCGGTGTCACGGCCCGCATCCACATCCCGGACGCGCTGCTCGTGCGGCCGGGCCAGATCGAGTCCGGTCAGGTCGTCAGCGCGAGCGACCACGGGCGGGGCGCCCACGAGGCGCCGCGCAGCGTGCCGGTGACCGTGACCGCCACCGTCACCGGCCCCGTGGACCTCACGGCCGTCCGGGAGCGGCACGAGGAGGCCGCGGCCGCGGCGCGCCAGGTGCCCGCGGCGTCCGGGGCGCACGCGACCCCGCCCGCCGGGGACCGGTACACCGACGACCGGTACGCAGACGACCGTTACGCCGACGACCGCGTCGTCGTCGACATCCGCGACGGAGCGGCCGTCCACGCGCCCGCGCCGGGGACCGGCCCGATCGCGGACCCGGCGGCGCAGCCGGTCGGCCGGGCCGCCGCCGGCACCGGGCCGGTGCCGGTCCGGCCGCCCGGGAGCATCTTCAACGTCCCGGCGCCGGCGGCCCCCGCCACCCCCACCGGGATGACGTACCCGCCGCCGGCCGCGCCGGAGCCTCCCGCGGAGCACCGGCCCGCGGCCCAGGAGCGGCCCGCCGCCCAGGAGCCGCCGGCGGCCCGGGACCGCCCGTGGGCGCCGCCCGTCGCGGACGGCGCCCGGCCGGTCCGGCAGGACGCCGTCCCCGGGGTCCCGGGGGTGCCGGGCGTCGCCGTCCCGCCGGGGACGCCGGACCTGCGCACCCGCAACGGGCTCCGGGTCCGTGTCCCGGGGAGCACCCGCACCACCACCCGGTCGGGGCGGGCCCCGGCGGACCGGGTGCCGGGCCGCTCCGCGCCGGGCGGTGCCTGGCCGCCGCCCGCCGGGCCGCCCGTCCTGCAGGTGCCCGTCGAGGAGTCGGCCCCCGGCCGGCTCGGGAACCGCTTCTCGGCACTGCGGTCCGGGATGCAGCGCGGGTTCGAGGACACGACACCGGAGGCCCCGGAGGGCGGCGACGCGATGCCGGTCGTCCCGAAGCACCACCGGGCCGCCGGCACCCAGACGGAGGAGAGGTCATGACCATCGGTGCCCACGCCGACCAGCAGTTCGGGTGGCTCCTCGGGAACTTCGTGCGGGAGACCGCCGGGGTCCGGGAAGCCGTCGCGGTCTCCTCGGACGGCCTGCTCATCGCGGCCTCCGACGGGCTGGAGCGCAACGACGCGGACCACCTCGCGGTCATCGTCTCGAGCCTGGCGAGCCTGGGGCGCAGCGCGTCGCGGCGCTACGACTTCCTCGGGCTCGAGCTCATCATGATCGAGATGACCCGCGGGTTCCTCCTCGTGTCGGTCATCGCCGACGGCAGCTGCCTCGGTGTCGTCGCCGAGGGGGCCTGCGACGTCGGCCTCATCGGCTACGAGATCGGCTCCCTCGCCAAGCGGTTCGGGCCGCTGCTGACGCCTGAGCTCATCGCGGCGTCACGGCGGCAGCTGCGCCCGTGAGCCCGCCGGAGCAGCAGCCCGGGGCGGGCCCGCCGCGGCACCTGTCGACGTCGGCGGCGCCCGCGCCGGACGGCGCCGACGACGGTGCGCCGGACGGTGCCGTCGAC
>JACRAB010000277.1 GCA_016213575.1 Actinomycetota bacterium
CCCGCCGCCCCCCCCCCCCCCCACGACTCAGCCGACGTCGAAAGTGATCTGCTTCTGGTTGGTGAAGGACGTCGGCGACGCCACTCCGAGGATGCGACCGATGCCCGACTTCTTCATGCCGCCGAAGGGAGCCAGCAGCTCCCAGTGGTTCGTCGTCCCGTTGACGTGCATGGTGCCGCAGTCGATGCCCTCGGCGAGCTTCCACGCCGTGGGGATGGACGAGGTGAACACCGCGCCCTGCAGGCCGTACGGGGTCTCGTTGGCGATCTCGACGGCCTCGTCGACGGACCGGAAGGTCATGATCGGCACGACGGGTCCGAAGGTCTCCTCCTGCGCGATGAGCATGTCGGAGGTGACGCCGGTGATGACCGTCGGCTCGTGGTACAGGCCCTCGAAGCCGCCTCCGAACACGATCGTGGCACCCTTCGCGACGGCGTCGTCGAGGTGCTGGCGGGTCTTGTCGAAGCTGCCCGCGAAGCACATCGGCCCCATCGTGGTGCCGGGGTGCAGCGGGTCGCCCCCGACGACCTGCTTGCTCAAGTCCACCACGCGCGCGACGAAGTCGTCGAGCACGGCCTCGTGCACCAGGACCCGCTCGCTGGCGGTGCAGACCTGGCCGCTGACGTAGTACGCGGAGTAGGTCGTCGCCGAGGCGGCCGCGTCGAGGTCGGCGTCGTCCATGACGACCACGGGCCCGTTGCCGCCGAGCTCCAGCAGGAGCTTCTTGACGCCGGCGCCGCGCGCGATGGCCTCGCCGGTGGCGGTGCTGCCGACGAAGCCGAACATGTCGACGAGCGGGCTGCTCACCAGGTGCGCACCGATGTCGCCGCGCCCGTGGAGCACGTTGATGACGCCCGGCGGGAGCGCCTCGGCGAGGCACTCGGCGAGCAGGTGGCCCGAGCCCGGCGCGACCTCGCTCGGCTTCCAGACGACGGTGTTGCCGGTCGCCAGGGCGGGACCGAGGAGCTCGCACGGGATCGCGACCGGGAAGTTCCACGGCGTGGACAGCCCGACGACCCCGACCGGCACGTTCTGCACCAGCACCCGCTTGGGGTTGTCCGTCTCGGAGGACGTGCCCTGGACGGTCTGGCCCAGCAGGCGCAGGGCGTCGTCGGCGCCCATCTTCAGGTCGTGGACGGCGTAGTCGACATCCTCGTAGGACTCGGCGAGCGTCTTGCCCATCTCGCGGGTGATCAGGCGTGCCACCTCGTCCCGGCGCGCGTGCATAAGGTCTCCGGCCTTGTGGACGGCGTGGTTCCGGGCCAGCGGCGAGGCCGCCCCCCAGGCCCGCCGGGCCCGCGCCGCGGCGTCGATCGCGGCGTCGGCCTGCTCGATCGTGACCGCGGCGGCCGACGACACGAGCTCGTCGTTGTACGGGTTGCGGCGCGTGATGTCGGCTCCGGCGCCGTCGACCCACTGGCCGTCGATGAGCGCGCGTCCTCTGATCTGCTGGTCCTCGGGCATCTCGCCTGCTCCTGTTCTGTCCTGACATCTGTGCGTGCGCGTACGGGTTCGAGTGGGTTCGAGTGGTGGGGTGGAGACCGGTCCGGTCCCGGGCCCTGCCGGCCCGGGACGTCGCCGGGCGACGGCCTACACGATGGTCCAGCCGCCGTCGACGACCAGGGTGTGCCCCGTCATGTAGCTCGAGGCGTCGCTGGCGAGGAACAGCAGCGGGCCGTCGAGCTCGTGGGGATGACCGCCGCGCTTCATGGGCAGGCGGCGGAAGTAGCGTGCGTGCTCGGGCTCGAACAGGGAGGCGGTCATCTCCGAGGGGAAGTAGCCGGGCGCCAGGGCGTTGACCCGCACACCGCGGGCCGACCACTGCGCCGCCAGCTCGCGGGTCAGGCTCGACACCGCGCCCTTGCTCGCGACGTACCCCGCCTCGGGGATCGCGCCGCTGGCCACCAACGCATTGATGGAGGAGATGTTCACGATCGAGCCGGAGCCCCGCTCCAGCATCGACCGCCCCACCAGCCGGCAGCAGCGGAACAGACCGGTCACGTTCACCTCGAGCACGCGGGCGAAGGCGGCGCCGTCCTCGTCCTCGGCCGCCTCCACGTGGGTCGTACCGGCGTTGTTGACCAGGATGTCCAGCGATCCGCCCCACCGGTACGCCTGCTCCACCGCCGCCGCGACGTCATCCTCGTCGGTCACGTCACCGACGACCGGCAGGATCGCATCCGGGTACGCGCTCTCGAGCTCCTTGAGCCGGTCCGCACGGCGGGCGAGGACGACGACCTTCGCGCCGCGGCCCGCCAGCGTCGCGGCGAACCGCCTCCCCAGCCCGGACGAGGCGCCGGTGACGACGGCCACCTTGCCGACGACCGAGAACAGCTCAGACACAGCGACCTCGACTCCCTGGTGGTACCGACCGGCACTGACTTATCGAATGTTCATTAAAGACTAGGGCGAGTGGATCGAAGCGTCTAGACCCCTCGTCGGGAGTGGCGCCTCGCCAGGTCAGGACGGGCGGCGGGTCCGGGTCCGGGCGGTGCCCTGGGCGCCCTGGGCGACGTGGGCCACGGGGGCGGCGGGGGCGGCGGGGGCGGCGGGGGCGCCGGCCTGGGCCATCGCAAGGGCCAGCCGTTCGTACCTGTTGGCCACCGCCTCCACCGACAGAGGGCCGTCGGGGTTGAACCAGGTGTGCACGTACTCGCACATCGTGATGATGGCGAAGGCGGTCGTGGTCACGTCCGCGACCTGGAAGTGGCCCGTGTCGCCGCCGCTGCGAAGGATCTCCCGGACGTCGTCGAGGTACTCCCGCTCCATCGACCGGATCTCGCGGGCGCGGTCCTCCGGAAGGTGCTGCGAGAGCGCGCCCATGGTGAAGGCGAAGGCGCGCGCGACATCCGCCTGGTTGAGCTGCCAGGTCACATGGGCCCGCACCACCTGGCTGAGGTGGGTGACCGGGTCGTCAGCCGTCACGGACTTGCGCACGTACTCGAGGAAGTCGCGCATGGCCGTCTCGATGACGACGGCGTAGATCTCTTCCTTGGAGGGGAAATACCAGTAGAGCGCCGGCGCCGAGATGTCGAGCTCTTGCGCGATCATCTTCAGGCTCGTGCCGGCGTAGCCGTGCTGCAGGAACAGCTGCCCGGCCATCTCCAGGACCCGCTCACGGGTGACCGAGTCGCCCGTGTCCACGGGCCGACCACGCCGTCGCGTCTTGCGCGCCACTTCTGCCATCGTCGCCGCTCCTGGACGTCAGGGGTCACAACAGTTTCCCGCGTTGGCCCGCAACGCGCTCGCCCCTACCGGGGTGGCCGTTCATGTGAGCATACTGAATGTCCATTCATTTAACTAGGAGGTCGCGTGGCCAAGGTCGTGGTGGTCGGTGGTGCCGGCGAGGTCGGCCAGTGGGTCGTCCGGGATCTCGCGTCGAGAGCGTCCATCACCGAGGTGGTGGTGGCCGATGTGGCACGCGACAAGGGACTGGCACTGGCCGGGGAGCTGGGCGCCGGCGTCCGGTTCCTCGACGTCTCCGAGGACCGCAGCCGGGTGGTCGCCGAGCTGGCCTCGGCCAGCCTGATGATGAACTGCACAAGTCACGTCTTCTTCGACGATATCTTCCCGTTGGCGTTGGAGGCGCGGGTCAACTATGCCGACCTGATCTCCGAGCCGACCAGCGAGCAGCGCAGGCAGACGCAGGAGGCAGGGATCCTCGCGGTGTCGGGGCTGGGGATCAGCCCCGGGGTGACGCAGGTCCTGGTGCGGCAGGCCGTCGAGGACCTCGACCAGGTCGACGAGGTACACGTCTCGGGGGTGTCGTGGCGCACGATCGCTCCGTCCCTGGGAGGCCTGGAGACGGTGCTGTGGGAGCTGGCCGAGACGACACCGACCCGGCAGTTCTTCCAGGGCGGGAAGTACCGCCGGGCGGGCGGCCTGGAGGGCAGCCGATGGGTGGACTTCCTCGAGCCGGTGGGCCGTCATCGCGTCTACTACGTGCCGCACCCCGAGACGACGTCCCTGGTGCGCAGCTTCCCGCAGCTGTCGTACTGCGCGACGCGGGTCAGCTGGCGGGACGAGATCATGGACGACGTGCGCGTGCTCAACAAGTACGGCCTCCTCGACGACGCCCTGGTCAAGGGCGCTGACGGGCTCACCATCCGGGAGGCGGTCCGGGACCGGATCTGGGAGGTCAAGGGCGGGGAGCGGGACGACTGCGGCTGGGCCCTCATGTGCACCGTGGAGATCGTGGGGGTGCACGACGGGCGGCCGCATGTGCGGACCTACCAGACGGGTCACCCGGCGTGGGGTCATGACGTCACGGGACGGGTGACCGGGGTCAGCGCGGCCGTGGGGGCCGAGCTGCTGGCGCTGGCGCCGCCGGTCGCGACCGGCTGGGTGGATCCCGAGCTCGCCTTCGCGCCCGGTCCCTTCCTGGCCGCACTGGCCGAGCGGGGCACGATTCCCATCGTGCAGAACGACCAGGCTCTCGATGGGCGCGCCCTCGCCCGGGACCACGCATGAGCACGGCTGCCGCGCCGGAGCGGGGCGGGGGGCCGCGGCGACACGGTGTGAGCCAGGTGGCCGGGCGCGACAAGCGCTCGGCCCCTCCCGACGGGACCTTGACACCTCTCGGCCCCCCTCTTATCTTCGTCACTAAATTATCGCTCATTAATGAGCGTTCACAGGGGTTCGGGTGCGACGAGTCAGGGTCGGAGCCGGCACGCACGCCGGTGGCTCTGGGGGCTCCGCGCGACCCGGGCACCTGACATAGCTGGCGTTCGACGCGGCCGAGGAGCCGCCCCGCAGCGCGCTCCACCGAGCCGCCCTCCCAAGGAGTGACATGCCCAGCAATCCCAGGCACGACGTCCTCTTCGAGCCGATCAGCATCGGGCCGAAGGTCGCGCGCAACCGGTTCTGGCAGCCGCCGCAGTGCAACGGTGCCGGCACCGAGAGCCCCGGCTTCAACGCCCAGCACCGGGGGATGAAGGCCGAGGGCGGCTTCGGCGTCGTCTTCACCGAGCTCATCGACATCGCGCCGGAGTGCGCCTGCGACCCCTACGTGCTGCCGGACCTGTGGGACGACGACGACGTCCTCAACCTACGTCTGGCCACGGACGCCATCCACGCCGGTGGCGCGCTGGCCGGGGCGGAGCTCGGGTACTACAAGGTCACCGGCGGCAACCCGATGTCGCGCAAGGCCGCGTTCGGGGTCACCCAGACCAACAGCGACTGGGTCACCGTCCAGCACGGGGCCTCGCACAAGCAGTTCGAGGCGGAGGACGTCGACGAGATCGTCCGGATCCACGCCGACGCCGTCCGTAGGTCCATCGCCGCCGGTTACGACCTGGTGTCGCTGCAGATGGCGCACGCGGCGACGATCGCCATCCGTTCCCTCATGCGCTACTACAACAAGCGGACCGACGAGTACGGCGGGTCGTTCGAGAACCGCATCCGCCTCACCCGCCAGATCCTCACGGGGATGCGGGAGGCCGCGGACGGCAAGGTTGCCCTCGGCTGCCGGTTCCACGTCAACACCCTCGACTTCCCCTTCGGCCTCGGGCCGGACGGGATCACCCGCGAGGAGGGGTACGCGACCCTCGAGGCACTCGACGACCTCGTCGACTTCTGGGACCTCACCGTGGGCGGCGGCGCGTGGGGCGAGGACGCCGGCTCGTCGCGCACGCACCGCGAGAACCACCAGGCGGAGTACATCAGGGGAGTCAAGGACCACACGACCAAGCCCGTCGCCAACGTCGGCCGCTTCACCAACCCCGACACGATGGTGGACGCGATCCGCTCCAACCAGTGCGACTTCATCGCCATGGCACGGCCGTCGATCTCCGACCCGTTCCTGCCGAAGAAGATCGACGAGGGGCGCCTCGAGGACATCCGCGAGTGCATCGGCTGCAACATCTGCGCCTCGACCTGGGAGCGCGGGGTCAGGATCGTCTGCACCCAGAACGCCACCGCCGGCGAGGAGTTCCGCCGCGGCTGGCACCCGGAGCTGTTCACCCGTGCAACGAACAGCGAGCAGAGCGTCCTGGTCGTGGGGGCGGGGCCGGCCGGGATGGAGTGCGCCCGCGTCCTCGGCGAGCGCGGCATGGCCAACGTGCACCTCGTCGACGCCGGCGACGACCTCGGCGGCTCCCTGCGCTGGATCTCCAAGCTGCCGGGCCGCGGCGAGTGGGGCCGGGTCATCGACTACCGCAAGATCCAGCTGGGCAAGCTCAAGAACGTCCAGGTCATCCTCAAGACGACGATGACCGCCCAGGACGTCCTCGAGTACGGCGCCGACCTGGTCGTCATCGCGACCGGCTCGAGCTGGGACGCCGAGGGCGTGAGCTGGTACAGCCAGAGCCCCCTGCCGCTCACGGACGAGGCGCGCGCTCGCGTGCTCACGCCGGAGGACATCATGGTCAAGGAGGTGACTCCCGGCCAGCGGGTCGTGCTCTTCGACGCGGACAACTACTACATGGGTCACGGTCTCGCCGAGAAGCTCGCGAAGGCCGGGCACTCGGTGACCATGGTGACCGAGTCCGACACCATCGCCTCGTTCACGGCCTTCACGCTGGAGCACCCGCGTGTCCTGGCGGACCTGCGCAACGCGGGCGTGGAGATGATCGTCCGTGCGGAGGTCTCCGAGGTCGGCGACGGTCGGATGACGCTGGCTCACGGGATCAACGGCGAGGAGCGGGTCCTCGACTTCGACAGCCTCGTCGTGGTCTCGCAGCGCTGGTCGAACAACGCGCTCTACCAGGAGCTGCGTCGGATGCCCGACGCGCTGGCGTCGAACGAGGTCAGCGGGCTGTACCTCATCGGCGACGCGGAGGCGCCGGCGCTCATCGCCGACGCCGTGTTCTCGGGCCACCGTCTCGCGCGGGAGATCGACTCGCCCAACCCGGCCGAGCCGCTGCCCTTCATCCGCGAGCGGCGCGTCGTGGGGCGCGGCGACGAGGCGTACAAGCTGCCGGCCAGGTGACCTGACCTACCGCGCCGAAGGGCCCCGTTGCCGAGAGGCAGCGGGGCCCTTCTCCTGCGTCTGACGGGCCGGCGGACGAGGCGACGAACGAGGCCGGCGCCGTCGGTGACGACGGTCAGACCGCGACGGCGATCTCGGCGACGTCGGCCGGCACCTCGATCGGTGCGCCGGACGCGGCGAGGACGTCGTCCGTCGTGACGCCGGGGGCGACCTCGCGCAGGACGAAGCCGGACGGCGCGACGTCGAGGACCGCGAGGTCGGTGATGACCCGGTCGACGACGCCGCTGCCGGTGAGCGGCAGCGAGCACCGGTCGAGGACCTTGTGGGTGCCGTCCCTGGCGACGTGCTCCATGAGGACGACGACCCGCTTCGCGCCGTGGACGAGGTCCATCGCGCCGCCCATGCCCTTGACCATCTTCCCGGGGATCATCCAGTTCGCGATGTCGCCACCCGACGACACCTGCATCGCGCCGAGGATCGCGGCGTCGACCTTGCCGCCGCGGATCATCCCGAACGACGTCGCGGAGTCGAAGAACGACGCCCCGGGCCGCAGCGTGACGGTCTCCTTGCCGGCGTTGATGAGGTCCGGGTCCTCCTCGCCCTCGAACGGGTAGGCCCCGAAGCCGAGGATGCCGTTCTCGGACTGCAGGACGAGCTCGACCCCCTCGGGCACGTAGTTCGGCACGAGGGTCGGCAGGCCGATGCCGAGGTTGACGTACGAGCCGTCGGACAGCTCCGCGGCGGCCCGGGCCGCCATCTGCTCACGGGTGAGCGCCATGTCAGGCCTCCTGGCCGGTCGCGGTGGGACGGGGACGCACGGTGCGCTTCTCGATCTTCTTGTCGGCGGCCTGTTCCGGGGTCAGCGGGACGATCCGCTGCACGTAGATCCCCGGCAGGTGGACGGCGTCCGCGTCGAGCTCGCCGGGCTCGACGAGCTCCTCGACCTCGGCGATCGCGACCCGGGCGGCCATCGCGGTGAGCGGGTTGAAGTTGCGGGCGCTCTCGTGGAAGACGAGGTTGCCGTGCCGGTCGCCCTTCCAGGCCCGGACCAGCCCGAAGTCGGTGACGATCGCGTGCTCCAGCACGAAGGCCTTCTCGACCGTTCCACCAGCACCGTCCGCGTTGGCGAACGGGCGGGTCTCCTTCGCCGGCGACGCGACGAGCACGGACCCGTCGGCGGCGTACCGCCACGGCAGCCCGCCGTCGGCGACCTGGGTGCCGACGCCGGTCGCGGTGTAGAACGCCGGGATGCCCGAGCCGCCGGCGCGCAGCCGCTCGGCGAGGGTGCCCTGCGGGGTCAGCTCGACCTCGAGCTCGCCGTCGAGGTACTGCCGGGCGAACTCCTTGTTCTCCCCGACGTACGAGGCGACGACGCGGCGGATCCGGCCGGCGCCGAGCAGGATGCCCAGCCCCGCGCCGTCCACGCCGCAGTTGTTCGAGACGACCTCGAGGTCCTTGGCGCCCTGCTCGTGGAGCGCCGCGATGAGGACCGACGGGATCCCGCAGAGGCCGAAGCCCCCCACCGCCAGCGACGACCCGTCGCCGATGTCGGCGACCGCTGCCGCCGCGTCCCGGACCAGCTTGTCCATGCTCGATCACGTCCTTCGATCTGGGTCGCGCCCTGGGCGGCCTGGGCGCCTCGGCGGACGGGATGGTGCTGCCGTCGAGGAACCGGGCGCGTCTGCGGGTCCTGCTTGGGTCAGGCTGGTCGGTAGTAGCCGGCCGTCGCGCCTCCGTCGATGGCGTAGACCAGACCGTTGGTGTACGACGCCTCCTCGCTGAGCAGGTGGGCGACGGCGCGCGCGACCTCGTCCGGCATGGCGAAGCGTCCCAGGGGGACACTCGCCCGGTAGAAGTCCGCCTCGCCCTCCGGCGAGTCCTGGAAGATCCGTTGCGCCATGGGGGTCTCGACGAACGCCGGAGCGACGGCGTTGGACCGCACCCCGTGCGGGCCGAAGTCCAGGGCGAGGCAGCGCACGAGCCCGACGACCGCGTGCTTGGACGCCGTGTAGGCGGAGTACCCCTGGGCGCCGGTGGTCCCGGCGTCCGAGGCGACGGCGACGAACGCTCCACGGGTGTCGATCAGCGACGCCATCGTGGCCTTGGCGACGTTGAAGACGCCGGTGGCGTTGACGTCGAGCGCCCGCTGCCACTCCTCGGGGGCGAGGTCGAGGACCGACCCGAGCACCTCGATCCCCGCGCAGGCCGCGACACCCGCGAGCCGGCCGTACATCGACTCGGCCCGCCCGACGACGTCACGCAGACCCTGCAGGTCCGTCACGTCACACGGGGTGGCGAGCACCTGGGCGCCGGCTGCGGCCAGGGTGGCCGCCGCCGCCTCGACGCCCGCGCTGTCACGGTCGACGAGTGTCACGGCGCGGCCGTCGCGGGCGAGCCGGGTGGCCACGGCGAGACCGATGCCGGAGGCGGCGCCGGTGACGAGGGCCGGCCCGGGACCGGGGTCCGGGCTCGTGCCGTCCGTGCTCATGCTGTCTGCACCTGACGGACCCCGAGACCCAACAGCTGGCGGTACTCGGCGGGGGTGGCGATGGGGCGTCCGAGGGCGTCGGCGATCG
This sequence comes from Actinomycetota bacterium, assembly GCA_016213575.1. Lineage (GTDB taxonomy): Bacteria > Actinomycetota > Actinomycetes > Actinomycetales > Kineosporiaceae > R-H-3. The sequence goes on from JACRAB010000277.1 coordinate 9,505, forward strand.
AGTGCGCGAGCCGCAGCGCTTCGGCGTTGGACTCGAGGCGGTCCTCGCGGTGCGGCCACTTGAAGTACGTGTCCTCCATCCCGACGCGGACGTGGACGCCGAGGGTGGCGGCGAGGGTGGCCAGGTGCATGGAGGCCCGGCCTGCGGCCGAGACGAGGATGATGCCGTTGGGGTCGACGTCGCGGATGAGTCCGATGTTGCGGGTCAGGCCCTCGACCATCTGGCGGGGGTTGTCCATCGGGGAGCAGCCCGGGAGCGCCGGCAGGATCACCCAGACCGCGCCTGGTGCCACCAGGCCGCTGCGCAGCAGGTAGCGGTCGGCGTTGGAGACGTCGGCGTCGGTGTATACGGCGATCTCGGGCTTGGCGCCGGACTCGACGATGAGGCGGGTCTTCTCAAGCAGGATCGGGGTCGGCTTCACGAACAGGGAGTCGCCGATGTACGTCGCCGTGGAGTTGACCGGGGCGGCGTCGAGCAGCCCGGAGTCCAGCACGCGCCTCATCTCGTCCCACTCGCCGTCGAGCGCGGGCACCAGGCAGCCGTCGACGACCAGGTCGGGGTACTCGGCGTGCAGCGGCTCGATGACCTGGGCGAAGCGCTCCAGGGACAGCGTGTTGTAGCCGTTGTCGTCGCGGACGTGGATGTGGACGGTGCTGGCACCCGCCTCGACGACGGAGCGCGCAGCGTCGAGGATCTCCTGGGTGGTGACGGGCTGCCCAGGGTTCTGAGACTTCTGGAAGAACGCGCCGGTGATGGTGACGGAGACGGCGAGCCGGTCGGGCAGGTCCCACGCCTCGGAGATCGGGGCGTCGTGGTAGGCCGTGTTCTCCAGGTCGAGGATCGTCGGCAGACCGTAAGGCCGCCAGATCATCTTCTGGCGCTCGCGCTCGACACCCTTGCGGACGCGGTCCCAGTCGATCGTGGTCATGAGGTGGACTCCTTGTGGTCGGTGGGGGTGTGTTCTCCGAGGCCGGGTTCCCAGGTGGGTTCGTTGAAGGTGTGCCGGCGCTGCCGCATCCACTGCGGCTGGCCGTACAGCGACTGGCCGCCGTCGACGCCGAGAGTCGCTCCGCTCACCCAGGCAGCGTCGGCGGAGGCGAGGAACGCGACTGCGGCAGCGATGTCCTGTGGCGCCCCCAGGCGTCGCAGGGGGGTGCGGTCGACGAGGTCGTCACGGACGCCGGGTGCGGCGAGCATCCCGTGGGTCATTCCGGTCTCGACGACGCCGGGCAGGACGGCGTTGACGCGGATGCCGTGGACGCCGAGCTCGGCGGCCATCGAGCGGGTCAGGTCGAGCAGGGCGCTCTTGGTGACGCAGTAGGGGCCGACCTGGTCGGCATGGGTGAGCGCAAGGCTGGAGGAGATGACGACCAGGCTGCCGCCGCGGCCGGCCTCGGCCATCCGTCGGGCCGCGGCCTGCAGCACGTGGAAGGTGCCGACGAGGTTGACCGAGACGTGCCGCTCGAACGTCCTGGCATCCAGGTCGAGCCAGCTGCCGAACTTGGCGTACCCGGCGTTCGCGACGACGACGTCCAGAGGTCCGTGCTGCGAGGTCAGGGCGAGCAGCGCCTCGTCGACTGCGGTGCGCTCGGTCTGGTCGGCGACCGTCCAAGCCCGGAAGGGACCGAGGTCGGCGGGGGCTGGCGCCCGGTCCAGGCCGACCACGGTGTAGCCGTCGGCATGGAGCCGGTCGGCGATGCCACGCCCCAGTTCTCCGGCGGCGCCCGTGACCAAGGCGACGCCGGCCCCACCGGTCGCGCGGGTCACTGGGCGGCCTGCAGGGAGCGACGCGAGCGCATCTGGGCTGCCATGTCTCAGGCCTGCGCTCGGGCCGGCGCGGCGATGAGGTCGCGGATGCGCACCCGTTCGGTGGCGACCCCGTTCTCGAGGCGGTGCAGCTGCAGTCCGCCGCCGCCGCGGCTGACGGTGCGCAGGCTGGCGAAGAAGTCGGCAGGCCGCAGGTGCTCTGGTGAGCGGATCCCGGGGTCGGCGAAGCGGCCGTCGGCGAGCAGCAGCAGCCCCGCGGCGGCCGGGATCCCGGTGGCCTCGGCCATCTCGGTCTCGGCGCCGGAGGAGTACCGCAACCCGTTGCCGTCGGTGTGGATGTCGATGACCAGGCCACTGCCGACGCGCCCGGTGTCAGGGCGGGAGTCGCGGTAGGCGGCGAAGACGTCGACGGCCTTGCCCGTGACGTCCTCGAGCGCGTCGCCGCCCTCGTGGCGGTCCGGGGCGACGGCGTAGGCCAGGCTCCAGGCGACGCGCATGGCGTCGTCCGGGGTGATCGACCCGTAGTTGCGGCTGTTTTTCACCGGCAGGAACCGCGGCACGGTGAGGGGCTCGGGGTGGGCCAGGCGGACGACCTCCCGCGGCCCGACGCTGCCCGGGAAGTCGATCACGACACGGTCCAGGTCGTCCCACGAGGGAACGGGGTGGCTGGTGCCATCGGCGTCCACGAGGTTGAAGCAGTGCCAGAAGTGCCGGACCGCGGCAGGGGTCATGTCGCCGATGTCGACGGTCCAGTAGATGTCGACGGAGTCGGCCTGGCCGAGGTAGTCCACGGCGGCGCGAATGAGGACGTTCGTCGTCCCCGGGGAGGAGCCCATGCCCACCAGGGCGGTGATGCCGGCATTCCGGGCCTGCTCGTCGTACCCGAGCAGACCGAGGACGGCGTCGGCGTCGTCGCAGATGTCGAGGTAGTCCGTTCCCGCGGCGATGGCGGCGGTCAGGACCGCTGAACCGGTGCGGTAGTAGGGACCCGCGAGGTTCGCAACCACCCGCGCGTCGGCCAGGATCGAGGCGAGCCGGTCCGGTTCCTCGAACAGGTCCAGGGTCTGGCGCGGCATGCCGAGAGCATCCAGGGCCGCGGCCGCCTCCGGGCGCCAAGCCCGGTCCAGGGCCAGCCACGACGTGAGCGGTGTGGCTCGGGCGGCACCTTCGATCATCGCCTGCGCCTGGGAGCCACCGGCCCCGATCACGACAACGTCCCACTGACGACTCATGTGAGGTCTTCTCCCTGTGCGGTCGCGGATGGCGGGTGCTGGATGTTCGACGGTTCGAGGTGCGTCGCGAGGCGGGTCGCGAGGCCACGGCGCTCGAACTCGCCGCTGGCTGTGCGGGCAGCCGTGTGCAACGCACAGAGGCGTTCGTGGCCCACGGCATCCGGCGACGCGGGGACGAGGGGCATGGCTGCACCGGCGCGGTCGGCGCGGCAGGCGCGCGGTCGACGACCGGCGCGGCAGGGCCCTCCCGAGCGTCGGGCAGGAACGGCCTCGCACCGCTCCCCAGGCTCCCTAGCCCCGACAAGGGTGACTCGCGCCACGACCACCTCCATAAATGAACGTTCATAAACGTGGCAGGAAGTCGCGGTATCGTCAACCCCATGCAGCCTGGGATCTCACCCAAGACAGCCGGGCCGCTTGTCTCCACCTACGTTAACGTGCGTTAATTAACCAGGCAATGCTCGATCCACGTCGATAGAGACCCGGCTGCACACCCCGACGCCCGCCACCGCGAGGACAGCCGGCGGTGGCCGTGATTCCATCGGCTCAGGACAGGGAGGGCCGACCGGGCATGGCAGCAAGTACGCAGACACGCACGCACGACACCGCCACAGCTCGGCGGTCCGACACGAGGGACCGGCTCCTCGCGGTCGCCATCGAGATGTTCGGCAGCCGTGGGTACGACTCCACCAGTCTTCGCGACATCGCCTCCGCCGTAGGCATCAAGCCGCCGGCGGTGTACAACCACTTCGAGTCCAAGGAACAGCTGCTCGGCGAGGCGGTTTCATGGATGATCGCCGACTTCATGACCTGCGTGGTCACGCCGGACGATCCGACCGCGGACGCCATGGTCCGCCTGCGCGGGCTGATGACTCGTCACGTGCACTATCAGCTCGAGAAGGGCGCCCTGGCCCGCGCGAACGACCTCATGATGGAGTCCGAGGCCCTGCGGCACACCATGCCCGAGGACGCAGCAGCACGCGTCCGGCGAGACATGCGCAGCTACATCGACCTGCTCACGGATCTGGTCGCCCAGGTGCGCGCCAAGGGTGGCGCAGGTCGGAAGGCCACCTCCGCGAGAGTCGTGGCGTTCGGGATCGTCAGCATGTGCGACCGGGTCCAGACCTGGTGGCGACCAGACGGTCCGATGACGCCGACCCAGATCGCTGACGAGTTCTGGGCGTTCGCTGCGGAGGGCCTAGGAGTGCAGGCCTGACACCTGCCGGGCACGCGGAGTCTGAAGCGAACACCCCAGCGCCCTGACCTCACGGGCCCAGCCGGCACGGCGATGCATGCCGCCCTTGCGCAGAGGTCGCCTACCTCGAGGCGTCCACGAAGCGGTAGGCCAGCTCTCCGCGACTCAGGCATCCCGCATGGGCGTCCGAGAGGGTCAGCGCCAGAACCAGCTCCGTCGGCGTCGCGCTGTCGACAGCCACCGCCACGACCACCGGGCTCGAGGACAGCACAGGGCGGATCACGTGCACGGAGCTTCGGGCCAGCTCCAACTTCTCCCCGTCGCGAACGAACGGACTGGCCGTGAGTCCGTTCGCGGAGATCGCCGCGTGAGCGGCCTGCAAGAACCACCCCAGGATGTGACGACTGTCGACGGGACCGAGGCGACCGAACTCGGGCTTGCGCGGCGACACGACGAACTCGAAGGGCCAGCCATCGTTCCCTAGCGCGAGCACAGCCGACCGGTCGGTCGGAGATGGCTGGGAGATGTCGTTCTCCATGGAACTGATCCTCCCGCAACCGTGCCCGCCAAGCCATGACCGCTCGGCCCTTGCACGACGTCGCGCCCTGGGCGTCCGGACTTGATGACGACTGGGCCATTGCGGGCCCCGGCGGACCCTCCCTCCAGGTGACACGACAGCAGGGCAGGATGCATCTGTCGTACCTGCCTGAGCACGACGAGGCCGATCGTCGTCCGTCACCGAAAGGCCGCAGCTTCGCTTTCCGAGCTCCGTAGTCCGAGGTGCCTGCCGAGGAACGCAAGCTGGACGTGGATGACCCCGTCGAACGCCTTGCCGTAGGCGTCGAAGTGCCCGCCCTCGAACAGATGCAGCTCCTTGGGCTCGAGCGCCGATTCGAAACTCTCCACGGCCAGGCGCGTCGGGGTCACCCAGTCCTCGGTGGCTACGCACATCAGAAGCGGGGTAGGTGAGATCAGGCGCACGTAGGCACCGGGCAGGTACTCGGAGAAGCGCTCGGCGCTGCGCAGAGTGCACTGGTTCACAAACGCCGGCGCCCCTGCGGCCGAGGTCTCGCTGAACCAGGCCCACGCGTCGGGAGTCGGCAGGACTGCAGGAGCGGTGGGATCGGGGTCGACGACCTTGACGCGACGCGGCGGGTGACCGGCAGCCCGCGACCTCCGGTCGGCCTCGAACGATCGCTTCGCACGACCGACGCGGTCAGCGCGGACCATGTGCCTGAAGTTCGCATCAACGTTGACGACAGGGACCTGCGCCAGAACGCACTTGACCCGACGGTCCTGCGCTCCGACGACGAGGACGTGGCCTCCCGAATAGCTGGATCCCCACACGGCCACCCTGTCAGCGTCGACGCCCGGCAGGGCTTCGGCGAATGTGATGGCGTTGCGCATGTCGTCGACCTGCTGCCACGGGTTGAGGTCACCGCGCGGTTCGCCGTCCGAGGCACCCAGGCCGCGATTGTCGTAGCACAGCACGTGGCAGCCGGCCGAGGCGAAGGCCTCGGCGTACCTGTCGAGACACATCTCCTTCACGGCCGCGAACCCGTGGCACATGACAACGATGGGGGCTCGAGCCTGCAAGCCGGCGGGCGCATAGTGCCATCCGCGCAGCGTCACGCCGTCGGAATCGAACTCCACATCGTCACGCCTGTGCGGCATGCCCGTCACCGTGGCCTCCTTCGGCACCCGATGCCCGCAGGAGCATGTCGTGCGACCGCTCCTTCGGGCGACGCCTGCTTCAGCACCTCACCGACCTCCATGTTCGGCAACGCCTTGGCAGGGCGAACTGATGGGCATCCCGCGATCTCGCGATGCACCGCCTGGCAGACGGACGAGCGGGCGGCCGACGAACTCCCGACTGACCCGCGGTTGCGGCCAACCGGAGTTTCCTTGCGCCAACGAACTGGGAACACCGCCCTGCCCGTTCAGTGATCCAGACCGCGCCGACGCCACGACCACGATTCACGCCGCACGATTCCTGAATTAACGAACGTTCATAAATGTACGGGCAGCGCCGAGGTTCGTCAAGGACGGGCTCGAGCCACCGTGCCCGGGTCATTCGTTTCGCTCTCAGCAAGAAGGTCGACGGCACGGCGGGCAACGGTGTGGCGGGTCACCGGGGCGCCTGACGCTCAGCCGGCCACACCGATCACCCCAAACCCCACCACCCCATGGACTCACGACCTTCGAGAGAGACCTTCGAGGTGGGGGACGAGTCCCCGGCGATGCCGGACGCGAGCACGGACCCCGTCGAGGCCGCTGTGGCGTCAGGCCCCCGTGGCGCGGTAGGTCGGCGCGGGCAGGTCGAGGACCGTGGACCTGACGAGGCGCCACGCCAGGTAGGCGATCCCGAGGCGGACCTTTCCCATGCCGTCATAGGGGTCGAAGCCGAGCGCGGCGGTGATCGTGTCGAGGCGGGCCTGCATCGTGCTGTGGTGGATCGAGAGGGCACGGGCCGCCTGCCGCGCGGACCCGGACGTGATGACCGCATCGAGAGTGTCCTGCCCCCAGGTCTGGGCGGTCACCTGCTCGATGAGGCCCAGGTCCGGGTACTGCGCGTCCGCAGGTGCATCGGCGAAGATGTCGACCAGACCCGGGTAGTCCTCCGCAGTCACACGGGGCGTCTTGGGTGGGCGGCTCAGCCGCAGCGCCACCAGGCTCGTGCGGAACGAGTGGTGAAGGAGTTCCGGCTGGGTCGCGCTGCCGATCCCGCACGGGCTCGCCCGGACGTCGTCGACGGGCGCCTCCGCCGGGACGACGAGTGCGTGGATCGGCCCGTACCGCGTGGGGACGACGTCCTCGGGGCCCTGCGGCCGTCCTGTCCAGACGGCGAACAGGGGTGCTGCGGCGACCCTGTAGCGGCCGCCGGGAGCGAGTCCCAGGGCCGCGGCGGCGAGCCTGCGGTCCTCCGCCGGGACCGTCTGGTCGAGCAGCAGCCCCAGGTCGCGCCGGTTGTCGTCGCCGCTGCGGCCGCGGCCGTGGCGGATCCGGACGGCGAGGGCGAGACGCTCGAGGATGATGGCGTCGTTGGCGCCCGGCTCGCCCTCCCTCTCGAGCCACACGACGAGGCCGTCGGACGCCTCCGCCCCGGTCCGGCGAACGGGCTCCCCGACGGCCTGTTCTCCCGCAGGTGTCACCCGTAGCACCCGGTGCGGGCGGTCCTGCTCGAACCCGGCGACACAGCCGGCCAACGAAGCAGCCGCGCTGAGCAGCGCACGGGTGTTGACGTTCCCGACCACGAGCTCGTCGAAGCACGCGATGACCCGCAGCCCGAGGCTCGCGGTCGGGTCGAGTCGGGAGATCCGGCCCAGCAGTTCCTGCACCGTCACCCACCTCCAGCGCCGAGTGGGTCCGAGAGTATGTCCGGGCGTTGCGCGCCGCCAGAGCTTGCCTCAGTCACCGATCATCTTCTCGACCCACGCGTTCCGGGTCTTGATCATGGAGCGTGAGACGGTGGCGTGCGGCGCGAAGATGTCGCAGGCGTGGAAGGCGCCGCCCCAGACGTGCAGGTCGGCGTCACCGCCGGCGCGCCAGATGCCGTCGGCGTACGCGACGGCCTCGTCCCGGAAGATCTCGGCGGCACCGACGTCGATGAAGGCGGGCGGCAGGCCGGACAGGTCCTCGGCCCGGGCTGGTGCTGCGTAGGGAGACACGTCCGGCCCGCCCCGCAAGCCGCCGAGCAGCGCCGTCCAGCCGGTGACGTTGCTGACCCGGTCCCACACGCCGACCCCGTCGAACTGCCCCGTGGACGCCGTGACCCCTCGGTCGTCGAGCATCGGGTAGTCGAGCACCTGACCGCGCAACGCCGGCCCGCCCCGGTCCCGCGCCGCCAACGCGAGCCCGGCCGCCAGGCCGCCACCTGCGCTCGCGCCGCAGACGAGGAGCCGATCGCGGCGGATGCCGAGAAGCGCGGCATTCTGCGCAGTCCACTCCAGAACGGCGTACACGTCCTCGCGGGGGAAGGGATCCGGGAACTCCGGTGCCAGCCGGTAGTCCATCGCGACGAGGACGGCACCCAGTCGGTCGACCCAGTCCAGGACGAGGTCGACCCCGCTGAACCGGTCACCGAACATGAGGCCGCCCGAGTGGACGAAGACGACACCGGGCCGCTCGTGGACGTCAGCGGCCGGGCTGAGGACCGACACGCCGACGGGGTCACCGCGATGGCCGGGGACCACGTGGTCCTCCTGGTGGATCCCCCGCTCGCACAGCGTGTCCGCCAGCGGGGGCGAGGCGTACGAGACCCGCATGAAGTCGATGAGCTCCGGGGTGATCGTGGGCGGGAACATGCCACCCACGACGGCCAGGCCCGCCTTCAGCTCCGGGTCGAAGTCGGGCCGTGCCGTCGGGCTGGTCACCGGTGTCCTCCACGAGGTCGTCCACGGGGCCGGCGCCGGCCGCCTGGACGGGCGACCGGCGCGGAGGCGCTCAGAGGGAGGCGTACAGGGCTTCCTCGAAGTCCCCGTACATCTTCCACGCCTGGTCCCTCGTGATGAAGGGCAGCGAGTTGGTGTAGATCGACGCGCAGATCCCCGTCGTCCTGTCGATGAAGAAGTGGGTGTTGAACAGGCCCGCCCAGGCGCCCGTGCCGGCGCGGCGACGTCCAGGGACGTCGGCGCTGTTGAGCAGCAGCCCGTACCCCCACTTGTAGCCCGGCCCGACCGACAGGGTGTCGGTGATCGGCGGGTCGGCCGTCGGGATCTCGGCCGGAACGTCGAGGTCGCCGATCTGGTTCGTGAACGCGGCGTCCACGGTGGCCTGGCCGAGGATCCGCTCGCCGTCGAGCTCGCCGCCCCGCAGGAGGGCACGCTCGAAGCGGATGTAGTCGCGGGGCGTCGAGTAGAGGCCGTGGCCGCCGGCCCACCACTCCGGCTGCTGGTTGAGGAGCTCGCCGGCCGACGTCCAGCCGCCGTCCTCACCGGGTACGTGGACGGTGACGGCGTTCTCCCGGCGAGCGTCGTCGAGCAGGAACATGGTGTCGTCCATGCGCAACGGGCCGGTGATGCCCTCCTTGACGACGACGTCCAGCCCCCGGCCGGTGACGGCCTCCACGACACGGCCCAGCCAGTCGGTGTTGATGCCGTACTCGAACCGGGTGCCGGGATCGGCCACGAGCGGCGCCTTCAGTGCCTCGAGGCGGCCGGGGACGACGTTCGGGAGTCCGGTGACCGCCTCGTACTTCACGAGATCCGCGTTCCAGAACCAGTACGTCAGGCCGCTCGTGTGCGTGACGAGCTGCTTCACCGTGGCCCGGGAGGCCGGCGGGCGCAGGCGCGGCGTGTCACCGTCGAAGCCGTCCAGCACCTGCAGGTCGCCGAAGTCGGGACAGTACTGCTCGACCGGCGCGTCGAGGTCGAGCGCGCCGCTCTCCACCTGCTGCAGCGCGGCCGCGGTGACCACCATCTTGGTCATCGACATGATGCGGAACTGCGTGGCAGCAGTCACCGGGTCGTTCCCGCCGGCCACGCGGACGCCGGCCGCGCCCTCGTAGACCACGCCGTCCCGATCGGCGGCGATCGCCACCACGTGCGGCACCGCCCCGCCCTCCACAGCCTGCGCGAGCACGGTGTCGATCCTGCCCCCGTCGATCTGCTGACCCATGACTACCTCCGGCGTATCCCCGCGACCGGCCTCGTCGCCGGCCCGTCAGGGCTGCCCAAGCGTCGTCCGCCGCGACCATGACGGGAACCGTCAAGGTGACGCAGATCACCGACCCTAGCCCGCCATCTGGCGGTCTGCCGCGTCACTGACCTCCAGGGCCAGCCCGCGACCTCAGCACCGACGGCGCGCGGCCGTTAGGCCGCGTGCCGCGAGCCCGATGCCTGCGCCTTTGATCTCCACCGGATCCGTGCGGGTTCGGGTGGCGACGGCCAGGCCCCGCTTGCGATCGCTGGTGTAGGCGGCGCCGCCGAGCCCGTAGGGTCTGTCGTTGGCGATTCGCCACGGCCTCGTCGTCGTCCCGGTAGGCGATCAGGGCGAGGACCGGCGTGTCAGGCCGACCCTCGCCCACCGTTCGTCTGGCACTCCCGACTCTGGTGGAGGCTGCGCCCTTGCAGCAAGTGATCGCCCCGGGCCGCGAGTCGACGTTTCGGATCCGGCAGGCCCCGAAAAGCTCATGCCCGGACGGACCGCCGAAGTCTGCCTCGAACGGCGCGGGCGACTGAGACACCCCTCGTCCTACGCCCTGCTGGGCGGCGACATCGTCGACACCTCGCCGCCGCTGGGGCGATCTGCCGACACCCATCCTGGACGGATCCAGCCAATCCGATGTAGGCAAGGGTTGTCGGCAGGCACGACTGGCAGCCTCCTCACGCGTACCCGTGACAGAGAGTCGAGCGTGTGCTCTGCTGGCGCCTCCAACGCTCGGTCGCACCGGATTCTCTGAATCTGCTGGGACGGCAACCGCGGTCAAGCGGTCTCCTCCTGGGCCCACTCGTCGCGTGTCACATCGCGTGACACCAACAGGACGCGACCTCCAGGCAGTTGTCGTGCCGCAACGTCACGCGCGTCCAGCACCCGCCCGGCGTCGTCGCGGAGTACTCCTCGCGCGCTCGTCTCGTCTTGTGTTCGCAAGGCCCGCAGGATCAGCTCGCCCAGCCAGAGGGCCGCCTCCGGACCGATCAACTCGTCCAGCCACCGGTCGGAGGCTAGGGCAGCTGAGATGCCGAGCGCATCGGCGGCGGTCTGGTTCACGAAGACCAGCCGGGCGCGAGCCGCCCTGGCCGCAGTGGCGTGACTGATCACCGCCAGGTCGTTGGCCGTTCCTCCGTCGGGGCGCACCACGACCACCGCGTCGCTCAACGCATCGAGCACGGTTCTCAAGTCGTCGAGGGCTTCGCTGCGGGTGCGTAGCGTGTCTTCCAGAACGTGCTCGGCGACGACGTGTTCGGTGATGTCCCGCCAGGTGGACAGCAGATGGTCGTGGTCCAGGCGCACCACAAGCGAGTCCGTCAGCCCGGCGGCAGCGCTGCCAGAGAGTGTCGTTCGCAGGCGCTGCCGCTGGCCGGTCTGGGCGCACCGCCGGAACGCGTGGATCAGCTGCGCACTGCTGGGGCCGAGCGGTTCGGTCACGTCCGCACCGATGAGGTGGTCCGGGTCGGAGGTGAACGGCGCGGCACCGGATGCGTTGGTCAGCTCCAGGAGGAACGACTGCGGTCGCCCAGCAGCGTCGCGGACGACACGGTGAACGTCGAACCCGTCCGGTGAGGCGTCCAGCGCTGAACGCAGCAGGTCCCAGGCGTCCAACCCGGTGCCGGCGGTGTCAGGGTCGGTCATCCGACGCTCCGATCGGTGGGCGATGGTTCCGGCGTGCCAAGGCAACGTCCGAGAGCGCGGGTGAGCTCGTTGGCACGGTGATCAATCACCGGGCCCATCTGACAGCTCAGGTAGGCGAACCCCACGCCAAGGTCGGGATCCGCGAAGGCGAGCTGCCCACCGGCTCCATCGTGCCCGAAGCTACGCGGCCCGAGCATGGGCCGGCTGGGCGGCGAGGAGATCATGAACCCGGTGCCCCAGCGTTGCCCGAGGTCCGGGTCGCCCAGCAACATCTGTCCCCAGGATCGTGGGACGAGCGCGTCCTCGACGGACTGCGGCGTGAGCAGGGCCGGCCCGTCGATGTCGCTGACGCAGCCTGCGTAGAGCCGGGCCATGGACGGCGCACTCGCGAAACCGTTGATGCCCGGCAGCTCCGCAGCTTGGAGCTGCGGATCGTTGAGGGTGACGACGCCGCTGTCGGTGGGGAACGGCAGTGCACTTCCCATGGTCATTGCGCGGTGCACGATCGCAGTCGACTGGACCTCGGCGGTCCGCCGGACCACCGCGCTGTCGTCGTCCGGCAGCGGAGCCTCCATCCACGCGACCGCGTCCCGGGCGTTCCAGGGAACTCCGATCCAGACGTCGAGGCCACGCGGCGAGGCGACGCGCCGGCTGAAGAAGGTCCCGGGGAGGACACCCGTGACGCGGCGGACGACTTCACCGACGAGCCAGCCCAGGGTGACCGGGTGGTAGGAGTGCGCGGACCCGGGTGGCCACAGCGGGGTCTGCTGCTCCAGGGCCTGCACCGCGGGGAACCACGCGCACACCTCGTCGCGGGTCATCGGGCTTTCGACTGCGGGCAGCCCGGCTCGGTGCGCGAGCACCTCGCGCACGGTGACCCGGTCCTTGCCGTGGGCGGCGAACTCGGGCCAGTACCGCGCCACGGGGCGGTCGAGGTCCAGCAGGCCGTCCTGCACCAGCAGGTACGCGATCAGCGCCAGCAGGCCCTTGGAGCAGGAGAACAGCGCCGCGGCGGTGCCGTGCTGCCACGGTCGGGATGACCTTGAGTCCTGCTCGCCAGCCCATACGTCGACCACGGCACGTCCGTCCACGAAGACCGTGCAGCCTGCGCCGCGGTCGCCGCGCAGCCGGAAGTTGTCGACGAAGGCGTCGACGACGGCTCCGAAGCCGTCCTCCGCGCCACCGTGGACCTCTGGCAGGTCGGAGTCCTGCGCAGGCATCAGGCGAGGTGGCGGCGCAGGAAGTCGGCGATGCGTCGCCAGGCCTCGCGTGCCTGATCGGGTGGGCCGATGTGGGTGAAGCCGTGCTGACATCCGGTGAACATGACGTGCTCGGTCGGCACGCCGGCCTGCTCCAGCATCTTCGCGTAGCGGTCGGCCTCGGCGCGCAGGATGTCGAGCTCGGCGGTGATGACCAGGGCGGGGGGAAGCCCCGTCAGGTCCGTCGCGCACACCGGTGACACCAGAGGGTTGCTGCGTTCGGCCGCATCGGGCACGTACCAGTTGTCGAACTTCTCCGCGCTCGCCAGGAGGAACGCCAGGAGCTCGGGTGGGATGGACGGGTCCGGGTTCGGCTTGGCGGACGGGCTGGTGACGAGATCCATGGGTGGGTAGTCAAGGATCTGGCCGCGGAGGGCGACACCGCCCCGCTCGGCGTTGAGCAGGCAGACGGCAGCGCTGAGGTTGCCCCCGGCGCTGTGCCCACCGATCACCATCCGGGTCGCGTCCAGGCCGTACCCGGCACCGTGCTCGGTCAGCCACACCAGCAGGGCGTGGACCTGTTCGACAGCGCCTGGGAAAGGGTGTTCAGGCGCCAGGACGTAGTCCATGTTGACGACCGCGCATCCTGCCTGGTCCGCGAGCAGCCGGCAGTACGGATCGTCCGCCTCCCAGTGGCCGAGCACGAACCCGCCGCCGTGCAGGTTCACGTACACCGGATGGGGAGCAGCGACACCCGCGGGCCGGTAGAGCATCAGGTCCGTCACCGGCGCCTGGTGCAGGGCAATGGTCTCGAAGGTGCCGTACGACAGGTCGGTCAGGGCCGGCGGAAAGTCTGCAGCTTGTGCACGTGCACGCTCGCGGAACTCAGCGACCTCGACAGCAGGGATACTCATGGGTTCCTTCTCGTTCGGTCCGGTCAAGGTGCTTCCGGTGAGGATTGGCTCCCGGGCAGGGCTCGGCCCGGTCGGGCCTACTTCAGTGCGCCGGCAACCATTCCCTGGATCACATGGCGCTGGATGAAGACGTAGATCACGAAGACCGGCAGCATGCCCAGCAGTAGGGCGGCCATGGTCGGCCCGTACTCCGTGGTGTGGCTCTGGACGAAGGCGAGGGTGGACAGCGTCAACGTCCGCTGCTCGGGTCTGCGCAGCACGAGGAACGGCAGCAGGAAGTCGTTCCAGAACATCAGGACGTCGAGGATGGCGATCGTCAGTGTCACTGGTCGCAACAAGGGGAAGATCACGTAGAAGAAGGTCTGGAGTCGCGAGCAGCCGTCGAGCGTGGCGGCCTCGTCGAGCTCGTGCGGGATGGACCTGATGAAGCCGGCGTACAGGAAGACGGCGAGCGGGACGCCCGACGCGAAGTACACGTAGACGATGATCCAGCTGTACCGCAGGAGGCCCAGGTCCCCGAGGATCTTGATCATGGGGATCATCAGCACCTGGAAGGGCACCATCATGGAGAGGACCATCAGGTAGAAGGTGGCGGTGTTCGGCGCCCAGCGCACCCGGGTGAGGAAGTAGGCGGTCATCGACCCGAAGAAGCAGATGACGACCACGCTGCTGATGGTGATAACCGCGGTGTTGATGAGGCTGCCGAGGAAGTTCATCCGGTCGTAGGCGTCGACGTAGTTCTGCAGCGTGGGTCGCGTGGGCGGGGCCAACGGGTTGCCGATGATGTCGGCGCTCGGCTTGAACGAGTTGCCGATCACCAGGAGCACCGGGGCGATGTAGGCCAGCAGGACGACGAACATCCCCAGCGTGGACGCCCGGCTCGCCCTGTCCCCGCGGAGCAGGGCGGGGGCCCGCAGCCCGCTGGTGGCGGCGACCCTGGGTCCCGGAGTGGCCGCGACGCTCATAGGTCGACCTCTCCTCTGCGGGACAGTGAGACCTGGACGGCCGAGATCACCGCCACGATCAGGAACAGCAGCAGCGCCTGAGCCTGGCCGGTGCCGAACTCCTGGTAGACGAAGGCCTTCTGGTAGACGTGCATGGCGACCATCTCCGTCGAGCCGTACGGCCCGCCGTTGGTGAGGGTCAGGTTCACGTCGTAGGTCATGAAGGACCGGCCCATGGCCAGGAAGACGCAGATCGTGATGGACGGGCGTACCAGGGGCAGAGTGACGAGGCGCAGTTTGGTGAGCCCCGAAGCGCCGTCGATGTCGGCCGCCTCCAGCACGTCTCTGGGCAGGGTGCTCAGGCCAGCCATGTAGATGATGGTGAGGAAGCCCACCAGCTGCCACACGCTGGTGATCACCAGCGCCCAGAACGCCTGGCTCGGCGAGGCCAACCAGGACGAGGACAACGCCTCGAGCCCGAGAGCTTCGCCGACCGCGACCAGCCCCTGGGTGAAGATGAAGTACCAGATGAAGCCGAGCACGACCCCACCGATGAGGTTCGGTGTGAAGTACCCCGCACGGAGCAGGCCCTTGCCCCTGATCTTTCCGGAGAGCCCGAGCGCCAGGAGGAACGCCAAGACGTTGGACAGCAGCACGACGAAGAGGACGTAGCGGCCGGTCATCGCCAAGGACGCCCAGAACGCGCTGTCGGCGGCCGCCGCTCGGTAGTTGTCGAGCCCGGCGAAGGACAGGGACGTGCTCAGCCCGTCCCAGTTGGTGAATGTGAGCACCACGCCGGCGACGAACGAGACGATGGTGACGGAGCCGAAGGCGAATGTCGAAGGACCTGAGAACATCAGGTAGCCGCCGGCGTTGCGCCAGTGACGACTCATGCGTGAACCCCTTAGGGCTGGGCGGGGTGGGTGAACTGCGGAGCGGAACCGTGACCGGACGCCGGGAGGTGTTGTCCGGCCACGGTTCCGCGCCTGCGGCTACTTCGCCGACGTCCAGTAGGCCTGGATCGCCTTGGCGACAGCGGCGCGGTCGAGCTTGCCGTCGAGGTACTTGACCATGATGTCGCCGACCACGGGCAGATGGTCGGCCGGCAGGTCGAGGACCGGGCTGTACGTGCCGCCGGAGCTGACATCGGCGGCGACGGCGCGCCCGAGCGGGTTGCTCGGCGGCAGCTTCACGTTCGAGTACGCGGGTACCTGACCGGCCTTGGTGACCATGTAGTCCTGGCCGCTGGGACTGGTGATGTACCAGTTGAGGTAGGCCTTGGCCGCTGCCTGCTGCTCGGGGGTGCTGACGGTCTTGTCGATGCAGAGCATGAAGGACGACGAGGCCATCAGTTTCTGGTTCCAGGGGTCCGTGGGGTCGTTGCTCACCGGGACCGGCAGGATCCCGTAGTCGTCGGACGCCGGGTCGAGCCCGAGCGCCTGCAGCACCGGCCACTGGAAGTCACCCATGAACCAGAACGCCACCTTGCCGTCCGCGAAGGCCTTGGAGTCGGTGTCGATGGTGCCGGTCAGCGGCTTGGCTGCATTCAGGTTGTAGGTGCGCATCAGGTCGAGCGTGTCCATCAGGCCGTTGAACACGGCGTTGGACATCAGGTCGACCTTCCCGGCGCGCAGGTCGGCGAGGAACTTCGCGCGCGCGGCGTCGTCCCCCTGGGCGTCGTACAACTTGCCCATGTACTGCGCGCCCAGCGACCAGTTGAGCGGGGAGACCTGCGTGGCGGCGGCCACCCCGGAGGACTTCACCGTGGCGAACAAACGCTCGAGGTCAGTCCTCGTCCTGACGGTCGCCGGGTCGAAAGGGCCACCGATGGCCTTCTCGACCAGCTTCTTGTTGTACAGGAACCCGATGGCGGTGACACTCGCCGGCACACCGAGCACCTTGCCGTCGATGGTGCCTTGCGCCTTCGCCCACGGGTAGGCGTTGTCCACCCAGGGCTCACCTGACAGATCGAGCAGCTTGTCGGACACCAGATGGACCGACGAGGTGTCCAGGACGAAGACGGTTGGCACGTTGCCGGCGGCGTACATGGCGGTCAACTGCTGCAGCGGCGGCTGGTTCAGCTGGCCCTGGACGAACGTCATCTTGTACTTCGGGTTCTCGGTGTTGAACACCTTGATGGCGTCCTCTGTCTGGGTGAGGATTCCGGGCCCTCCGACAAACCCGGAGAACTCCACCGGAGCGGCACCGTTCGCGCCATCACCCGTTGAGGAACCCGCCGCACTGCAGCCCCCTACGAGCAGCGCCGCGACGGCCACCAGAGCCGCTGACTTCCTGCGCATCGACCCACACTCCCTCGTGCCTCATGGTCATTTGGAACCGATTCCAGGAGGGAGTACGCTAGCATCGCAACTCGCTGACCAGCAAGTATACGTGGAATCGATTCCAGTTCAGTTAGCATCTGGGGCACGCGCGGACATTGGAGGAACGTGGTCGCCACCATCGCCGACGTCGCCCGGCTCGCCGGAGTGGGCGTCGGCACTGTCAGCCGTGTCCTGAATGGGCGCCCCAACGTCGGTGCGTCCACCCGGGCGCGCGTGCTTGCGGTCATCACCGAGCTCGACTACGTCCCCAACGCCACCGCGCGGAGTCTGTCCTCCGGACGCACCCGGACCATCGCCGTCGTCTGCATCCACTTCATCATTCCGTCGGTGATCGAGCGGATCCACGGTGCGGAACGAACGCTCACCGACGCCGGGTTCGACCTGATCATCCGCAACGTCGAGACCGCTGAACGCCGCGACCAGGCCCTGCGCGACCTGACACATGCCGAACGTGTCGACGGTGCCATCCTCATCTCTGTCACGCCGAACGAGCAGGACTACCAGCACATCCGCGCCGCAGGCCTACCCGTCGTTCTCGTCGACGCTTCGCACCGCAGCATGGCCCGGTTCGTCTGCGACGACGTCGAGGGTGGCGCAACGGCAGGCAGACACCTGCTGTCCCTGGGACACAGGCGGATCGGCTTCGTCGGAGACCCGCCCCGCCCTTCGCTCGGCGTCCCGTCCAGCCGCTCCCGCCTTCGTGGGCTGCGTGAGGCGCTGGCCGAGCAAGGGCTCGACGTGGCGCCGCACCATCTCGCCGAGGGTGAGCACTTCCGCGCCGGAGGCTACGAGTCGGCCCTTCGCATCCTGAAGCTCAAGGACCGCCCGACAGCAGTGTTCGCCGCCAACGACACCCTGGCGTTCGGCGTCCTCCAAGCCGCTCGAGAGCTCGGACTCCGGGTACCGACCGACCTCTCGGTGATCGGATACGACGACATCGACGCCGCCGACCTGGTCGGCATGACGACGGTTCATCAGCCGCTCTACGACTCGGGAGCCGCAGCCGCCGCCCGCCTGCTCCGACTGCTCAACGGGCAGGACCACGGCCCGCTGAGGACCGTCATGCCGACACGGCTGACCGTGCGTGAGACGACCGCGCCGCCGAATACCGGAACGGCTCCGGTCAAATCCATTCACGGATCATCGGCGCCCGTGTCGTCCAGCAATCATCACCGGGTCCGGTGACGGCCGAGTCACGGAGCGACCGCCGACTCCTGCACCGGCCACACGGCAGTAGGGACACCTCATGGCCTTCGTGTTCTGACGACGATCCTGATCCGGACCTTGCCTTTGCCGTTGGAAGAGGCGAAGCAGGGAGCGGTGGCACCGGTGCCGGGCGGCACCTATGCGGTCCGGCGCTGCTCGCTACCCGTCCGGCTCGAGAGCGGCAACGTCGCGGTCGTCGCCGATGCCTGGATGGTGGACCACTCGTCCACGTCGCCCAAGCCGGAGCAACGCCCAGCGTCCGTGGGTGGCGAAGACCGCAAGGGCAGGGGGATCGGGGCCATCACCTTCGCGCGACGCGGCGGATGGTCGGCAGCTCCGGGCTTCCGGAGTTCCGTCCGGGACTACTGGCCGACATGGGCCCATGCCAGGGCGCTGGGGGAAGTCCAGGCAGGGCCGTCCAGACAGTGCCCGGCGGGAGCCAAGATGACCATAGTGACCGACCGTACGGGCAGCCGCCTCCGTGACATGTGCTCGCCGAGCGTGCGCGACCTTGTCGCGTCAGGAGCCGCCGCGACAAGGTCGTCATCGCGCTGGATGTAGCCGTGGACACGCGCAACCCGTTGGCCTCCGAAAGGAGGGCCTTCGGAACTTGCACGTCGTCCGGCGCGTCGGCACCATCCGCCTTGCCCGTCGCGGCCGGTGCCTCGTCCCACCAGGGTCCGGGGGCAACGCGGCCGCGTGGCGCTGTGGGTCGTCGGTTCGGTCAAGGGCCGCCAACCGCGAGTCACCGTTTGCGGGGCGGCATGCGGCGACAGAACGGCCGGCCGACGCCGCGGGCCCTTCAACCGGACTCAGTCGCGGGACGCGGTGGTCACACCGCCAGGACTGCGTCGACGATTGCGCTCGGTACCTCGTCAACGGCCAGGTGACCAGTACGCGGCAGAACCGTGACGGCAGCACCCATCGTGTCCTGCGCGACCCGTCGGACGGCGTCCGGCGGGAAGAAGCAGTCCCGCTCGCCGACCAGCACGATGACGTCGCGTCCTCGCCACCGGGCGAGAGCCGTCCTCCCGAGCGGACCGGGCGCCCCGCTGGTCCGGGTGTGCCGGGCGACCGCGGCCATCCAGCTGACCGCGTCCGGGTGAGGCCGCCGACCTGGGCCGGACATCGCTGCGAGCAGCCTGGCCGCCGTGCGCTCGGACGGACGCACGAGCCACGGCAGCGTCGCCGCCAGGACCCGGACACCGACCTTGACGCCGATCAGGCCCGCAGGCGAGACGAAGACGAGGCGGTCCACGAGGTCCGGTGACGCGCTCGCGGCCGCCGCGGCACCGCGCGAGTGACCGGCCACCACGACCCGAGCACCGGGACCACTCGTCCGAACCCGGCCCAGCACCTCGTTGATCCACGCCGCGAACGCCGGCTCCTCGTCCTGCGGGCGGGCCGGGTCGCTCAACCCGGGCTGGCCCGGCAGGTCGACCGCGACCACACGGCAGCGTTCGGCGAGCGCGGTGAGCACCGGGAGGCTCGTCGCCGCGTTGAAGCTCGTGCCCGGCAGGTAGACGCAGACCGTACTCCCCGCGCCGGCCTCCACGAGGTGCGTCGACCCGAGGGACGTCTCGACCGTCGTCGACGTGTGCAGGGCCGCCCAGTCGTTCAGCCGCTGTCGACACATGGCCCGCACCTGGTCGCGCCCGGCGGTGGAACGGTAGAGCGGCTGCATCCGACCATCCCCCTATCCCTTCGTCGCGATCATTCCTCATATGGCTGCACGCCCGGAAGATCAGCGGCCAGAACGACATGGAGCGCGCCCGGCTGCTCATGTCTACCCGGCACCAGCCGCACCTGTGGCTGCCAGCAACTCGCGCACAAGCGGCCGACCTCGACGCCTGCCCCCGCCCACCCGCGATCGGTGATGGTTCCGTTGACAGCACGGGTGACAGCAACGAGGCTGAATCCGGGCACACTGTGTGGGACGTCCCAAGGGCAAATCCCCTGATCAGAGGCTTCTGCCACACCGTGGTGGACGATCCTGAACGCGAAATCGGAAGACCCAGTCCGTCTGCTGCCGGATACTGCCGGCTGCTCCGCGTGGGTGCCAGCACAGCACACCGAGGAGAACCGCCTGCGTCCCGCGGACAAGCGCGCTTGTCGCACTGCAGGTGACGGCCGCCGACGTAGCGCGCCCTATCGGCAAGCACCCTGGGTGATTCTGGAACGGCGTCTCAGGAGCCCACTGCGTTGCGACCATCCAGGGCGCGCGTCCGGCCAACGCGCGCGGCCCTGAGCAGCACGTCGTCGAAGCCGAGCATCTGGGGCAGCGGTAGGTCCGGGGGCGGTCTCCTCGGCGAACGGCTGAGCCGACCGGGCCGGGTCACGCCTCCGGGATCGGACGGCCGTAGGCCTCGAGGGTGATGGCGTCGGGCTCGGGGCCGCCACGCCTGCCGGTGTCGAGGGTGTCGACGGCGGCGAGCTCGTCGGCGGTGAGGTCGAACCCGAAGACGTCGAAGTTCTCCGCGATCCGCGCCGGCTTGGTGGACTTCGGGATCACCGAGCGTCCCTG
Organism: Actinomycetota bacterium; assembly: GCA_016213575.1. GTDB lineage: Bacteria > Actinomycetota > Actinomycetes > Actinomycetales > Kineosporiaceae > R-H-3. The sequence goes on from JACRAB010000277.1 coordinate 30,118, forward strand.
CTGCAGGTGCCAGCGCAGCATGACCTGCGCCGGGGTGCGGCCGTGCGCCTGCGCGACGGCCACGATCGTGGGGTCCTGCAGGGTGCTGCTGTGCGTGCCCTCCCGGTAGAACGTGATGCCGCCGATCGGGGACCACGCCTGCGTCAGGATGCCGTGCTCGGCCCCGAACGCCTGCACCTGCGACTGCTGGAAGTACGGGTGCACCTCGATCTGGTTCACGGTCGGCACCACGGTGGCCCTGTCGAGCAGGCGGGTGAGGTGCTCGACCATGAAGTTGCTGACCCCGATCGCGCGCACCTTGCCGTCGGCGTACAGCCTCTCCAGCGCCCGGTACGCCTCCAGCGTCCGGTCGAACGCTGTCGGCAGCGCCTGGTGCAGGATCAGCAGGTCGAGCCGGTCGACCCCGAGCTTCGCGGCGCTCTTGTCGAAGGCGTGGAGCGTCTCGTCGTAGCCGTAGTCGCTGATCCAGATCTTCGTCTCGAGGAAGACCTCGGCCCGCTCGAGGCCCGAGGCCCGCACCGCTTCCCCGACCTGCCGCTCGTTGCCGTACGCCGCGGCGGTGTCGATGTGCCGGTAACCGGCCGCCAGCGCCGCCGTCACGGCGTCCCGGGTCTCGTCCGGCGGGGTCTGGAAGACACCCAGCCCGATCGCCGGGATCGTCGCTGCGTTGTTCAGCTCGAGCTGGGGGACGTCGTTGCTCATCGGGGTACTTCTCCTGTCGGATCGGTCGTCTGGTGGAGCCTGCCGCCGGGTGCCGCGGCGGCAGCGCCAAGAAGGTCGGGCGGGCGGGGCCCGGGACCGCGTAGGGGCGCCTCAGCCGCGGGGTAGGACCCGCAGGGTGGTCCGTGCAACGTCGGCGCCGGTGACGGCGCCGACGGGTCCGGGGCCGTAGCGGTCGTACTTGGCCTGGTAAGCAGCCGTGACGTCGAGGTTCACGTCCGGCGGGGCGGGCGCGAAGGTGACGTCCTTCTGCACGCCGCCGGAGCTGATCCGGCCGGTCCCGGTGGCGACCGCCCGCCGGAACCAGGTGTTCTCCGGTCCGTGCGCCGACCGGATGTAGACGGCGTCCCCGACGACGACCTGCCAGATCGGGATTCCGCGTCGCAGGGTCCCGTCCATCCGCGCGGTCGAGACGGCCAGCTCGACCGCCGCGCCGATCCGGCGCAGCTCGTCCTGCGTCCACCCGGTCATGACTGCTCCCTCGCCTTCCTGCGTCGTCCGGGTCACGGCCGGATCATCACCTTGAGCGCCTCGCGGGCGTCCATCGCCGCGTACCCCTTGGGGGTGTCCTCGAGCGCGACCGTGGTGTCGAACACCCGGCCCGGCCGGACCGACCCGTCGAGCACCGCGGGCAGCAGGTCCTCGATGTAGGCCCGGACCGGGGCCGGGCCGCCGGTGAGGGTCACGTTGCGTCCGAACAGCGACCCGAAGCCGACCGGCGCCTGCTCGTACTGCGGGACACCGACTTTGGCGATCACCCCGCCGGCGCGGACCACGCCGACCGCCTGCTCGTAGGCGGGCAGGTGCCCGACGGCCTCCAGGACGACGGGGCTGCCGCCGTCCGTGAGGTCCTGGACCGCAGCGATGCCCGCTTCGCCGCGCTTGGCGACGACGTCGGTGGCCCCGAACTCTCGGCCGAGGTCCGTCCGAGCGCTGTGCCGGCCCATGAGGACGATCCGTTCCGCGCCGAGCCGTCGCGCCGACAGGACGGCCATGAGACCGACTGCGCCGTCGCCGATGACCGTGACGGTGCTGCCGGTGGTGACACCGCCCCGGACGGCGGCGTGCCAGCCGGTGCCGTAGACGTCGGTCAGCGTGAGCAGGGACGCCAGCAGGTCCTCGTCGGCGTCCCGCAGGCCGTCCCCGGACAGCTCCGGGACCGTGACCAAGGTGCTGTCGGCGAGCGGGACCCGCACCGCCTCGGCCTGCCCACCGGCGGTCCCGAGCCGGGCGTCGTTCCAGAAACCGCCCACCCCGCAGGACGTCTGCAGCCCGGCCCGGCAGAACTCGCAGCGACCGCAGGAGACCGCGAACGGGGCGATGACGAAGTCCCCCGGACGCAACCTCCTCACCTCGGCGCCGACCTCCTGGACGACGCCGACGAACTCGTGCCCGATGGACGAGCCGTGCTCGGAGGCGGGCCGGGAGTGGTACGGGTGCAGGTCGCTGCCGCACACGCAGGCGCGGCTCACCCGCACCACGACGTCCGTGGGCTGCTCGATGGTCGGGTCGGGGGCGTCGACGACGCGGACGTCGCCCGCGCCGAACAGGTAGATCGCTCTCATACCGGCCAGTCAACCCCTGTCGTGCAGCGCGTGGGAGGACCGGCCTTTCCAGGTACTGACAGACCCCGTCTCGTCACCGCAGCGCGCCCCGGGGTGCGGCCCCCGGCGTGGCGTGTCATCCGTGGCACTCCTCGTCGGTGACGTGCTGCAGCCAGGACGTCGTGCCGGCGGGGTCGTCGGCACTGTCCAGCATCGCGAGGTGCTCCATGAAGGAGTCCGGGGCCGCGCCGTGCCAGTGCTCCTCGCCGGGCGGGCAGTAGAGCGTCTGCCCGGCGTGCGCCTCGACCTTGGCCTGCCCGCGGGACTGCACCCAGGCGACGCCCTGCGTCACGTGCAGGGTCTGGCCCAGTGCGTGGGAGTGCCAGGCGGTCCGGGCACCGGGCGCGAACCGCACCCTGGCGACCACCATCCGCTGTCCAGGGTGACGAGGGGACGCGATCGGGTCGAGCCAGACGTCACCGGTGAACTGCTCGGGCGGGTTCTTCGTCGTGGGTGTGCGCGGGTCGATCTGCACGAGAGCTCCTCCAGGGCGGCTGCTCCCGGACGGTCCGGGGGCAGGGGCGGTCATGAGTGGGCGCGTCGGGCGGGCAGCAGGACGCCGACGGCGACGAGGAGACAGGCGGCGAGCAGCGCCGAGGCACCGGTGAGGGCGGTGCCGAACCGGGCGGCGACGGCGGCGGCGCTCGTGGCCGCGCCGGAGCCGGCGTGCGCCGAGAGCGTCACGAGGACGCCGAGGCCGAGCGCCATCCCGATCTGGTGGGCGGTGTTGAGCAGACCGGACGCCGCGCCGGCGTCCTGCGGTGACACCCCGGCGATGCCGGCGGCGGTCAGGGGCGCGAACGCCATGCCCTGGCCGATCCCGACGAGTACCATCGGCGCCGCGACCGCGCCGAGGTAGGACGCGTCGGCGCCGGCCCGGCTCAGCCACACCATGCCTGCGAGGGTCAGCGCGACACCGCCGGTGAGCAGCACGGCGTTGCCGACCCGCGCGACGAGCCGCGGCACGGCCATCGCGACGGCGAAGTTCACCAGGGACATCGGCAGGAAGCCGAGCCCGGCCTGGAGCGGCGTGAAGCCGAACGCGTCCTGCATGAGCTGCGTGGTGAAGTAGAAGAAGCCGATCATCGCGCCCATGTAGAGCATCCGGGCCGCGTAGGCACCGCTGCGCTCCCGGCTGCGGAACAGGCGCAGCGGCATGACCGGCTGCTCGACCCGGGCCTCGTTGACGACGAGCGCGGCGAGCAGGGCGATGCCGGCGGTGAGCGCGACGACGACACGCGGTGAGGTCCAGCCGGACCCGGCGGACTCGATGATCGCGAAGACGAGCGCTCCGGTGCCCGCGGTCGCGCACAGGGCGCCGACGACGTCGAACCGGCCGCGGATCCGCGGGGTCTCGGGCAGGACCCGGCGGGCCCCGATGATCATGGCCACGGCGATGGGTACGTTCATCCCGAACGCGGCGCGCCACGAGAGCAGGTCGGTGACGGCACCGCCGACGAGCAGCCCGAGGCTGGCACCCAGGCCGGCGGTGGCGCCGTACCAGGCGACCGCGCGGCTGCGGGCCTCGCCCTGGAACGTCGCGGTGATGAGGGCCAGCGAGGTCGGGGCGACGATCGCCGCACCCACCCCCTGCAGGGCGCGGGCGGCGATCGCCCACCAGCCGGCCGGCGCGACCGCGATGAGCAGGGAGGCGGTGCCGAAGACGGCCAGCCCGACGACGAACAGCCGGCGGCGGCCGAGGATGTCGCCGGCCCGGGCGGCGAGCAGGAGCAGGCCGCCGAAGACGAGGGTGTAGGCGTCCTGCACCCAGGACAGCGCGGCCGGCGACAGGTCGAGCCCCGCGCGGATGCTCGGCAGCCCGGTGAAGATCACCGAGTTGTCGAGCAGGATCATGAAGTACGCGACGAGGATGATCGCCAGGACGGGACCGGTCCGGGGGCGCGCCGGTGGCCGCGCCGCGGAGGTGTCCGTCGCGCGCGCGGGGGCGCCGGTCGTGGGTTCGGGGTCGTCGGTCGTGGAGACGTGAAGCGGGTGGATCGCTGTCATGGGTCCAGTCCAGCGTTGATCCCGCGCTGGCGGCAGGACCGCTCGTTCCAGGTACTGGCAGTGCCTGCCTCATCTGCGGCGGCCCGGCCTACGGTGGAGACGTGGAGCAGATGGACGTGCCGGCGCAGATCCGGGAGTACCTGAGCTCGCGCCGTGCGCGGTTGTCGCCCGAGCAGGCGGGGCTGCCGGCGTACGGCGGCAACCGGCGGGTCAAGGGGTTGCGTCGCGAGGAGGTCGCGATGCTCGCCGGGGTCTCGGTCGACTACTACGTGCGGATGGAGCGGGGGAACCTCGCCGGCGCCTCCGACAGCGTGCTCGACGCCCTCGCCACCGCGTTGCAGCTCGACGACGCCGAACGCGACCACCTGTACGCACTGGCCCGCGCCAGCGCCCCCACCTCCGGTGCCGCCCGGCGACGCCGCTCGACACCGGCGACGGTCCGGCCCGCCGTCCAGCAGGTCCTCGACGCAATCACCGGTGCGCCCGCGTGGGTGCGGAACGGACGGCACGACATCGTCGCGATGAACGCCCTCGCCCGGGCCCTGTACGCCCCGGTCCTGGAGTTCGCCGCGGCCGACGACCCGCGCCGGCCGGCGAACACCGCCCGGTTCGTGTACCTCGCCGCGGACGCCGCCCGAGACCTGTTCGTCGACTACGACCAGATCGCCCGGGACGCAGCCGCGATCCTGCGCCTCGAGGCCGGCCGCAGCCCGCACGACAAGGCCCTCGTCGCTCTCGTCGGAGAGCTGTCCACCCGCAGCGAGCTGTTCCGCCGGCACTGGGCGTCGCAAGACGTCCGCTACCACCGCAGCGGCCGCAAGCGGCTCCAGCACCCCGTCGTCGGGCTCCTCGACCTCGACTTCGAGGCCATGGCGCTCGCCTCCGGACCCGGGCTGCAGCTCAACATCTACACCGCCCCGGACGGGACACCGACCGCGGATGCACTCAGGATGCTCGCGTCTTGGGCCGCGACCCACGACACCGTGCCCGGCGGGCAGACCCCCGCCGGCTGACCCTTCGATCACGTCGGCCCCTCGAGCACGACGACAGGGAGAGACCAGTGGAGTACGGGCGGCTCGGTGCGTCCAGGCTCAGGGTCAGCAGGATCGCGTTCGGGTGCATGAGCTTCGGCGACACCTCGCGCGGGTTCGCCGAGTGGGCGCTCGGCGAGGACGCCGCGCAGCCGTTCTTCCAGCAGGCCGTCGAGCTCGGCATCACGTTCTGGGACACCGCGAACGTCTACTGCTACGGGTCGTCCGAGGAGATCACCGGACGCGCACTGCGCCGGTACTCGCGTCGCGAGGACGTGGTCCTCGCGACGAAGCTGCACTTCCCCATGCACGACGGCCCCGGCGGGAAAGGGTTGTCCCGCAAGGCCGTCATGAGCAGATCGACGCCTCCCTGACCCGGCTCGGCACCGACTACATCGACCTCTACCAGATCCACCGGTTCGACCCCGACACCCCGGTCGAGGAGACCATGGAGGCCCTCCACGACGTCGTCAAGGCCGGCAAGGCCCGCTACCTCGGGGCATCCTCGATGTGGCCCGGCAGTTCTCCAAGATGCAGCACACCGCGACCCTGCACGGCTGGACCCGGTTCGTGTCCATGCAGGACCAGTACAAACTCCTCATGCGCGAGGAGGAGCGGGAGATGTTCGGCCTGCTCGCAGACCAGGGCGTGGCGTCGATCCCCTACTCCCCGCTGGCGAAGGGCCGGGTGTGCCGGCCGTGGGGCGAGAGGACGGCGCGGATGGACGCCGACCCCGTCGGCCGCCGGTTCGACCTCGACGACGACGCCCCGATCGTCGACGCCGTCCAGCGGATCGCCGAGCAGCGTGGCGCCCCGATGGCGCAGGTCGCGCTCGCCTGGGTGCTGCGCAACCCGGTCGTGACCGCGCCGATCGTCGGCGCCACCAGACCGCACCACCTCGCGGACGCCGTCGCCGCCCTCGACGTGCGGCTCACCGACGACGAGGCCGCCGCGCTCGAGGAGCACTACCGGCCGCGCCTGCCCAGCGCCTTCTGACGCAGCACCTTCCGACACGCATTCCGACGCAGCCTTCCGAGACCTCCTCTTCCCGACCACCGCCCGAACGGACCCGACGAGCCCTATGACGACCCCGCCCACCACCCCGCAGACACCCCCGCAGACCCAGATCAGTGCTGCTGCGCACGAGTACCACGGGAGCCTGTTCCCCGGCCGCGTCTCGACGCTCGCCGTGACCGACCCGGAGTTCGTCGCGGTCTTCGACAGCTTCGCCTTCGACGAGGTCGTCGCGCACGACGTCCTGGACACGCCTCAGCGGCTGCGGGTCACGCTCGCCGCTCTCATCGCGCTCGGCGCCGTCCGCGAGTACACCGTCATCCTCGGCGCCGCCCTGAACATCGGGGTCACCCCCGTCGAGGCCAAGGAGATCGTCTACCACGCGGTCCCCTACGTCGGGCAGGGCCGCGTCTTCGACGTCCTGCACACGACGAACGAGGTGCTCGTCGCGCGCGGGATCGCGCTGCCCGCTGCCCGGCCAGGCGACCACCACCCCCGCGACGCGCCGCGAGACCGGCCTGGCCCTGCGGCGGGAGATCTTCGGCGCGCAGGCCACCGACGCGGCGTACACCGGCGCACCCGCCGGCCAGGAGCACATCCAGCACTTCCTGTCCGCCAACTGCTTCGGCGACCACTGGACGCGCACCGGTCTCGACGTGCCCACCCGCGAGCTGCTCACCGTCGCGATGCTCGCCGCCCTCGGCGGCTGCGAGGCCCAGCTGCGCGGCCACGTGCAGGGCAACGCCAACGTCGGCAACGACAGGACCGTCCTGGTCGCTCTCGTCACCCAACTCGTCCCCTGGATCGGCTACCCCCGTGCCCTCAACGCCCTCACGGTCGTCAACGAGGTACTGGCGGAGGGGCGGTGACCGCAAGCCTCGCCCCTACGCGCCGAACGGGCAGGCTCGGTGGAGTCGTACACGATGACGGCCACCGCGGATCAGCGCACGTGTGGTCACCGCTCGCAACGTTCGATCGGCTGCAGCTCGTCGGCTACTCGTTAGGCCGGCAGATCCCGGCCGCCGAACACGCGGCGTCGATGGCGCGCAACGTCGCCACGGTGGCCGCCATCGGCCTCAGGGGCGTCTCGAGGTGACCTTGGGCGACGTGATCCGCTGGATGGTGCCGGCGCGGACGGCGCGGATGAAGCGGTCCGCGATGCGGCCCGTGCCCATCACACCCCCACGCAGGGTCGGCGCAGTCATCGGGTCGGGCGCGCGCGCCGCGATGCTGTGAGGTAGCGGCGTCATGGGTTCGAGGTGGTGGAGCGTCGTCGAGCGTGGGCGTCGAGCCGTTCGGCGAGGGTCGGTGCAGGTGCGCCCTCGGCGAGCGCGCCGAGGACGAGGTCGGCCTGGGTGGGGGGTGCCAGGCCGCCGACGGGTGCGTCGAGGTCGAGGTTGGCCATCCGGCGGACGTCGGTGGTGCGGTTGGTTCCGGCGGCATGCAGAAGGGCTGGGTTGAAGAAGACGGCGTCGCCCTTGGCCAGCGGCAGTTGGACGTGGCGCGCCTCGAAGAGTGCGGTGAACTCCGGCCGGTGGGAGGCCACGTAGCCGGGCAGGTACTTTCTGCGAGTGGGGCAGGTACATCGTCGGCCCGGTCTCGACGGGCATGTCGCAGTGGGCGACCGCGCCCTGCAGGGTCATGAGCGGAGACAACCGGTGGATGTGGGCAGCGTAGGCGGCACTGCGGGCCCCGCTCATGAATCCGAGGTGGTAGTCGCGGTGGGCGACCTGGGCCGCACCGCTGGGGTTGACCACGTTGACCTGGCTGGTCATCTGGTACCCCGGCCCGAGCCAGGCCTCGCAGACCAGGGCGACGGCGTCGTTCGCGTAGTACGCGGCGAACGCAGCAGGATCGCGTAGTGCGAGCTTGTCCAGGGCTCGCCAGACACGGTCGTTGGCGCCTGGCCGGGCGAAGTGGTCCCCGCGTGCGGTCCCGGCGGCCTTCTCCTGCTCGATGAGCGCCTCGAAGACGGTGGTCACGGTGTCGACGA
>JACRAB010000290.1 GCA_016213575.1 Actinomycetota bacterium
CTGCCCGGGCTGGCCGGCGGTTTCGTCGGGGTCGACGTCTTCTTCGTCGTCTCCGGCTACGTCATCACGTCGCTGCTCGTCGCCGAGGTGCGCGACCACGCCGGCGTCGGGCTCGCCGGGTTCTACGCGCGGCGCTGCCGGCGCATCCTGCCCGCGGCCGGGCTCGTGCTCGTCGCGACGTGCGCCCTCGGGGCGGTGCTGCTGCCGCCGCTGGCCCGCGTCGACCTGGCCCGCGACGTCCTCGCCAGCGCGCTCTACGGCGGCAACTGGCACTTCGTCGCCGAGCAGACCGACTACCTGCGCGCGGGCGGCGACCCGAGCCCGGTCCTGCACTACTGGTCGCTCGGTGTCGAGGAGCAGTTCTACCGCGTGTGGCCGTTCGTCTTCGTCGGGGCGCTCGCCCTCGCGCGCCGGCTGCGGATCGCCCGGACGACGGCGCTCGCCGGGGCGCTCACCCTGCTCACCGCCGGGTCGTTCGCGCTGAGCCTGCACTGGACGCAGACCTCGGCGCCGCTGGCGTACCTGTCGAGCCCGAGCCGGGCCTGGCAGTTCGCCGCAGGCGCGTGGCTCGCGCTGCTGCTGCCCGTCGTGGCCCGGCTACGGTCGCGCCCGGCCCGGCTCGCGCGCTCGGCCGCCGGTCTCGTCGGCCTCGTGACGCTGGGCTGGGCTGCCGCCCGCACGGTCGACGCCGGGTACCCCGGGACGCACGCGCTCGTCCCGACGCTCGCGACCGCCGCCCTGCTCGCCGCCGGCAGCGACGTCCCGCGGACCCGCGGACCGCTCACGAGCCGGCTGCTCTCCACCGCCGTCATGCGCCGCCTCGGCGCCTGGTCGTTCACCTGGTACCTCTGGCACTGGCCGCTCATCGTGCTCGTCGCCGCCCGCTGGGGCGACCTCACCTGGCCCGTCCGGCTCGCCGTCGCCGTCGGCGCGCTCGGGCCCGCGGCGCTGACGAGCCGCTGGGTCGAGCGGCCGCTGCGCCGCAGCGCCGTCGTCTCGGCGCGGCCGCGCAACGGTCTGGCGCTCGGTGTCGCCGCTACCGCGGTGCCGCTCATCGCGGCGCTGCTGCTCATGGGCGTGACGGCGCGTTCGCTGGACGGCCGCGACCTCGGTAGGGACGCCGGCCGGGTCGACCGTCAGGTCGTGCGCTTCGACGACTCCCGTACCTCCGGAAAGGTCACCCCGTCCGCGTTCGCGGCCCGTCACGACCTGCCGCAGACCCCCAAGGGTTGCCTGGCCTTCGACGGTGCAACGACCAACCCGGACTGCGTCATCGGAACCGTGGGGGCCCAAGGGCCGGTGGTCCTCTTCGGCGACTCCCACGCCGAGCAGTGGCTCGCCGCGGTCACGGACCTGGCCACGTCGATGGGAACCGGTGTTCTCATGCTGACCAAGGGGGGCTGCCCGGCGGCAGCCATCAACGGCCTCGACAAGAGAGGCGCCCAGGGACGCATCGAGTGCGACACCTGGCGGGAGAACTCCTTCCGTCGGTTGGAGGCCGGGCCGCGACCGGTGCTCGTCGTCACCGCCTCGATGAGCCAGTACTCCGGCGATGTCGCGTTCAAGGACGAGCAGTGGCGGAAGACGTTGGCCCGCCTCGGTGCGCTGGGAGCGCCTGTGGCGTACGTGGCGGACACGCCCATGCCGAAGCTCGACGTGCCCAGTTGCGTGTCAGACGCGCTGCAGGACTGGGGGCGGTGCACGTTCCCCCGGGCGAAGGCTCTCCTGCCGGACGCGACGGCGGAGTCCGTGGCAGCGGATCGGTTGCCAGGCGTTCACCTGGTCGACCTCGCCGACCTGCTCTGCCCGGGCGCGACGGCGGGAGCACAGACCTGCCCCTCGGTGCGGGGCGGCATCGTGCTGTACCGCGACCACTCGCACCTGACGAACACGGCGGTGCGTGTCCTCACCCCGCAGTTCGTCGCGGCTGTCCGGGCCCAGCTCGGGTGACCGCCGTCCACGATCACCAATGGGCGTTGCGGGCGAGCTGCACTGCGTAGGAGCGCCACCAGACGCCGGCCGCCGGCAGCCCGCGCCCGCAGCTGCCGTCGGACAGGCCCGGCGTCTTGATCCACAGCAGTGCATCGACGAGCGGGTCAGGGTGCTGCGTGGTCGGACGTGCCCCCAGCGCCCGTCCAGGCGGGTTGCACCAGCGGACGTCGGCCCCCGCCCACGGACCGTTGCCGTTCCGGCTGGTGTCGACGACGAAGGGGACCGCCGCCCCCAGTGCGCGGTTGATCGACTTGGCGTAGGCGATCTCGTTCGCGGTGGTGTCGAAGTTGCCGGCGTTCACGGAGAAGCCGCGGACGCGTCCGAGTCCCGCCTTGGCGAGTCGCGGGGCCATCACGTCCGCGGGCTTCCACCGGGCGTTCCCGGCGTCGAGGTAGACCGACAGACGCGGATTCGCGGTCAGGACGTTCACGGCGTCGTTGAGCAGCGCGTAGCGGTCGGCCTGCCCCGCCTCGGGGAGGCAGTCGATGCCGGCCAGCGAGTCGGGCTCGAGCACGACGATCGCTCGCTCACCGGACAGCCCCTTGGCGACGCCGCGGATCCACGCGCGATACGCGGCGTTCGTCGAGGCACCGCCGGCCGAGTACAGGCCGCAGTCGCGGAACGGGATGTTGTAGAGGACGAACACGGGCACCGCGGCGGCCGACGACGCGGCCTTGGTCTTGCCCGCGACGTAGGGCGCCACGGTGGAGGCGGTCAGCCAGCTCGTCAACCAGTTCGACTGCGGGCTGCGGGCGATCTTCGAGACGAGCATCGCCTCACCGGGCAGCAGCGACCGGTCCGTGACGAGAGCCTTGGCCGCAGGGTTCCCCGGGTTCACCCAGAGCTTGGCCCCGCGCGGCGACGGCGGCTTGCCGGTCCGCAGCAACTTGCCCTGGGGCAGTACGGGCCGGCTCACGCGCGTGCCCGCGTCCGCCGCCGGGAAGACCCCCGGCACGGCGAGCGCGAACACGAGCGGCGAGACGACGGCTGCCATCGCCGCTGCGACCTGTCCCCTCAACGCCATGCCCGACCCGTCGGCCGGGTCTGCGGGGTGGTGAGGGGAACGGCCGGGAATCACCCGGCGGGGTCAGGCTCCGACCGGCAGCCGGACGGCGAAGCTGCTGCCCTCGCCCGGCGTCGACGTCACGAGGATCCGGCCGCGGTGCCGCGTCGTGACGATCGCGTGCGCCATGCTCAGCCCCTGGCCGGTGCCCTGGCCGACGGCCTTCGTCGTGAAGAACGGGTCGAAGATCCGGGGCAGGACGTCCGCTGCCATGCCGATCCCGGTGTCCTCGACGACGATCTCGACCTGGCCGCCGTCCGGGCCGGGCAGGTGCCGGGTGCGGACGGTGATCGTGCCGCGGGCACCGCTGTTGCCGACGACGGCCTCGACGGCGTGCGCCGCGTTGACGACGAGGGTGAGCACGACCTGGTTGATCTCGCCGGGGTTGCAGGCGACCTGGGGGAGGTCCTCGTCGAGGTCGGTGACCACCTCGGCGACGTCCCGGTACTCGTTCCGGGCCACGACGAGCGTCGTCGTGACGGCCTTGTTGAGGTCGGTGAGGCGCCGGTCGACGTCCGGGTGGGCGAACTCCTTCATCGCCCGGACGATGCTGCTGACCCGCTCCATGCCCTCGAGCGACTCCCGGACGGCGCGCGGGGCCTCCTCGAGGACGAAGTCCATCTCGGCGTCCGAGAGCGTCGTACGGAGCCGTTCGACGTGCTCGGCGAGGTGGTCGACCTCCGCCGTCGAGCCCGGCCGGGCCAGCGCCGCGTCGACGAGCCCCTCGTACGCCGCGAGCACCCGCTCGACGTCGCCGAGGGCGTCGCCGAGGAAGCGCAGGTTGTCCCCGACGAACTGGACCGGGGTGTTGATCTCGTGGGCGACGCCCGCCGCGAGCTGGCCGACCGCCTCGAGCCGGTGGGCGAGGCGCAGGTCCTCCTCGACCTTCTCGCGTTCGCGGCTCTCGGCCCGCAGCCGCTCGGAGAGGTCCTCGAGCTCGAGCGCGTAGAGGGCGAGCTTGTCGCGGGACTCGGACAGGCTCCGGGTGCGCTCGTCGACCCGGTCCTCGAGCTCCTGGTTGAGCGTCTGGAGCCGCTGCGTGAGCTCCTGGGCCTCGCCGAGCGACGTCGTCTGCGCGCGGGCCATGAGCAGGAGGTCCGCGACGCCGTCGTGGGCGGGGAAGTCCCGCAGCGACAGGCCCAGGGCCGTGGCCGTCTCGAGGTCGCTCACGACGAGCGCGCCGAAGAAGACGACCGCGGTGCGGTCGGCCGACGGGACGAGCTCGCCGCGCAGCCGCAGCCGGTCGTCGTCCCGGCCCTGGAGGAGGGTGAGCCGCGCGCTCGCGGAGGCGGCGCGCAGGTCCTCGAAACGGCGCAGCCCGTGCGGTTTGACGACGCGCAGCGGGCCGTCGACGAGCGGGCTGCCGAGGACGTCCGGGACGAGCCGGCGCAGCACCGGCCCGGCCTGGACGACCCGGCCGGAGGCGTCCCAGGCGAGGTGGAACGGGCAGATCGCGTTGAGCGCCGCGGCGTCCAGGGTGACGGCGGGGGCCGCCCCGGCGGTCGTGCCGGGGGTGTTGTCAGGGTCGACGGTCACGCTGGTGCGTCCTTCGGCTCAGGCGTCCGGTGCGGGTTCCGGTCAGGCGTCGAGGTACCGGACCAGGAACTCCTCGTGGTCGTGGCCGTCGTCCCGGCTGCGCGTCACCGTGACCTCCGCCGTCCGGCCGAACCGCGCGGCGGCCGCCCGCAGCAGCCCGACGACGAACGGCGCGAGGCCGGCCCGGTCGCTGCGGTAGTGGACGACGAGGGACGCGTCGGTCACGTCGCTCACCGTCATGGACGGCGGCACGAGGTCGGGGAACGACAGCTTGAGGCGCTCGTGGACGTCGTCCAGCTCGGCGAGGAACGTCGGCAGGTCGTTGCCCATGAGGTCGAGGAGCTCGCCGTAGCCCTCGCGCGCGGAGTACTGCATCCAGTACTCGCCGAACGCCTCGAGGACCTGCTCGGCGGGCAGGTCGAGCACCTCGCTGGCCGCACCGACGAGGCTGTAGGTGACGGCGTCGGGGTAGGGGCTCATCGCGACGAACATGCCGACGTCGACGCCGGCCCGGGACTTGACCTCGGCCCAGGCCTCCGGTCCGAACTTGTTCGTCACGAGGTCCTCGACGGCGCGGTTGACCAGGCCGTACATGGACACCTCCGGATCGCGCACCGCGGCGGCAGGACGTCTGCGCCGTCTGGGGAGTGTCGGTCGGCGCGCGCCCGCGCTGGATGGGCCGACCGGGCGTATCCGGGGGACGACGGCTCGACCGTGCCATCCGTCGGTGTGACTTTCGTCGGTACCGGTCCGGGGGCCGGCCGAGCGGTGCTAGACAGGTCGGGTGGTCGACCTCCCCGCGCCGGACGCCGGCACCCTGCCGGACCTCGTGCGCCCGCGCGACATCAGCGTGGTCGTCTGCGCCTACACCCTCGACCGCTGGGGCGACCTCGTGCGGGCGGTGGAGTCCCTGCTCGGGCAGGCCGAGCCGGTGGGGGAGGTGCTGCTCGTCGTCGACCACAGCGACGCCCTCCTCGAGGCGGCGCGCCGGCAGTGGCCGGACCTCGCCGTCGTCCCGAGCACGGGCACGAAGGGGCTGTCGGGCGCCCGGGACACCGGGGCCGCCCTCGCGACCCGGGCCGTCGTCGCCTACCTCGACGACGACGCCGCGGCCGCCCCCGACTGGTCGGCGCACCTGGCCGCCGCGTACGGCCCGGACGTCCTCGGCGTCGGCGGCCTCATCGTGCCGCGCTGGCCGGGCGGCCGCCGCCCGTCGTGGTGGCCGCCCGC
>JACRAB010000291.1 GCA_016213575.1 Actinomycetota bacterium
CGCGCGTCGGTATTCCGTGCAACTCGAGGAGTTCTCGGATTCCGTCCTCGAATCGCACGGTCGGTTCCCATCCGATGAGCGCATTCGCACGCCGGTTGTCCGCGAGCGTATCGTGCGGCTCGATACGCGGCGGGAGGTGCGTCGTCCGATGTCTGCATGCGCTCGACGACCGGTGCCGGGCGCTCGACGGGGGCTGGCTCGGCCGGTCGCTCGGCCGGTCGCTCGGCCGGTCGCTCGGCCGGTCGCTCTACCGGTCGCTCTACCGGTCGCTCGGAACGGGCCGACGGGCGCTCGGCGGGTGCCCGCACCGGCTCGGGGCGGTCGGCCCCGGCGACCGGCGAGGCGAGCGGCATTCCGGGGGTGACGACGCCGAGACGCTTCTCGATCCGGTCGACGCGGGCGCGCAGGCCGCGCTCGGTCTCCTCGGCCGCGGGCAGCAGGAGCCGGGCGCAGAGCAGCTCGAGCTGCAGGCGCGGGGACGTCGCCCCGGTCATCTCGGTGAGGGCGGCGTTGACGACGTCCGCGGCCCGGGAGAGCTCGGCCCGGCCGAACCGGCCCGACTGCTCCTGCATGCGGCGCAGCTGGTCGGCGGGCAGCGCGCGCAGGACGGCGTGGCCGCCGTCCGGCACCGCGGCGACGACGAGCAGGTCGCGCAGCCGCTCGAGGAGGTCCTCGACGAAGCGGCGCGGGTCGTGCCCGGACTCGATGACCCGGTCGACGACCTGGAACACGGTCGCGCCGTCCCCGACCGCGAGCGCGTCGTCGACGTCGTCGAGCAGCGTCGCGTCGGTGTAGCCGAGCAGCGAGACGGCGAGCGGGTAGGTGAGCCCCTCGGGACCGGCGCCCGCGATGAGCTGGTCGAGCACCGAGAGCGAGTCACGCACCGAGCCGGCCCCGGCGCGGACGACGAGCGGCAGCACGCCCTGGCCGACCTCGACGTCCTCGGCGGTGCAGAGCTCGGCGAGGTAGTTCTGCAGCCGCTCCGGCGGGACGAGCCGGAACGGGTAGTGGTGGGTGCGGGAGCGGATCGTGCCGATGACCTTGTCGGGCTCGGTCGTCGCGAAGACGAACCGGATGTGCGGCGGCGGCTCCTCGACGATCTTCAGCAGGGCGTTGAAGCCCTGCGTCGAGACCATGTGCGCCTCGTCGATGATGAAGACCTTGAACCGGTCCCGCGCGGGGGCGAAGACCGCGCGCTCGCGCAGGCTGCGGGCGTCGTCCACGCCGCCGTGGCTCGCCGCGTCGATCTCGACGACGTCGAGGCTGCCCCCGCCGCCACGGGCCAGGTCCCGGCACGAGTCGCAGACCCCGCACGGGGTCGCCGTCGGGCCCTCGGCGCAGTTCAGGCAGCGGGCGAGGATCCGCGCGCTCGTCGTCTTGCCGCAGCCACGGGGCCCGGAGAACAGGTAGGCGTGGTTGATCCGGTCTTTGCTCAGCGCCGCCATGAGCGGACCGGTGACGTGCTCCTGGCCGATGACCTGGGCGAACGTCTCCGGCCGGTAGCGGCGGTACAGAGCAGTGGACACGCGCAGCACCCTAACCCCGTCGTCGGACATCGCGGGGCGGCGTCCACAGGTGCGGTCCGACATCTACCGTGGGCCGGTGGCCGATGTCCGTCTGACGCCGGTGACGCCCGGGGACCGGCCGGACGTCGCGACCTGGCTCGTCGGCGAGTCGTGGCCCTTCCACGCCGGCGGGGACGTCGACGCGGCGGCCGTGGAGCGGCGGCTCTCGGCGGACGACGACGGGGGCTCGGCGTCCTACCGGGTGCTCCGGGACGGCGGGTCGGTCGGTCTCGTGCGGGTCCTGGACCTGGGCGACCCGACCGTCGAGATCGACGTGCGCGTCGCCGGTGCGATGCGCGGGCAGGGCCTGGGGACGGCGGCCGTCCGGCTGCTCGTGGACCTCGTCCTCGCCGGGCACCCCGACGTGCTGCGGATCGAGGCGGCGACCCGCCAGGACAACGCCGCGATGCGCGCCGTCCTGCGCCGCTGCGGCTTCGTCAAGGAGGCCCACCACCGGGACGCCTGGCCGGCGCCGGACGGCACGCTCCGGGACACGGTCATCTACGCCCTGCTGCGGCGGGACCACGAGAGCGGGACGACGACCCCCGTGGCGTGGGACGACTGACTGGTGTGCGGGGCCGGGCGACGCGGGTGCCGTCGATGATCGGCACTATCGACGATCCGCGATATCGACATTGCGCTATATCGACGATCCGCTATATCGTCGCCTCATGATCGAGCAGCTCGCCGACCGCCTCCTCAAGGAGGCCCGCACCCGGGCCGGCCTGTCCCAGGTCGAGCTAGCCCGCCGGGCCGGGGTGACGCAGAGCGTCATCAGCGCCTACGAGTCGGGTAAGCGGCAGCCGGCGCTGCCGACGCTCATGGACCTCGTGCGCGCCTCGGGGATGGACCTGGTCGTCCAGGTGGAGCCCACGCCGCACACGTCCGGTCAACTGGGTGGGCCGCTAGGTCAACGCGTGCTGAGGAACCGCGAAGCGATCAAGGCCGTCGCCGCCGAGCAGGGCATCACCAACCTCGCGGTCTTCGGGAGCGTCGCCCGCGGCGAGGAGGGTCCCGACAGCGATGTCGACCTGTTGGTCGACGTTCCGGACGACATAGGCATGCTCGGGCTCGGTCGGGCACGAGAAGCGCTCGAACAGCTGCTGCAGGCGCCGGTCGACCTCATCTTCCGACGCAGCCTCGAACCCGAGGTGAGCGAGGAGATCACGCCAGATCTGGTGCCCCTGTGAGCGCGGCGAGCAAGCGGCCGCCGCATCGTCGGCTGCGTGACGTCCTTGATGCGATCACCGCCATCAGGAGCCACATGGCCCGAGGGGACGTAACTGACGGCCTCATCTACGACGCCGTCCGCATGCGCACGATGGAGATCGGCGAGGCGCTGAAGGCGGTTCCTTCCGAGCTGCTCGCGACCGAACCGGACCTGCCCTGGCTCGAGGTCAAGAGGACGAGAGACCGCCTCGCCCACCGCTACTTCGTGAACGACGTGATGTATCTCCGCAGCACGATCCTCCGCGACCTCGACACGATCGAGGCCGCTGTCGTGCGGATGCAACGCCGGCTCGGCGACGACCTGCGGGCCGACGAGACCGGGCGAGAAGGCCCCACCCGGTCGGTATAGAGTGTTTGCCAGACCCCTCGTGCGGCGTCATCCCGCTGAACTCCCCCAGGGCCGGAAGGCAGCAAGGGTAGGCAGGCTCTGGCGGGTGTGCGGGGGGTCCTTTCTGTGCCGCGACGTGTGCCGGAAGGGATCGGGATGACGGCGACTCCGCGACTGCTGACCGGGCGCCTCGTGCTCGACCCGCTCCGCGTCGAGGACGCCGAGGAGATGGCCGTCGTGCTCGCCGACCCGGCGCTCTACACCTTCATCGGCGGCGAGCCGCCGTCCGTCGAGCGGCTCCGTGACCGGTTCGGCCGGATGATCGCGGGTCCCGGCCCGGACGACGCGGGCGAGGTCTGGCACAACTGGACGGTCGGGCTGCGGGCAGCGTCCGGCGACGAGCCGGACGGCGGCCCCGCGGTCGGGACCGTGCAGGCGACGGTGACCCCGGCAGAGGCGACCTCGGACGTGGCGTGGGTCGTCGGCACCGGGCACCAGGGCCTCGGGCTGGCCACCGAGGCGGCGGCGGCGATGGCCGGCTGGCTGCTCTCGACCGGGATCCACCGGCTCGTCGCCCACATCCACCCCGAGCACGCGGCGTCCGAGAGGGTGGCGCAGAAGATCGGGCTGCTCGCCACGGGCACCTTCGACGACGACGGCGAGCAGCTGTGGGCCCTCGACGGTCCGGACGAGGAGGCGTGATGCGGGTCGCAATCATCGGTGCGGGTGCGTGGGGGCTGCCGACGGGCGCCGAGCTCGCCGCGCGCGGGCACGACGTCACGGTGCTCGACGCGTTCGGGGTCGCCAACCCGGCCTCGTCCTCGTCCGGCCCGACCCGGATCTGGCGGCTGGCGCACATGGAGCGGGCCGACGTCCGGCTCCAGCAGGAGTCCGTCCGGGCCTGGGCCGACGTCGAGCGGCGGGTCGGGCGGCCGCTGCGGACGACGTGCGGGCTGCTCTGGCGGGACCGGCGCGCGGACCGGCTCGCGGCGTCCGTCGCGGCCGAGGGCGTCGAGCACACCTGGGTGGACGCCGCCGACGTCGGCCGGTTCTTCCCCGGCCTGCGCCCGGACGGCGTCGACGCCGTGTGGCAGCCCGAGGCGGGCGTCGTCCTCGCCGCCGACTCCCTCGTCGCGCACGCAGGGCTGCTCGCCGATGCGGGCGGCAGGCTCTCGACGGGGTCCTGGGTGCGGGCGGTCGACCCCGGGCCGGACGGCGTCCGGCTCACGCTCGGCGAGGTCCGCCCCGGCGCGGCCGGCGCGACGACCGGCACCCTCGACGTCGACGCGGTGGTCGTCACCGCCGGCCCGTGGGCGCAGCCGCTCCTCGACGCGCTCGGGGTCGGCGTCCGGGTGCTGCCCGCGCTCGGCCAGGTGACGCACGTGACCGGCCGGCCCGACGCAGAGGCCCTGCCATGCCTGCTCGATGGCTACCAGGACCCGGCGGACGGCGGCGACTCCGGCGGCGTCTACGCGATGCCGACGCCCGGCCTCGGCTACAAGCTCGGCTTCGGTGCCGCGCTGCGCCCCTTCGACCCGGCGGACACCGACCGCACCCCGAGCGACGACGAGCGCGCCCGGATGCTGCGCTACGTCGAGGGCCTCGGCTTCGACGCCCCTGTGGCCGGTCCGAGCCAGGTCTGCACGTGGACCGACTCCCCCGACGGCGACTTCGTCATGGACACCGTCGCCGACGGCTGCGTCGTCGTCGCGACCGGCGACACCGGTCACGGCTTCAAGTTCAGCGCCGTCGCCGGGCGCTGGCTCGCCGACCTCGTCGAGGGCCGCGACGTCGGGCCGGACGTCGACCGGTTCCGGCTGGCCCGGTTCGCCGGCTGACGCGTCGGCGACGATGGCCGCATGACACAGCAGACGAGACTCGCTGCGTACGGGGTGTGCGAGGTCGACGGGCAGGTGCTGCTCGCGCGGTACGTCGCGCCCGACGGCAGCACGTGGTGGACGACGCCCGGCGGCGGGGTCGACCACGGCGAGGACCCGTGCGACGCGGTCGTCCGCGAGCTCCTCGAGGAGACCGGCTACGACGTCGTCGTCGACGAGCTCATCGGCATCGGGTCGCACCGCGTCCCGGCCGCGGAGCGCTTCACCCACGCCCGGTTCGGCGACCTGCACGCCGTCTTCCACTTCTACCGCGTGCACATCGTCGGCGGCAGCCTGCGCCCCGAGGTCGGCGGCTCGACCGACATCGCGCAGTGGCACCCCGTCGCGGACGTCCCGACGCTGCCCCGGGCGGTCAACCTCGAGATGGCGATGGACCTGCACCGGCGCCGACCGGCGACCGGGCGGGCGGAACCGGTCGTCGTCCACGGGCTCCTGCATCACTGAGACGCGTACGAGGCGTAGCGTCCGGGCATGGCCAAGCAGATCATCACGACCCCGGACGCCCCGGCGTCCCCGCTCTACAGCCAGGGCGTGCGCGCCGGGTCGACGATCTACGTCTCGGGCATGGTCGGCGTCGACCCGGTGACCCGGCAGCAGGCCGGTCCGACGATCCAGGAGCAGACCCGGCAGGCGCTGCGCAACTGCACGGCCGTCGTCGAGGCCGGCGGCGGCACCCTGGCGGACGTCGCGCACGTGACCGTGCTGCTGGCGGACCCGGCCGACTTCGCCGGGATGAACGAGGCCTACGCCGCGGTCTTCACGAGCGACCTGCCGACCCGGGCCGTCACCAAGCTCGGGGTCGACCTGCCGGGGGTGCTCGTGTCGATCGCGATGACGGCACACCTCGGGGTCTGAGGACTGTCCGGGCGACGCGCTGGCCAGGGCGACGCCCGGTGACGGCTGCGGGATCGGCTGCTGGCGGATGACAGGCGACTCCGTCGCGGCTCGTCCTCGCTGCTCCTCACATCACTCTGCCCAAATGCTGCTGAAGGCCCCGGGCAAGCGGCCCGGGGCCTTCAGCAGCAGCGGAGGATAAGGGACTCCGTCGCGGCTCGTCCCTCGCCGCTCCTCCTCAAATCACTCTGCCCAATTGCTGCGAGAGCCCCCGGGAAAGAACGTCCCGGGGGCTCTCGCAGCAGCGGAGGATAGGGGATTTGAACCCCTGAGGCTTTTACACCAACACGATTTCCAATCGTGCGCCCTAGGCCACTAGGCGAATCCTCCGTCGGCGAGTCTACCCAACGTGGAGGGGTGCCTCGTCCGGGTTACCGGAGGGCCGGTCAGCCGGGCTCAGCCCCGCGTGCACCGCTGCACGGTGACCGCGGTCTTGCCCGAGTCCTTGCCGTACTCGTCCTGGACGACGACCTGGACGACGTCCGTGCCGGCGACCGACCACTCGCCGATCGACCCCGTGAGGACGTTGCCGTCGCGGCTCAGCCGCACCCGCTGCGACGTCTTGCCGCCGTCGGGCGACCAGGACGCCGTCCCGGTGACCTTCCCGGACGCCTTGACGAGGACGACGATCGTCGTGGTCGTCGGCGTGCAGCCCGCCGCGCCGACGGGCGCGGGCAGGAACACCGACCCCGGCGAGGCGGACACCCGCTGGATCACCGGCCCCTCCGGGGCGGGCGGGCTCGAGGTGGTGGTCGTCGTCGTGGTGGTCGTCGTGGTCGTGGAGGTCGACGTCACCGGCTCGGACGACGTCACCGGTGCCGTCGTGGTGGTCACCGAGGTCGTGGTCGTCCGGGTCGTCGGCGGCGTCGTCGTGGTCGTCGTCCGGCCGCCGGACGTCGCCGGGCCC
>JACRAB010000048.1 GCA_016213575.1 Actinomycetota bacterium
AGCACCCGACCATCACCAGCCGGGCACGCTCGACCTCAGACCCGCGAACCAGCTCCCGCCGAACACCGCCCTGCGGTAACCAACCCGCGCATATCAGTCTCGACCGTGCCGTCGACACGACACGCTGCGCACCCCAAGGCCCACAGCCGGGTCACAAGAAGCGAGGCACCGCCGGCAACCACCGGCGGTGCCTCGCCACACCCCTTGACAGACCAGCCCTACATATCAGTCGAAGATCGGGCCCTCGGTCCGGGTCCGCTTGAGCTCGTAGAAGCCCGGCGTCGACGCGACGAGGACGCAGCCGTCCCACAGCTTCGCGGCGGCCTCGCCCTTCGGCGCGGGGGTCACGACCGGGCCGAAGAAGGCCACCCCGTCGAACGCGACGATCGGCGTGCCGACCTCGGTGCCGACCTTTGTGATGCCCTCCTCGTGGCTGGCCCGCAGCTGCGTGTCGTACTCGTCGGACGTCGCGTACTTCGCGAGCTCGGCGGGCAGGCCGACCTCGGCGAGCGCCTCCACGACGACCGCGTCGTAGTCGGAGCTGCCGCCGGGGTGGATCCGGGTGCCCATCGCCGTGTAGAGCGGGCCGACGACGTCGTCGCCGTGGAGGATCCGGGCGGCGTTGACGACGCGGACCGGGCCCCAGCCCTTGGTCATGAGCTCGCGGTACTGCTCGGGCAGGTCACGCCCCTCGTTGAGCACGGACAGGCTCATGACGTGCCACTTCACCTGGATCGGCCGCTGCTTCTCGACCTCCAGCACCCAGCGCGAGGTCATCCAGGCCCACGGGCAGATCGGGTCGAACCAGAAGTCGGCTACGGAGCGCTCGCTCACGAGGCGGTCCCTTCGTCGTTGTCGTCGTCGTTGTGGTCGTCGTCGGCAGATGATGCCGTCCGACGACGCCCAACGCCCGGCGCCGCCGCAGACTTCCCCGGCCGGCCGCGGCCGCCGTCCCGAGCACGACGACGAGCCCGAGGACGACGAGCGGCCGGGTCGACCGGCCGCCCTGCTCGGTGCCCGGCGCCGCGGCGACGGTCCACCTCCACCGTCCCGAGGCGTCCGGCAGACCGCCCCGGACGACCCGGACGGCGACGTCGACGGGGCCGGAGCGGGCGAGCGCGTCGGTGGGCAGCAGCCAGGTGCCGTCGCCCTGCTCGCGGGCCGGCGCGGCGGCCGCGCCGCCCACCGCGACGACGACGGCGGTCACCGGGCCGGGGGCCGGTCGCCGGGTGTTCCGGACGTCGACCGTGACGAAGTTCTGCCCGGGCACGTTCGGGGTCGCGGACACCCCGACGAGGAGGTCGTCGAGCGACTGCGTCACCGGTGCGCCGTCCGCGACGGACGTCGGCGTCGGCGCCCACCGGACGGCGGTCGGCGGTCCGGAGGAGCCGAGGACGCCGGCGAGCGCGAGGACGCCGAGCAGGACGACCGCCTCCGCGGTGGCGAACCGGGCGCCGGGTGTGCCGCCGCCCTGGGCACGGCCCCGGCCCCACCGGCGCCGCAGCGCACCGAGCACACCGGAGTTGGCCGCCCCGAGCACGACCGCGCCGGCGACGAGGAGCAGCTTGAGGACGAGCACCCGGCCGTAGTCGGAGCCGGTCGCGGCGCCGACGGACGGCACGAGGACGCCGGCGAGCAGCAGCCCGGAGGCCAGGCTCACGGCGGCCGCCGGGCCGGCGACGGCGGTGACGGCGCGCAGGACCGGGCGGCGTCCGGCGCCGAGCACGACGAGAGCGAGGACGGTGCCGGTCCACAGCGCGGTCGAGAGCAGGTGGGCCGCGGTGACCGCGGTGACCCAGCCGGCCCCGCGGACGGCGGCGGCGTGTCCGACGAACCCGGAGGCGGTGCAGGCGGCCGCGGCCGCCGCGAGGGCGAGCCCGACGGACCGGGACCGGCCGGTCACGGTGCGGGCGGCCCGCCGGGCCGTGAGCGCGGCGACGAGGAGCAGCACGAGGACGACGGCCCAGACGCGGCCGAAGTCCGACGTCCAGGCGGCGGACGGCGCCCCGGCGACGAGGACCGCCTCGAGCAGGGCGGCAGCGGCGACCGCACCGGCACCGGACCGCGCCCCCAGGCGCAGCAGCCGGTCCACGGCCGCGGTGCCGCCGTCGCGGCGGCCGGCGAGCAGGGCGACGCAGGACGCCCCGAGCAGCCCGGCCAGGCCGGTGAAGACGCCCCAGCGCAGCAGCGTCTCGGCGGGGAGCCGGACGCCGCCCGCGGCCGACGACACCTCGGCGCTCGCAGCGACGGTCGTCCCGACGCCGAAGGTGAAGGTGCCGTACGTCGAGTGCATGTCGCTGGAGGAGACCGTCCGCCAGGCGACGTGGTAGCTGCCGGTCCGCAGGGTCTCCCGCAGCGGGACGGTGACCGTCACCGGCCCGTCGATCCGTGCCGGGTCGACCGCGGCCACCCGGACCGGCCCGACCGGCACGTCGCGGCCCGCGTCGTCGACGACCCGGACCCGGGTGCGGTCCGGCTCGACCGGTTCGGTCAGGGTCACCGAGACCTGGGTCGGCGCGACCTCGAGCCGGCGGCCGTTCGGCGGGTCGCTGCGGTCCACGTCGGCGTGTGCGATGGCCGCCGGGCCAGTGAGGACCACCAGCCCGACGGCCACCGCCGCTGCGGCGAGGGCGCGCCGCAGCCCGACCGTGGCGCGGGGCATCGCCACGTCGTCAGCTCACCGGCAGGGCGCCGAGGTTCTCCTTCACGGCGGTGCCCTCCAGGTCGAGCCGGTCGCCGGCCTTGATGGCGCCGGCGGGGTTGAGGTAGAGCAGGTAGTAGGACTGGCCCGCGACGTAGTCGGCGTGCTGGTGCATCGACGCGACGTCCTTGAGGCGGGTGTGCTTCGAGCCGCTGCGCAGGGTCGGCGCCTCGACCGCCTTCCGGTCGGCCTTCGGGTCCTGCCCGTTGTACCTGTCGCCGAGGTACCGGTGCGCCTTCTGCGGGTCGAGGACGACGAACCGGACGTCCACGAGGCCGCCGTCCCCGACGACCGCGACCCGGGTGACGCGGATCCCGGACCGCCCCTCGAAGGTCGCGCTCGTCGGCATCTTCGGCCGCTGCCGGGCGTCGGCGCGCTGGCTGTAGCCGAAGACGGCCATCGCCAGCACGACGAGGACCGTCGCACCGCGCAGCACCCAGGGGTTGCGCACCCCACGGTCCGTGGTCGCAGTCGTCATGGTTGCCTCTCCTGTCTGCGCCCGGGTCACGGGAGCGGGAGGTGGTCGCGGGCGGACACGAAGCTGTCGAGCACGAGGGAGCCGCCGAGACCGGTGCTCGCGGCGGCGGTCCGGCCGAGGAACACCGTCTCGACGGACGCCGCCGAGGCCGGGGCGATCGTGACCGTCGCGGTCCCGGTCCCGACCGTGAGCGTCGCCCCGGTGCGGGTCCAGTCGACGAGCACCGCGGTGACCGCGCCGTCCGTCACCGGCAGCCAGGCCGACGCCGCAGCGGCGCCGGCGGCCACGAGCCGCACCCGGCTGCCGCCGGACGACGGCCGCTGGAACTCGACCCGGAAGACCTCGTTCGCGGTGGCCGACGTCGTCGACGACGCCCGGAAGAGCGGGACGGCCGTCGTCGAGGTGCCGGTCGCGAGGGACCGGACGGCGAAGGAGGCGTGGTAGCCGACCTCCGCGGCCGGCCCGGTGTCGACGACGTAGCCCGCGGCGCCCCCGCCGAGCGAGAGGGAGCCGCTGCCCGAACCCGCGATCCGGGTGCCGGCCGCCGTCGTCCGGGACAGCACGGAACCGGTCCGGCTGCTCCAGCCGTACGGCGACGCCGTGGCCTCGAACCCGTTGGAGAACAGCGCGTTCGCGGTCACCGTGACGTTCGTGCTCCGGACGGCGCTGACGTTGCCGGCGGCGTCCCGGGCCCGGACGTTGACCGCCACGGTGCTGCTGCCCGACGCCGGCACGGGCACCGTGAGCGGGCCGCTGAAGGACGTGCCGGTCACCGTCAGCCGGGTCCCGCCGCCGACGGCGGGCGCGGTCGTGCCGACCCACGCCTCGACCCAGCCGGAGCCGGTGAAGCCGGCGGACGGCGCGGCGTCGGCCAGCGCGCCGGACACGGTGACGGTGCTCGCCCCGCGGTTCGCCGACACGGTCGTGCTCGACACGGTCGGCGCTGCCTTGTCGACGAGGAAGGTGCCCGACGCCATGGCCGCGCTCCAGTTCCCGACGCCGTCCCGGCCCCGCACCCAGATCGTGTGGGTGCTGCCGCTCGCCATCCCGGTGAGCTGGCTGAGCGGGATGTCGGCGACGACGGTGACCCCGCCGGCGGCCTGGGCCGCGCTCGTCGGGTCGACCCCGGTGCCGGGGACCATCGGGAACCCGGTACCGACCGCACCGCCGGCGTTGTCGAGGAACGCCTCGCCGTAGCCGATGCTGCCGCCGACGCCGTCCGCCGTCGCGTCCGTGACGACGGCCGAGACGCTGAACACCCCTGACCCCACCCGGCTCTCGAGCGTGCCGTTGTTGGCCGCCGGGCTGACGACGACGGTGCCGACGGTCGGCAGGGTCGCGTCGACGTCGAAGGTCGCCGTCCCCGCGGTCGTGCTGACGTTCCCGGGCGTGGCGCCGTCCGTGGCGAGGACCGCCACCGTGTGGTGGCCGCCGGCCGCGGCGGACACCGTCGCGGTGAGCGCCGCGACCGGGTTGTCGACGCGGTTGAGCGTCATCGGTGCGGTCGCGCCGCCGTCCAGCGACACGGTCGCGGAGACGACGTTCGAGCCGCCGGTCGTCCGGTCGTCGCCGGTGGCGGTCACCGAGACCGCCTGGCCGGCCCTGACCTTCGCGGGCGACACGGTCGTCCCGGTGACGAGCGGCCCGGTCGTGTCGGCCCCGGAGCCGGTGGCCTGGACGGTGAGGCCCACGGTCGCGGCGGCGCCGGTGAGGGCGCCGTCGACACCGCGGACGTACACCGTGTGGGCGCCCGCGGCCAGGCCGGTGGTCGCGACCGTGACGGGGAACGAGGGGGCCGCGGTCCACGGCCCGACGCCGTCGAGCTGCCACTCGAGCGTGCCGGCGGTGACCTGACCGGTCACCTGGACGTCCGTGCCGGCGGTGACGCTCGTCGGCGACGCCACGAGCGCGGACACCACGGGGGCGTTCGGGTCGACGGCGGCCGGAGCGACGTCGATCGTCGTCGCCATGCCGGAGAAGCTCTGCAGCGAGGAGACGCCGGTGCCGGCCGCGGTCTCGTAGAGCACGTAGGACGACGGCGCCGAGGGCGAGGCCGCGGGGATCGCGACGAGCGCGTCGAGCGTGCCGCCCGGCTGGAGGGTCTCGGCGAAGAGGTCCTCCGGGTGCGCCTGGACGTGGCTGCCGAGGGCGACGACGCTCTGCCGCAGGCCGAGTGCGCCGAGCGAGTGCTCGACGATGCCGGCGTTGACCAGGCGCAGCGCGAGCGTCGTCCCGGCGGTGGCCGCGACGTGGTCGGTCGCGGTCCGCGTCGGGAACGTGCGCCCGTTGACGAGCCGGTACTTCGGCGCGTAGAGCCGCATGTCGAAGCCGGTGGGGTTCGCGTTGAGCGCGGGGTCGATCTCCTGCAGGAGCAGGGGTGCCTCCATGGCGTAGCCCGTCGCCGCCGTGCCGTCGATGCTCGCGGCGACGTCGCCGGCCGCGGGCCGGACGACGAGGATGCCGGCCATGCCCATGGCGACCTGCCGGGCACCGGTGGCCGTGGCACCGGCCTGGTAGAGGTACGTCCCGGCCCGCTGCGCGGTGAAGCAGTAGGTCTGCGTGCCGCCGGCCGGCGCGCCGTCGGCGTCGTCGGTGAAGCCGTCCATCTGCGGCAGCGAGAGCGAGGACCGGACGGCGAGCCCGTTGTGCAGGGTGACCTGCACGCTCGCGCCCTTCGTCACCGTGAGCACCGGACCGCCCGGAGCGGTCAGGTCGGTGACGTTGCCCGTCGTGGAGTAGCCCCATACCGGGGCGGTGACCGGGCTCGTGGTGGCGGTCAGCGCCACGGTGCCGCGCGCCGTCCACAGGTCGAGCGAGGTGTCCGCGGTGCCGGCGCACGCGCCGACCGCGGCGGAGGCCGTCGCGGCGGCCCAGACGGGGACCGTCAGGGCGAGGGTGGTCCCGACGAGGCCCGCGAGGGCGCGCCGGTACCGAGGAGTGGTTCGCATCGTCCTCGTCCTTCCGTTCAGCTGCACGGCTTGTCGACGGTCTGCAGGGCCGACGGCGGGTCGATGCGGATCAAGGTCATCATCCCGCCCATCGCCGCGCCGTAGTTGGTGGACTGCTGCAGCGCGTGGCTGTGGGCGACGTGGTAGTACTCGCCGCAGACGTTGTAGCTCGTCACGCCCTGGATCGGGTCGGCGTAGCTGCCGAGGTACGGGCTCTGGCTGTAGAACGTGTCGCCCGTCGTCATGACGTCCGCCTGGTTGGGGACGAACTCGGCGAGGGAGTTGTCGATCGGGTCGAACATGTCGACGTCCGTCCAGGAGAACAGCGTGTCGACGGTCTGGCCAGGGCCGACGTTGACGAGGAACTTGTCGTAGCTCAGGTCGGCGGCGCCGTCCTGGAGCTGCCGACCGTCGCGGCCGACCACCCGCTGCGAGTTGCCGTGCGGGTGGAACGGGTACGTGACCGTGCCGACGTTGACGTACCGGATGATCGCCGGGTCCGGGTTGGCGTCCGGGTCGAACGGCTGCACGTGGACGAAGGCGCTGTACGGCTGGCCCGGCAGGTAGCTGGCCCGGTTGGGCGCCAGCGTGTCCGGCATGCTCCGGCCGTTGATCATGAAGTAGCGGGGGCGGTAGCCGGCCCAGTTGACGGTCCGGTTCTTCTCGACCGCGAGGTGCACGGCCGGGTCGACCTCGGAGAGGATGTGCAGGTACTCCTGCCCGTCGCCGAACTTCGTCGCCGCCGTCCCGTAGGCCGAGTGCGCGTCGGCACCACCGGTCGTGTAGTTGGCCGGGCGGACGATGAGCCCGCCGAAGAGCCCCATCTGCACCTGCTTGCGCTGGTCGGTGCCGCTCTCGTACAGGTAGGTCCCGGGCTTGTCGGGGACGAACGTGTACGTCACGGTCCCGTTCGTCCTCGGCGCCGGCTTGGCGAGGGTCGGCGGGCTCGCCGCGAGGTTCGCCGCGTCGGCCTGGCCGTCGGCGGTGACCTGCCGCTGTCCCGGGAACACGATGGAGACGGGGTCCGGCAGGGTGTTCCTCAGCGTCACCGAGACCGTCCGGCCGGCCGTGACGCAGAGCGTCGGGCCGGGGAGCTGGAAGCTGCCGGTGCTGCCGGCGTAGCCCCACATGAAGATGGAGTTGCCGTCGGGGGTGAACACGTAGCCCGACTTCGCGGTGAGCACGTAGCTCTCCGCGGTGCCGCTCGCGCTCGTCGGCGTCTCGCACTCCACGCCGTCCGTGACCGCCTGCGCGGCGGGCGGGGTCGCGGCCATGAGCGCCACGACGGCGCCCGCCAGCACGGCCCCACCGACCCGGGAGATCACCCGGGGAAGCTTGGTTCGCATCGTCGTCTCCTCGACCGGCTCAGGCGTGGGGGTTCTCGTTGGCGCGGGACTGGGGCCCCAGGGTCCCGGCGGGGTGCACGACGACCTTCGTCATCTGCCCGCCGTACTGCGTGGAGTCGCCACCGTTGGTGAGGAAGGAGAAGTTCCGGTCGTAGAGCAGGAACTCCCCCTCGGTGTCGGTGTCCACGAGGACGTCGCGGCTCTCGCCCGGGCCGATCTCGACGGTGTTCGTCAGGAAGCTCAGGTCGGTCGCGCCGTTGCGGAGCAGTCCGGCGTCCTTGGCCACGACCCGCATCGGGAGGCCGTCGAGCGTCATGGCGTGCTGCTGGTAGCCGAGGTTCGACAGCCGCAGCAGCACCCGGTCACCCTTGTTGGCCTCGACGAGCGAGGAGATCGGCTGGTAGCGCAGCCGCTCGTCGACCGGCACGGCGAGGTCGCCGGAGCCGGCGTCGAGGGACCCGTTGTCCGCCAGCGTGTCCGGGTACGCCCGGCCGTTGAGCAGCCAGAAGCTCGGCGCGTAGTCCGTCCAGTCGTTGACCTGGATGTGCGCGTCCCGGTAGTGCGCCTCCGACCACAGCTCGGTGAGCATGAACGCGAACTCGCGGTGGTAGCCCGTCGAGCCGTCGCCGTCGTTGTACGCGAACCTCGAGAACGTCTTGCCGCCGTGGTTCTTCGTCGTGCCGTTCTGCTTCGGGCGGACGAACAGCATGCCCGTCATGCCCATCTGGACGTGCTCCACGTCCTCGAAGTGGCAGTGGTACATGTACGTCCCCGCGTCACGCGGCTGGTAGTAGTACGTGAACGTGTGGCCGATGGGCACGGCGATCGACAGCTCCGGGACGCCGTCGAAGAGCGGGATGGCGTTGTCGAAACCGTGCCAGTGCACGGTGTGCCCGTCGGTGAGGTCCGGCCGGATCGCCAGCCCCAGGTTCGTCAGCGAGACCCGGACCCTCGTCATCTCGTCGAAGTCGAGGAGCGGGGCGCTGATCTGCGCGTGCCCCTTGAGCGCGTCGAGCTTCGCCTGGTTCGCGCCGGTGATCGAGCCGTCCGCCGCGTGCAGGTGCGTCACGTCCCGGAACCCGAACACGTACGTGTTGAACGGGCTGGGGGCCAGTGCGTCCGGGAAGAACGGCGGCCGCGCAGGAGCGTCCGTCGGCATCCCGACCCAGCCGTCGGTCGCCGCGAGGTGCAGCGTGCGGCCGTCGGTGAGGCCCGCCTTCGCCGCGGCGACGTCGGCCGGCCGCGGGTCGTTGAGCCCCGCGCTCGCGAGCTGGGGCTGCAGGACGGTGGCCCCGACCACGCCGGCACCCACCATCCCGAGCCCGCCGGTGAGCAGGTTCCTGCGGCTCACGCCGCGTCGTGCCGGGGTGTCGTTCACGGCTGTCCCCTCGTCTGACGTGGACTGGTTCCTGGAGGTGTCGCGGCTCATCGCTCGTCCGCCCCGGCGTCGATCTGGGTGAACGCGGAGGCCCCGCCGACGTAGCGCACGGTGCCCTCGTAGTCCGTCGACGGTGCGGCCGTGACTCCGACGAGCGCCCGGCCGGTGTTGCCGGCGACGTTCCCCGCGACGGGGCTGAGCCGGTAGTCGAGGGCGTACCGCGACAGCGGCAGGTTCTGCGTGACGATCACGGCCTGCCGGAAGGCCGGCATCGTGCGCCACGGCAGCACCGCCACCGTCAGGTCGACGGGCTTGACGAAGGTGCTCGCGAACGACCGGTTGCCCGTCGCCGTGTACGTGGCGTTCCCGGTCCCGGTCGGGTCGGTCGCGCCGGTCGCCGAGGCGGGCTGGTAGACCGACCGGTCCAGGGTGAGCGTCCCGGTCGCGTCCGGGACGCCCGCGTCCCAGACCTTGACGTCCGTCGGCCCGCCGATCCCGATGCCGGTCACCGTGCCGCCGACCGCGCTCCAGGTCCCGGCCCGGTTGTTGCCGAAGACGTTGTCGAACATCACCGGCCGGGAGAACACCGGAAGCCCGGCGGAGGCCTGGAGCTGGACGCTGTTCTGTCCGGTGGAGAACCCGGCGGGCGCCGGGTTGCCGTCGCTCGTGACCGCCGTCGCGGTGGTGAGGTTGTTGACGACCGTGTTGCTGAAGAAGCGGACGTACGGCGCGTCGTCGAGGGCGACGCCGCCGCCCTCGTGGGCCGAGACGTTGTCCGCGATCATGTTGTTGTAGATGTCGAACCGCGAGGCACCGGCCTGGAGCAGCCGGATCGCGCCGCCGTCGTCGTTGCTGTTGTTGTAGTAGAACTCGTTGCCCGCCACCGTCGTGGTGTTGGTGCTGGTGTTCCCGTTCGGGGCGATCCCCGGCGACACCTGCGTCGGGTCGGCCGGCAGCTCACCGGCGAGCATGAGCGCGCCGCCCTCGTCGTAGCTGAGGTTGTAGTACACGTCGTTGTTCGTCACCGAGCCCCGGGGGCTGCGGCCGTACACCGTGACGGCGCCGCCGTACTCCGCGGAGAAGTTCCCGCAGAGGACGTTGCGGTCGACGACGTACCGGTCGGCCTGGCTGAAGATCCCGACCGCGCCGGCGAGGTTCATGCCGCCGTTGTCCCGGATGTAGTTGTTCGCGATCCGGATGTCCCGGTTCTGGTTGCTGTTGCCGCTGTTCGTGTTGTCCACGAACGGCGTCCCGATCCGGACCGCACCGCCGTAGGTGCCGTCGTTGCCGGCGATGACGTTGTTCGTGACCTGCAGGTCGTGGGCGTAGGCGTGGGCGTAGATGCCGCCGCCCTGGGTCACGGTCGCCCCGGGGGTGCCGACGGCCGTGTGCACGGCGCCGGTGATCGCGTTGACGTTGCCACCGCCGCCCATCTGGTGGCCACCGGTGATGCTGAACCCGTCGATCATCGACCGGCCCGCGGTGGTGTCGAGGAACGCCCGCCGGCCGACGGTGCCGCCCGGAGCCGGTGGCACGATCGTCACGACCGCGGCGTCGGCGACGTCGGCGATCCCGCCGTGCGGCTGGGAGGCGAGCTTGTCGTACCAGGTCGCCGCCGTCACCGGGTCGGCGTCGAAGCCCAGGCCGCTCAGCTCGGAGCCGAGGACCCACTGCTTCGTCACCGGGTCGACGCCGCCGGACCCGACGCCCTGGAGCCGCACCCGGGACTGGACGATGACGTTCTCGACGTACGCCCGGTGGGCGTTGAAGGCGCCGGCGGCTGCGTTGGGGTACACGACCACGATCGGCGTGCTGCGGTTGCTGCCGCCGCTGACGTAGTCACGCGCCTTGTCGAGCGCCCCCTGCACCGTGGTCGACCGCCGAGCGGCCGGCACGGCCGGGTCGAGGTTCGCCGGTGGGTTGACCATGAACACGTGGGCCAGCGAGTCCACGACGTGAAGGGTCAGCCCGGTCACCGTCGACCGTGCGGGCAGGGCCGTCGTCCCGGCCGTCGTGACCGCCACCTGGTAGGTGTTCTGCGGCAGGTTCGGCGCGGTGAACGTGATCCTCGTCGGCGTCCAGGTCGCGATGTCGCCGCCCTGCAGGGTCCGCACTCCCCCGGACGGGGTCGTCAGGGTGACGCGGCCCTTCGTGGTCCCGAAGCCGGCGCCGCTCAGGGCCACGGCCCGGGCCGACGCGTTCGAGCCGGTCTCGAGGACGACCTTGGACGAGGCGAACAGCTGCGGAGTGGCCCGGACGCCCGGTGCCGTGGCCGTCGCCGGGATGTCGGTCGTCACGACGTCGCAGTTGGGCTGCGTCGGCGTCGTCGAGCCCGGGGTGAGGATCTGGTTCGCGACCATGGTCGGCGCCGTGTCGGTCACGGTGAACAACCCGGGCCACGCCTGGAAGTTCGTGGCGATCGTGCGGAACCGCGGGTTGTAGTTCGGGTTCGCACGGTCCGGCTGGCCGGGGTCGTTGCCGACGAAGCGGTACATCCCCGGGCAGGGGCCGGCCGGCAGCGGGCAGTTGTAGGAGCTCGTCGACGGCTCGATGGCCTCGTAGAAGCCGTTGAAGTCCGTCGTGACGGTGTCGACGAGGTCGCCCCGGAAGTCGTACAGGCCGACCGGCACGTTGCCGATGCCCTGCGCCTCGCCGTAGTTCGTGCTCCGCGGGTCGTAGGTGAGCCCGAGGTCGTTGATGACGATGCCCCAGAAGTGCGTGGGCAGCGGCACCGGGGTGAACATGAAGAACGTCGGGGCGACGGCCTGCTGGCTGCGCAGGGTCACGAGCCGCTCGTCGCACAGCGGGCGGTCCTGGCCCTCGAAGGGGCTCCCCCCGGCGTCCGCGAAGTTCGGGTTGGTCACCCGCACGGTGTGCGGCGCACCGACGCAGGCGGGGACGATGCCGGCCTGCTGGCTCGGCGGCTCCGGCGGCGTCGAGGACGACGGCGCGTCGCCGGGCGCCAGCTGCGGCGTCTGGTCGACCGTCGTCACGGTGCCGTGGGCGAAGTTCTCCTGGGCGTCGCGGCCGTCACCGTCGAAGACGTTGACGTCCTCCTCCTTGGTGACCTGGTAGACCGGCTTGCCCTTGTCGTCCTGCGGGCTGACGACCTGGACGACGTAGTCGTCCGCGGGGAGCGGCTGCGGGTCGAAGCCGGCGTCGGCGAGGTTCGCGTACAACGGCAGGTCGTGATCGGCGGCCGGGTTCTTCGGGTCACCGGGAGCGAACAGGTTGAGGTCCGACTCGGAGAACCCGTAGTTGCCGTTGACCGTCTGCGCGAAGTCGACGTTGTTGCCGTCGGCGTCCGTCGTCACCTCGGACGGGCGGGCCTGGAAGCCGCCCATCGGGGCCTCGACGCAGAGGTTCTTCGGGTCGCCGAAGGCCGGCAGCGCGAGCTGGTCGGTCAGGGGCTTGCCCTGGTAGTCGCGGGCGGTGCAGCCGGTCGGTGCCGCCCAGTGCTCGGTCACGGTGGTGCCGAGCAGGTGGGTGAGGTCCTTGTGCGGCTCCCCCGTGCCGTCCGGGTCGTCGATGAGCGCGCCCGGCGAGCAGGCCGGGACGGCGGTGCCGCTGCCCTCGTCGACCCAGGGCAGCTCGGCCCCGGTCTCGGGGTCGAAGAGGCGCTGGACGCCGATCGCACCGGTCTCGCACCGGAGCGTCGGGTAGAGGTTCACAGTGACGTCGGGGATGCCCGGCTGGTACGGCTCGGCCGCGTCGTAGCGCGGGTCGAGCTCGTTGCGGGTCGTGTCGTACGAGACCGTGCCGGCGATGCCGCCGTTCGTCCCGGCGTCGTAGGGCTTGACGCCCCAGTCGACGGTGCCGCCGAGGCCGATGATGTTGGCGACGCTGATGTCGACCGCGGAGCCGTGGTAGGTCGTCGGCGTCGGGTCGTTCGAGGCCTGGACCGTGACGCCGGTCCCCGCGTAGAGGGTGTTGAAGTGCTCGAGGACGAGCCACTTCGTCAGCGGGTAGGACTGGGTCAGCGCGTAGTGGCCGTTCTGGTCCGTCGTCGCGGTGTTCGCGAACTGGTCCATGAGGGTGTTGTCGCGCTCCCGCAGGGTCACGATCGTGTTCTTCAGGCCCTGCTCGCCGGCGTCCCGACGGCCGTTGCCGTTGTCGTCGACGAACACGGTGCCCTTGATCTCGGTGAACCAGCCCGGCAGGAACTGCTTGCCGACGTCGAGCGTCTCGCCGCCCTTCACCGAGATCGTGACGTTCTGGATGATGTAGTTCTGGGCGTCGTCCCAGGTCGTCAGCGCGTAGGTGCCGTCCGGCACGCCGGTGACGGTGAAGGTGCCGTCGGCGTTGCCGCGGCCGGTCCAGGCCTGCTTGTCACCGTTGTCGAGGTCCGACAGCGCGACCCACGGCCGGTCGATCGGTCCCTTGTAGGCACCGGTGCCCACGCCCGGCTCGGCCGGGATCGTCTGGCCGCCGCCCGGGCCGCCGATGTAGCTCAGCCCGGCCATGACCTGGCCCGTGATCGTGTTGCCGCCACCGCTGATGCTCTTGGGCTTCACGAAGCCGAACGGCACGAACGGCACCGGCTCGCCGCCGACGACGAGCTCGGTGTCGAAGCCGGTGTCGTTCTCCATGACCCACACGTCGTGGTCGTGACCGCCCTCGAGGTTGGTCGTCTGCGACCAGACCTGACCGGCCGGCGGGTTGACGGTGACGCCGTAGCGGTTCGGGCCGAGGTTGGGGATGAGGATCTGGTTGCGGGCGTCGGTGACGCACTTCGCCGGCTGCGTGCCGTCGACGACCGGCTTGCCGTCCGGGTCCTTCGCGATCGGGCCGTCGCCGTCGGGGTTGTCGGCGGTGACCGTGCCCTTGGGGCTGTGCACGTAGTGGGTGCACAGCGGGTTGCCGAAGAAGTCGGTCGTCACCGGGCCCATGACGTCGCTGATGAAGGCCTGGAAGCCGGGCATCTTCGTGAAGACGTCGTTGTTGCCGGGGTCCGGGCCCTCGGCGCCGGCCGCGTACGTGCCGTCGACGAAGGCGGCGTCCTCGAAGACCTGGACCCGGATGTTGCCCAGCGGTGTCGGGGTCGTCGGCAGCGTGACGGTCGCCGGGGCGGACGACCTCATCGGCACCGAGAAGTGCGCGCCGCCGATCTTGAACCCGTTCGCGACGACGGACACGAGGTACTTGCCGGGGGCGAGGTCCTGGTCGGTCGCCGGGGCGCCCGCGCCGTCGGTGAAGGTCACCGTGCCGTCCGCGGCGACGTCGTCCTGGTCGCCGGACGCCACCGTGTGGGTGTCGCCGGCGGTCGGACGCACCGACGGCCAGGGGCAGTTCGCGGTGCCGAGGGTCGAGGTCACCGGCGTGACCGGGTCCGCCTGCCCGAAGACCGGCGCGTTCGCCTGGTACGTCAGGGCCGGGGAGTAGCCGGCCTTCGTGTCACCGTCCGCGTTGCTCGCCGGCAGGCACTTGCCGAGGTTGGAGGCGCCTTCCGGTGTGGACCGGTCCGCCGACGGGTCACCGACGTCCTGGACGCCCTCGCGGGTGACGAGCCAGCGGTACTCGTCGACCGCGGGGCTGCCCGTCGCACTGCTGACGACCTCGAGCCACATCCGGCTCGGGTCGGCCGCCTGCGCGGGCGAGACGACGCCGGCGACGATCGGCACGACCGTCGCCGCGACGGCGAGGGCCGGGACGACGAGCCATGACAGCGCTCGCCTGCGTGCGAGTGGAGACTGGCGGAACCGCAGCCCACGACGAGACATGACTACCCCTTACGTCACCTTGACCGGCCCGACGGACTTTCGTCTCTTGCGCAGATCCCGCACCCATGCGTGACGGCCGTGTCATCCGCGTGTCACGAGTTCGTGGTCCTCGCGGGGTCAAGCGCGCCTGAGATAACCCTCCGTGCACGATCGACTCCGCCTTTCCGGCGGTGATATGACGGTCCGTCATGGCGGGGCGGCCGGTCCGGGCCGTCACGGGGCGCGGGTCGGTGAGCGCGCCGGGAGCCGTCGGTGCAACAATTTCCGCCGGGCGACCGGGCCCTGCGCAGGAAACCCTCCGGTCCCCCACCGTCCCCGACGCACCACCTCCGAGGAGAACCTGTGCCCGGCACCAACCTGACCCGCGACGAGGCCGCCGAGCGCGCGCGTCTGCTGGGCGTCGAGGCCTACGACGTCACCCTGGACCTCACGACGGGCGCGGACACCTACGCCTCGACGACGGTCGTCACGTTCACGTGCGCCGAGCCGGGGGCGTCGACGTTCGTCGACCTCATCGCGCCGACCGTGCACGAGGTCGTGCTCAACGGGCGCGCGCTCGACGTCACCGAGGTCGTGTCGACGGGCCGGATCGCCCTGCCCGACCTCGCCGCGCGCAACGAGCTGCGGGTCGTCGCGGACGCCGCGTACATGACGACCGGCGAGGGGCTGCACCGCTTCGTCGACCCGGTCGACAAGGAGGTCTACCTCTACACGCAGTTCGAGGTCTCCGACGCGCGCCGGGTCTTCACCTGCTTCGACCAGCCCGACCTCAAGGCGACGTACGCGTTCACCGTCACCGCGCCGTCGCACTGGCAGGTCGTCTCCAACTCCCCCACCCCGGCGCCGAAGGACCTCGGCGACGGCCGGGCCACCTGGGCCTTCGCCGCCACGCCCCGGCTGTCGACGTACGTCACCGCGCTCGTCGCCGGGCCGTACCACGCCGAGCGCGGCGAGCTCACGAGCCGCGACGGCCGGACGATCCCGCTCGGGGTGCTCTGCCGGGCCTCGCTCGCCGAGCACCTCGACGCGGACAACGTCATGGACGTCACCCGGGAGGGCTTCGCGTTCTTCGAGGAGCTCTTCGACCGGGCCTACCCGTTCGACAAGTACGACCAGCTCTTCGTGCCCGAGTTCAACGCCGGCGCGATGGAGAACGCCGGCGCCGTGACGATCACCGAGCAGTACGTCTTCCGCTCGAAGGTGCCCGAGGCGGCCGTCGAGCGGCGGGCGCTGACGATCCTCCACGAGCTGGCGCACATGTGGTTCGGCGACCTCGTGACGATGCGCTGGTGGGACGACCTGTGGCTCAACGAGTCGTTCGCCGAGTACGCGAGCACCCGCTGCCAGGCGGAGGCCACGCGCTGGACGACCGCGTGGACGACGTTCTCGAGCGCCGAGAAGTCCTGGGCCTACCGGCAGGACCAGCTCGCGTCGACGCACCCGATCGTCGCGGACATCCGGGACCTGGCGGACGTCGAGGTGAACTTCGACGGCATCACGTACGCCAAGGGCGCCTCGGTGCTCAAGCAGCTCGTGCACTGGGTCGGCACCGACGCGTTCGACGAGGGGCTGCGCCGCTACTTCCGGGCGCACGAGTGGGGCAACACGACGCTCGCCGACCTGCTCGCCGAGCTCGAGGCGACGAGCGGTCGCGACCTCGACGCCTGGGCCCGCGAGTGGCTGCAGACCGCCGGCGTCGCGACCCTGCGCCCGCACCTCGAGGTCGACGCGGACGGCGTCGTGACGAAGGCCGTCATCGGCCAGGAGGCCCCTGCGGACCACCCGACGCTGCGCTCGCACCGGCTCGCCGTCGGCTGCTACGACGTCGTCGACGGCCGGCTGCGCCGCACGCAGCGGATCGAGCTGGACGTCGCGGGCGCGGCGACCGACGTGCCCCAGCTCGTCGGCTCGGCCCGCCCGGACCTGTTGCTCGTCAACGACGACGACCTCGCGGACGGCAAGATCCGGCTCGACGGCCGCTCGCTCGACACCGCGATCGGGCACCTGTCCGACTTCGAGGACTCGCTGCCCCGCACCCTGGTCTGGGGCGCCGCGTGGGACATGACGCGGGACGCCGAGACCGGCCCGCGGGACTTCGTCGACCTCGTCGTCCGCAACGTCGCCTCGGTCGACGACGCGAGCGTCGCGCAGACCCTGCTGCGCCAGCTCGCGTCGACGCTCATGTTCTACGTCGCCCCCGCGAACCGTTCGGCGGCAACGGCTTCGGCCGCCGACGCGCTGCTGGCACGGCTCGAGGGCGCGACCCCCGGCGGCGACGCGCAGCTGCTCTACGCCCGCGCGTTCGCGGCCCACGCGACGACGCCCGCGCAGCTCGACCGGCTGCGCGCGCTGCTCGACGGCGAGGCCCCCGTGGCGGGGCTGTCCGTCGACACCGACATGCGCTGGACGCTGCTCACCGCGCTCGTCGCGGGCGGCGTCCTCGGCGAGGACGACGTCGTCCGCGAGCTCGACCGGGACGACACCGCGAGCGGGCGGGTGCACGCGGCCGCGGCCCGGGCCGCCGTCCCGACCCCGGAGGCGAAGGCGCAGGCCTGGGATCTCGTCGTCGGCACCGGCGAACTGCCGAACGCCGTCCAGGCGGCGGTCATCGGCGGCTTCGGCCGGGTGAACGACACGGCGCTCCTCGAGCCGTACGTCGAGCGCTACTTCGCCGCGCTCGAGCCGGTCTGGGCCGAGCGGACGAGCGAGATGGCGAGCCAGATCGTCGTCGGGCTCTACCCGACGGTGCTCGCCGGCCCGGCGCTCCTCGAACGCACCGAGGCCTGGCTCGCGACGACGCAGGCCGAGCCCGCGCTGCGCCGGCTCGTCGTCGAGGCCCGCGACGGCGTGTCCCGCGCAGTGGCCGCCCACGAGCGCGACCGCGCCACCCGCTGACCCGTCCTCTGGAGCCCTACGCACCCCAAGATCGTGTTTTCGGGTACGTAACGCTCCAGAGGACGGGGGTGGCGGGGTGGCGATCCGGGGCCGCGCCGATCGTCATCGGTGCGGGGGCGCCGGACGGCGGCCCCGCGACCCGAGGAGGCACCATGCGCTACACGCTGCTGCTGCACTACCCCGAGCCCGGTGAGGGCGAGATCCCGGCCGAGACGATCCGGGAGGTGCAGGAGGCGTTCGGCCGGTACGGGCGGGCGCTCCAGGACGCCGGCGTCCTCGTCGCCGCCGAGGTCCTCGCCCCGGGGGCCGCCACGACGACGGTGACGCTGCGCTCGGGCGCCCTGCAGGTGCAGGACGGTCCGTTAGCCGAGACGAAGGAGGCCCTCGCAGGCGACTTCGTGCTCGACGTCCCGCACCTGGACTCCGCGCTCGGCTGGGCGGAGAAGTGCCCGGCCGCCCAGTTCGGCGTCATCGAGGTCCGCCCGGTCGCCACGTCGTTCGTCGACGGGGCCTGGACGGCGTGACCCACCCGGCCGACCCGTCCCGGGCCGTCGCCGAGGCGGCGGCCCGGGACGGGTACGGTCGGCTGCTGGCCCTGCTCGCCGCGCAGTCGGGCGACCTCGTGAGCGCCGAGGACGCCCTGGCGGACGCCTTCGAGCGCGCGCTGCGGACGTGGCCGACGGACGGGACGCCGGGCAACCCCGCCGGCTGGCTGCTCACCGTGGCGCGCAACCGGTTGCGCGACCGGTGGCGCTCGGCGGAGGTCCGGCGGACCGAGCCGCTCGACCCGGTCGCGCACGCACCCGTGCACCTCGACGCGCTCGAGACGGTCGACCCGGACGCCGTGCCCGACACCCGGCTGGAGCTCATGCTCGTGTGCGCGCACCCGGCGATCGCCGCCCCGGCGCGCACCCCGCTCATGCTGAGCACCGTGCTCGGCTTCACCGCGGAGCAGATCGCCCGCGCCTGGTCGGTCCCGACGGCGACGATGGCGACCCGGCTGGTCCGGGCCAAGCGGCGCGTCGCCGAGGCCGGCATCCCGTTCGTGCTCCCCGGTCGCGAGGACCTGCGGGCCCGGACGGCGGCGGTCCTCGAGGCGGTCTACGGCGCCTACGCCGTCGAGTGGTCGACGACCGGCCCGGAGCCGCGCGGGGCGCCGTCCGAGGCCCTGCAGCTCGCCGAGGTGCTCGCCGCCCTGCTGCCGGACGACCCCGAGGCCCGCGGACTGGCCGCGCTCGTCGCGCTGTCGTCCGCCCGGGCGCCGGCCCGGCTCGACCCCGACGGCCGCTTCGTGCCGCTCGACGAGCAGGACCCGGCCCGCTGGGACCACCACCTCGTCGAGCGCGGCCGCGCCCACCTGCGCGCCGCGCACGGCCACCGGGTGCTCGGGCGCTTCCAGCTCGAGGCGGCCATCCAGGCCGTGCACTGCGCCCGGACCGGACAGGGACGCGCCGACCCGGGCACGCTGCGCGACCTGCACGAGGCGCTGCACGCGGTCGCGCCCTCGCTCGGCAGCGCAACGGCGCTCGCCGTCGTCACCGCCGGCACCGACGGGCCGGCCCGGGGCCTGGCGCTCCTCGACGCGCTGCTGGAGCCCTACGGCGCCGCGGCGCGGCGGTTCCAGCCCGCGTGGGCGGCCCGGGCGCACCTGCTCGCCGGGCTGGGCCGGGACCGCGAGGCGGCGGCCGCCTACGACGAGGCGGTCGCGCTCACCCACGACGCATCGCAGCGCGCCCACCTCACCCGGCGGCGGGACGCGCTGACGACCTGACGACCAGACGCGGTCGCCTCCGTGCGCAGGCTCAGCCCCGCTCGTGCACCGACCGGGCCAGGGACGCCGCCCGCACGCTCGTCATGACGTCCTCGAGGAGCACCGGCTGGCCGACGCCGTCCGCGAGGGGCAGGCGCCAGTTCGGGTACTCGCGGCTCGTGCCCGGCTGGTTCATCGCCCGGCGGTCGCCGACGGCGTCCGCGAGCGCGACACCGAGCAGCCGGGCCGGCGTCCACGTGATGAACCGGTGCAGCGCCTCGACCCGCTCGCGCTCGGTCGACCGCTCCCCGAGCAGCCCGAGCTCGGTGAGCTGGCGCAGGACGGCGAGCCGGTCCGCCTCGTCGACGGCGATCTCCTCCTCGATGGACCGGGTGAGCAGCCCGAGCCGCTGGCGCAGCTCGATGTGCTCGCCCGCGAGGTAGCCGGCGGTCGGCGGCAGGTCGTGCGTCGTGACGGTCGCCAGGCACAGCTCGCGCCACGCCTGCGGCGCGAGCGGCCGGCCGGTGTGGTCCTTCTCGAACCACAGGATCGAGGTGCCGAGGATGCCGCGCTCGCGCAGGTAGTCCCGCGCCCACGGCTCGACCGTGCCGAGGTCCTCGCCGACGACGACGGCGCCGGCCCGGTGCGCCTCGAGGGCGAGGATGCCGACGAGCGCCTCGTGGTCGTAGCGGACGTAGGTGCCCTCGTCGGGACCGGCGCCGCGGGGCACCCACCACAGCCGGAAGAGGCCGATGATGTGGTCGACCCGCAGGCCGCCGGCGTGCCGCAGGATCGTCCGGAGCATGTCGCGGTACGGCGCGTAGCCGAGGTCGGCGAGCCGGTCCGGCCGCCATGGCGGCTGGCTCCAGTCCTGGCCCTGCTGGTTGAAGGCGTCCGGCGGGGCACCGACCGTGACGTCGGTCGCGAGGACGTCGCTCAGCGCCCAGGTGTCCGCGCCGTCCGGGTGCACGCCGACCGCGAGGTCGTGCATGATCCCCAGCGGCATCCCGGCGTTCTTCGCGGCCCGCTGCGCCGCGGCGAGCTGCTCGTCGAGGCACCACTGCAGCCACATGTGGAACTCGACCCGGTCCGCGAGCTCCTCCCGGATCTGCGCGACCGACTGCGACCGCGGGTCCCGGGCGTGGGACGGCCAGCCGGCCGCGGGCAGCCCGTACCGCTCGGCGAGCGCGCACCACGTCGCGTAGTCGACGAGACCCTGACCCTCGCGGACGCAGAACGCCTCGAACTGGCGCTGCCGGGCCGCCGAGCGCGGCTGCGCGAAGACCGTCTCGAGCGCGTTCTTCTTCGCCTCCCAGACCCGGTCCCGGTCGAGCTCGCCCGGGGCGTCGTTGAGCGCCCACAGCTCCTCGGCCTGCCACTCGACGATCGCGCGGTCCGTCGAGGGCATGTACGCGACCTCGCGGACGTCCTCGACACGCAGGTAGATCGGGTTGACGAAGCGCCGGGTCGTCGGCAGGTACGGCGACGGCTCCATCGGCGCGATCGGCTCGGCGGCGTGCATCGGGTTCACGAGCACGAAGCCGGCGCCGTGCTCGCGGGCGCTCCAGTCGGCGATCTCCGCGAGGTCGGCGAGGTCGCCCGTCCCCCAGGACTGCTTGGACCGCACCGAGTACAGCTGGGTCATGAAGCCCCAGGCGCGGCGCTGGGCGACCTGCTCGGGCAGCTCGAGCCGGGCCGGGGTGACGACGAGCGGGCACGCGGACAGGCCGCCGGAGTGCCGGGCGTAGAGGGTGTGCCAGCCGAGCGGCAGGTCCGCCGGCACGAGGAAGCTCGCCTGGCCGACGAGCCGGCCGGTGACGACGCGCGGCTCGACCCAGCGGTCCTCCTGGCCGAGCGGACGGCGCTCGCCGTCCTCGGTCTCGACCCAGACCTCGACGGGCTGGCCGTGGTCGACGTGGACCGGCACCCGCGGGGTCTGGCCGGCCCGGGTGACGACGACGTTCGGCAGGGTGCGCCGCCAGGAGCGGTCGCGGGCCTCGCCGAGGGCGAAGGTGATCTCGTCCTCGGTGCGGGCGACGACGCCGAGCGCGTCGAGGACGGCGAGGATCGTGCGGCGCGGGACGACGGTGTGCCGGCCCTGCCAGTCCCAGAACTCGGTGGCGACGCCGTAGACGTGCGCGAGCTCGACGAGGTGCTGCGAGAGCTCCTCGGGCGCGGCCTCGGCGAACATCGGCGCGGGCTCGGCCGCGGCGGCAGGCTCCGATGCAGCG
Source organism: Actinomycetota bacterium (assembly GCA_016213575.1). Taxonomy (GTDB): domain Bacteria; phylum Actinomycetota; class Actinomycetes; order Actinomycetales; family Kineosporiaceae; genus R-H-3. The sequence goes on from JACRAB010000048.1 coordinate 21,448, forward strand.
GCGGACTCCGGCTGTGCGGCGGGCTCGGCCTGCGCAGCGGGCTCGGGCTCCTCGGCCGGCGCGGGCTCCACGGCGGGCTCGGCCTCCGCGGTGTCCTCGGGCTCCACGGGGGCCGCGGCCTCGGGCTCCTCGACCGGCTCGGGCTCGGCCTCATGCTCGGCGTCGGCCTCAGGCTCTTGCTCGACCTCGGGCTCGGCGGCGACGTCGGGGTCGACGACGTCCTCGGGCCCGGCGGCCACCTCGGTCCCGGCCTCCGCACCGCCCGCGCCGTCCCCGGCCCCGTCGGCCGCCTCGGGCTGCTCGACGTCCTGCACCCCGGCCGCGGCCTCGGGGTGCACGCCGTTCACCCCGGTGCCCGCGGGACCACCGTGCTCCGGGCCGTGCTCCGGGTCGTGCTCCGGCAGCGGGCCCGGCTCGACGTTCGGCCGGAACAGGTCGACCGCCGCGGGGCCGGCGGGCGGCACCTGCGGATCGGGACTCGTGCGGGGCTTGTCGGTCACGTCTCGGCTTTCGGTCGGCTGTGCTGGCGGTGCTCGGCGCGGGCGAACCCGGCGCGCGCCGTCCGGAATCCCCCTCCGGCGCCGTCAGGCCCGCCGTGAATCCTGCCAGACCGCGCGACCACGTCTGTGTACGGACCGGCATCCGGTACCCGGCCGACGCCGGACGCGCGCCGCAGGCGCGCCCCCGAGCACAGGCTCTAGGCTCCGCGCATGCCCGACGCCCCCGCGCAGTACCCCGCCGCAGAACGCCTGGACCTCGTCGAGGACCTCCACGGCCACCGGGTCGCGGACCCCTACCGCTGGCTCGAGGACACCGCCGACCCGCGGACCGTCGACTGGTCGGCGGCGCAGGACGACCTGTTCGCCGGCGCCGCCGCGACGTGGCCCGGACGGGACGCCGTCGGCCGCCGGCTGCGCGACCTGCTCGGCGCCGGGGTCGTCGGGGTGCCGATCTGGCGCGGCGAGCGCTGCTTCTTCGTGCGGCGCGAGGGCAGCCAGGAGCACGGCGTCCTCGTGACCTCGGTGCCGGCCGACCCGGCGGCCGGGCCGGACGCCCCGCGCACCGAGAGCGTCCTCGTCGACCCGATGTCGCTGGACCCGACCGGCCTGACGACGCTCGACGCCTGGCAGCCGGACCTCGACGGGCGGCTGCTCGCCTACCAGGTCTCCGAGGGCGGCACCGAGGAGAGCACCCTGCGGGTCATGGACGTCGCGACCGGCGACGTCGTCGACGGGCCGATCGACCGGGCCCGGTACTCCCCCGTGGCGGTGCTGCCCGGCGGCGGGGCCTACTACTACGTGCGCCGGCTCGACCCGGCGACGCTTCCCGCCGACGAGCACCAGTACCACCGCCGGGTCTGGCTGCACCGGGTCGGCGCCGACCCCGCGACCGACGTCGAGATCTTCGGCGCGGGCCAGGACCTGCGCAGCTACTACGGCGTCTCGGTGTCGCGCAGCGGCCGCTGGCTCACGATCTCCGCGGCGACCGGGACGGCGCCCCGCAACGACGTCTGGATCGCCCCGCTCACCGCGGACGCGACCGACCCGGACCGCCCCGCGGGCGGTCCGGCGGCCGAGGTCGACCCGGCGCGCGCCGAACGACCGGCCCTGTCCCCGGTGGCCGTCGGCCTCGACGCCCGGGTGGGCCTGTGGGTCGGGCGGGACGGCCGGCTCTACGTGGCGACCGACCTCGACGCGCCGCGCGGCCGGCTCGCGGTGACGTCCCCGCTCACCCCGACCCCGGACACCTGGGTCGACCTCCTCCCCCAGGACGACGAGGCCGTCCTCGAGGACTTCGGCGTCCTCGACGGCCCGGAGCTCGACGCCCCGATGCTCGTCGCCGCGTGGACCCGGCACGCCGTGAGCGAGGTGACCGTCCACGACCTCGTGACCGGCGCCCGGCTCGAGGGCGACCGCGGCTCGGTCGCCCTGCCCGGCCTCGGCTCCGTCGGCGGCATCGTCACCCGCCCCGAGGGCGGCCACGAGGCGTGGTTCTCCTACACCGACCACACGACGGTGCCGCACGTGCACCGGCTCGACGGCCGGGACGGCTCGGTCGGCGTCTGGTCCCGGCCGCCGGGCACCGTCGAGGTGCCGGACGTCGTCACGCGGCAGGTCGCGTACACCTCCGCCGACGGCACGACGGTGCGGATGTTCGTCATGACCCGCGCCGACGCCGTCGGGCCGGACGGCGCCCCGACCGGCCCGCGGCCGACGATCCTGTACGGCTACGGCGGCTTCGGCGTCCCGCTGACGCCGGGCTACTCGGCGTCGATCCTCGCGTGGGTCGAGGCCGGCGGGGTCTACGCCGTCGCGAACCTGCGCGGCGGGGCCGAGGAGGGCGAGCAGTGGCACCGCGACGGCATGCTCGGCGCCAAGCAGAACGTCTTCGACGACTTCCACGCGGCGGGCGAGCGGCTCCTCGCCGACGGCTGGACGACGCGCGACCAGCTCGCGGTGAGCGGCGGCTCGAACGGCGGTCTGCTCGTCGGGGCGGCGTGCGTCCAGCGGCCCGACCTGTTCCGGGCCGTCGTCTGCTCCGCACCCCTGCTCGACATGGTCCGGTACGAGCTCTTCGGGCTCGGCGCGACGTGGAACGTCGAGTACGGCTCGGCCGCAGACCCGGAGCAGCTCGGCTGGCTGCTCTCGTACTCGCCGTACCACGGGGTCACCCCCGGCACGGCGTACCCGGCGGTGCTCTTCACGGTCTTCGACGGCGACACCCGGGTCGACCCGCTGCACGCCCGCAAGATGTGCGCGGCGCTCCAGCACGCGACGACGTCCGGGCTGCCGGTGCTCCTGCGCCGCGAGAAGGACGTCGGCCACGGCGCCCGCGCCGTCTCGCGCAGCGTGGACCTGTCCGCCGACACGATGACCTTCACGGCGGCGATGACCGGCCTGCCGCTCGGGTGACGACGGGCACCGACAGTATGTGAAGCATTCGCTTGTCATTCTGTTCGGGGGCGAACGTCGTCTCTCCGCTCACAGACCGTCACTCAACGAGACGAAAACCCACCTGAAAACCCTTACATGACGACTCGGATGACGTCAGTGTCATGCGATCAGCGGATACCCAATACGTGACGTGACGATGACGCTTTCCCTGGGGCCGCGACATGTTTCAGGGGCAGGTCGTGAGCCCCACCGAAGGGGCGCACCAATGACCAAGATTCTCGTCATCGACGACGAACCGGGGATCCTCCGGTTCATCCGCAGGGCACTGGAGTCCGAGGGCTACTCCGTGCTCACCGCGGCGGACGGCGCAGAGGGGCTGCGACTGGCCGCCGAGCACAGCCCGGCACTCGTCATCCTCGACCTCGTCATGCCCGGGCTCTCCGGGACGGCGGTCCTCGCGGCGCTGCTCGCGGACCGCCGGGACACCAAGGTGCTCGTGCTCTCCGCCGTCGGCGACGTCCAGGCGCGGGTCCGCTGCCTCGACGCCGGCGCGGTCGACTTCCTCCCCAAGCCGTTCGCCGTCGCCGAGCTGCTGGCCCGGGTCCGGTCGCGGCTCCGGGAGATCGCCGCGGCGCACGCCCGGCCCGACGACGAGCTGCAGTTCGCGGGCATCCGGCTCGACCTGCGCACGCGCCGGCTCGTCACCGGCGACCGCCACGTGGAGCTGTCGCAGCGCGAGTTCGCGCTCATGCAGCACCTCATGCGCAACGCGGGCGCGGTCTGCACCCGGGCCGAGCTGCTCTCCGAGGTCTGGGGCTACGCCTTCGACCCGGGCAGCAACGTCGTCGACGTCACCGTGGCGCGGCTGCGCTCCAAGCTGCAGGACCTGCGCATCGAGACGGTCCGCAACGTCGGCTACGCGCTCCAGCAGGCCTGAGTGGTCGCGGGAGCGGCCGGCGCGGCCGTCACCCGGGACGACGACCCGCGCCGGCGGCTCGACGCCGTCGACGTCGTGTGGGTCGTCTTCGTCCTCGTCATGCTCGCGCAGATGTGGAACGACCTGCACAACCTCACCTGGCCGTACCACCTCATCTGGGTCTCGCTCGGGCTGCTCTACGGCTTCCGGATGTGGCCGCCCCGCGTGTTCGCGCCGCTCATCGGGCTGCTCGCGGTGCTCACGTCGGCGAACTTCCTCGTCGCGTACGTCCGTGGGTACACCTCGCTCGACGAGCTCACCGAGATCCCGCTCATGCCGCTGCTCGTCGGCATCGGGGCGATGCACGCGTGGCGGCGCAGCCAGATGCAGCGCCGGGTCGAGGAGCTCGCCGCGCTGGAGTCCTCCCGGCTCGACCGGCAGCGCGAGTTCCTCCGGGACAGCTCGCACGCCATCCGCACACCGGTCACCATCGCCCGCGGCCACGTCGACCTGCTGCGGATGACGACGACGGACGCCGAGGCCCAGGAGGACCTCGACGTCGTCCTCCACCAGCTCGACCGGCTGAGCCACCTCGCGGGCCGGCTGCTGTCCATCGAGCAGCTCGAGACGACGCGGATGCTCGACCGGGTGCCGATCGAGGTGGGCGGCTTCCTCGAGGCGGTCGGCCGGCGCTGGTCCGTCTCGGCCGCCCGGACCTGGGTCGTCGACGCCCCACCGGTCGGGGTGGTCCGGGCCGACGAGCACCGGCTCGAGGAGGCCGTCGACGCGCTCGTCGAGAACGCGCTGCGGTTCACGACCGGGGGCGGCGTCGTCCGGCTCAGCTGCCGCCGGGACGGCGACGCCGTCGTCGTCGAGGTCGGCGACGACGGCCCCGGGATCCCCGAGGCCGACCGGGAGGCCGTCTTCGACCGGTTCTTCCACCGGCACCCGCAGGGCGAGGAGCCGGGGACCGGGCTGGGCCTCGCCCTCGTCGCCGCCGTCGCCGCGGCGCACGGCGGGACCGCGACGGCCGGGGCCGCGCCGGAGGGCGGTGCGCTGCTGTCGCTGCGCATCCCGCTGGCCGCCACGCAGCCCGGCACCGCGCCGTCCGCCCCGCAGCAGACCGTGACGGAGCCGACCGTCGGAGCGACGGTTGCAGCCACCGGCGTCACGCAGGGCGCGGGGGTGCGCGGCGCACCGTGACGGGGCGCCGAACCTGTTAGTCACAGCCCGGTCGCCGGGTCTCGCGCAACGGTCGTCCGTGGTGCACTCTGAAGAGGTCACGACCGCGCCGAGAGGCGGAACGGACCCGCTCCGCGGACGAGCCGTACGGCCGTGACGATCCGGCTGAGCCGGCGCTGCGCCCCCAGTGCCGGCGGATCCCCGCCGGACCGTGACGGCCTCGACGCCGTCAGGCGTCCCGGGCGGACTCGCCCCCTCCGCCCGGGACGCCGCGCCGGTCCGCCGCCGCGCCGGTTCTCGGTAGCCTCGACGGGTCCGGTCCCGCTCCCGAGAGGTCCCCCGCGTGCTTGCGGCCGCTACGCCGTCCCCCGCTCCGTCGCCGAGCCCGAGCTTCACCAGCCCCCTCACCGAGGCCGCCCAGCAGTGCGACCAGGGCTCGCTCATCTGCTCGTCGTTCCAGGGCTGGTTCGACAGCACGAAGGCGGGCCTGTGGGCGCAGACGCTGCTCGGCACCCCGCTGCGGATCCTCACGATCGTCGTCCTCGGGCTCGTCCTGCGGTACGTCCTGCACCGGCTCATCGGGCGGGTCGCCGAGCGGATCGTCACCGGGAGCGCGGGGCTCGGCCGGCTCGACGGGAGGCTGTCGACGGCGTCCGTGATCCTCTCGGGCGGGCCGACGGCGTCCGCCCGCCGGGAGCAGCGGGCCCGGACCACGGCCTCGGTCCTCAAGAGCCTGACGACGGGTGTCGTCATGACTGTCGTCCTGCTCATGGTGCTGCAGACCCTGGGCATCCCGATCGGCCCGATCCTCGCGAGCGCCGGCATCCTCGGGGTCGCCGTCGGGTTCGGCTCGCAGGCGCTCGTCAAGGACTTCCTCTCCGGGATCTTCATGATCGTCGAGGACCAGTACGGCGTGGGTGACGTCGTCGACCTCGGTGAGGCGTCCGGGGTCGTCGAGGCGGTCGGGCTGCGGGTGACCCGGCTGCGGGACGTCGACGGTGCCGTCTGGTACGTCCGCAACGGCGAGGTGCTCCGGGTCGGCAACCGGTCGCAGGGCTGGGCCCGGGCCGTCCTCGACGTCGGCATCGCCTACGGCGAGGACGTCGACCGCGCGTCCGAGGTGCTCCTGGACGTCGCGCACGGCCTCCAGCGGGACCCGGCGTTCGCCGCGCTCGTCCTCGAGGACCCCGAGGTCACGGGCGTCGAGTCGGTGTCGGCCGAGGGCGTCGTCGTCCGGCTGCTCGTCAAGACCGCCCCGATGGAGCAGTGGGGCGTCGCCCGCGAGCTGCGGCGGCGGATCAAGCTGCGGTTCGACACCGAGGGCATCCGGGCGGCCTACGGCCCGGGCGCGGTCGTCGTCCACGAGGCGGCCGAGCCCAAGGAGTGAGCGCGGGCAACCCTTCGCGCCGGTGACCGCGTCATCCCGGGCAGGGCATCCGCCCCGACCGGCGACCGGAGGACGACGTGACCGACCGCAGCGGCTTCGACGCCTTCGTGGCGGCGCGCTCGCACCGGCTGCTGCGCACGTGCTACCTGCTCACCCGCAACTGGGCGAGCGCGGAGGACCTGCTGCAGACCGCCCTCGCCAAGGCCTGGTTCGCCTGGGGCCGGATCGAGGGCGACCCGGAGCCCTACGTGCGGGCGGTCGTCGCGAACACCTACACGTCGTGGTGGCGCCGGCGCTGGACGCACGAGGAGCCGACCGACGCCGTCCACGCGCCCGACGACGGCGGTCGCGGGGCCGTCGGCGCGGCACCCGCGCTCTTCGCCGACGCGGCCGCAGGGCGGGACGCGACCGCTGACGTCGACGAGCGCGACCTGCTCTGGTCGGCCCTCGGCCGGCTGCCCCGCCGGCAGCGCGCCGTCGTCGTCCTGCGCTTCTACGAGGACCTCACCGAGGCCCAGACGGCCGCCGCCCTCGGCGTCGCCGTCGGCACGGTGAAGAGCCAGACGAGCAAGGCGCTCGCCGCCATGCGCGTCGACCCGGCCCTCGCCCGCACCACCGGTACGACGACCGGCACGACGACCGGCAAGACCGACACGACGGAGGTCGTGCGATGAGCCCCACGACCGACGACCTGCGGCGGCTGCTCGACGAGCGGGCCTCGACGCCGCGGCCCGACGACCTGGACCCGCTGCGGGCGGCGACCGGCCCCCGGCTCGCCGGCGTCCACGAGCGCGTCCGGCGGGCCCGCCGCCGCCGGGCCGCGGGCGTCGCCGTCACGGCGGCCGCGGCGCTCGCCGTCACGGTGCTCGGCGTCCCGGCCGTGCTGCGGGACACCACGACGACCGACCGCACGCTGCCCGCGGCGACGACCGTGCCCGGGACGCTCGACGCCGACGGCCTGCCGCCGACGAGCGACCCGTGGGGCCGGCCGCTGCGGGCCGCGACGACGGTGGACGCCGCCGGACCGCGCGAGCAGTCGGTGCGGGTCCTCCCGACCGCGACCGGGGACGCCGGCTTCAGCGTGCTCGTGCACTGCATCGGCGGCGCGGGCGCGCACGTCGCGTGGATCGTCGGCGGACTGGTCGCCGGGACGGTCCCGTGCGGTGCCGGCCGCGGTGCGACGTTCTCGACCCGCACGGTCGCGCAGTGGCGCGCCTTCGGGGTCACCTCGGACCAGGCGATCGTCGTCCGCCTGCGCGTCGTCAGCGCACCGGTCGTCACCGGGGCAGCGGCCGCGACCGCGACCGGGCCGGTCGCCCCGTCGTACGCGCTCGTCGCCGTCTACGCCGACGACCCCGCGACCACGCCGCCCGGGACCGACCCGGCCACCGACCCGGCCACCGACCCGGTCGCCGGCGCGCCCGCCGACCCGCCCGTCCTGCTCGACGCGGTGCGGGACGCCTACGGGGCCACGAGCAGCCTCCTGGGGGCCGTGTCGCTCGCCGCCGGGAACGGGCCGGCCGTCCGGGTGTTCCGGGTCCACCCGCAGACGCTCGACGGGACGGTCCTCGCCGTCGGCTGCCGCGAGCGCCCGGACGCGCTGCGCGGGCGCACCCTGCGCCTCGCGGTGGACGGCAGGGCCTTCGCCGACCTCGGCTGCGAGAACTCCGACGGGACGTCTCCCGCGACGTGGCCCGACGGTGACGTCGGCCGTCGATGGCGCGGCTACGGCGTGCCGGACGACGCCCTGGTCACGGTCGTCGCGAGCCTGGCGGCGAGGCCCGGGGTCCCGTCGGCCGGGCGCGTCGAGGAGAGCGTCCCGGACGTCGTCGACGTCGGCGTCTACGGCACCGCCCCGCCGGCCTCAGAACCGTCGGCGGCCCGGGGGGCCGCCCTCGCGCTGCTGCAGGACCCGCCCGCCGAGCACGACGGCCACCCGCTCCTCGCGACGATGGACCTCACGGCCGCGACGCTGTCGAGCACCCGGTCCGCACCCGGCCGGTACCGCGCCTTCGACGTCCGCTACCAGTGCGTCGGCGGCTTCCGGGACCTCGCCGTCGTCCTGGAGCGCGACGCCCCGTCGACCGTGCCGGACTCCCCCGCGACGAGCGAGACCGAGGTCACGTGCGGCGGCCAGGCCCCGCTGTGGACCACCCTCGAGGTCCGGGCGGAGTCCGGCCCGCTCACCGAGGGCAGCAGCCTGACCGCCTCGCTCCTCGGCCGGGTCACCGCGGCGGGCACGATGCCGCCCTCGGTCGTCGTCCGGGTGGCGTTCTACGGCATCCCCTGACCGGCCACCGACGTTCCGGAGGGCCGGGAACGATCACTCCGGGATGCGCCCCGACCACACCCCGTCGACACTCGACGCATGGCCCTGACGGACGACGACCACCCCGCCGGCACCGACGACGAGGCACAGGTCTCGACCGAGGGGCTCTCCCCCGGGCGCGGCCGGATCGCCCTCGTCACCGGGGCGACCGGGTACATCGGCGGCCGCCTGGTCCCCGAGCTGCTCGCGGCGGGGTGGCGGGTGCGGGCGCTCGCACGACGCCCGGAGGCGCTGGCGGACCGGCCCTGGTCGGACGACATCGAGGTGGTGCGCGGCGACGCGGGCGACCTCGCGGGCCTGCGGCGGGCGATGGACGGCGTCCACGTCGCCTACTACCTCGTGCACGCCCTCGGCACCGGCAGCCGCTTCGAGTCGACCGACCGGCGGACGGCGATCGTCTTCGGGCAGGCGGCCCGCGAGGCCGGGATCCGCCGGATCGTCTACCTCGGCGGCCTCTACCCCGAGGGCGAGGTGCTCTCCCGCCACCTCGACTCGCGCAAGGAGGTCGGCGAGATCCTCCTCGCGAGCGGCGTCCCGACGACGGTGCTGCGGGCCGCGGTGATCCTCGGCTCCGGGTCGGCGTCCTTCGAGATGCTCCGCTACCTCACCGAGCGGCTGCCGGTGATGATCACGCCGCGCTGGGTGTTCAACCGGATCCAGCCGATCGCGATCCGGGACGTCCTGCGCTACCTCGTCGGCAGCGCGACGATGCCCGACGACGTGCACCGCGCGTTCGACATCGGCGGCCCGGACGTCCTCACGTACAAGGACATGATGGTCCGCTACGCCGCCGTCGCCGGGCTGCCCAAGCGGATCATCGTGCCGGTCAACGTGCTCACGCCGAACCTGTCGAGCCACTGGGTCGGCGTCGTCACACCGGTGCCGAACAGCATCGCCCGCCCGCTCGTCGAGTCGCTCGTCCACGAGGTCGTCTGCAAGGAGCACGACATCGCCGAGCACGTGCCCGACCCGGCCGAGGGGCTCGTCGGGTTCGACCGCGCGGTCGGCCTCGCGCTGACCCGGATCGGCGAGGCGGACGTCGCGACCCGGTGGGCCTCGGCGTCCACCGTCGGCGCCCCGAGCGACCCGATGCCGAGCGACCCGGACTGGGCCGGCGGCAGCCTGTTCGTCGACGAGCGCAAGAGCGTCGTCGCGGCGTCGAAGGCGTCGCTGTGGGCGGTGGTCGAGGGCATCGGCGGCGAGAACGGCTGGTACTCCTGGGCTCTCGCGTGGCAGGTCCGCGGCGTCCTCGACCGGGTGTGGGGCGGTCCCGGGCTGCGCCGCGGCCGGCGCAGCCCGTTCGACCTGCGGGTCGGCGACGCCGTCGACTGGTGGCGCGTTGAGGACGTCCAGGACACCCGGCTGCTGCGGCTGCGCGCCGAGATGCGGCTGCCCGGCCTGGCCTGGCTCGACCTCGCCGTCGAGGAGGACGAGGAGGGCCGCACGGTCTTCAAGCAGACCGCGTACTTCCACCCGCGGGGGCTGCTCGGCCAGCTCTACTGGTGGTCGGTGACCCCGTTCCACGGCGTCGTCTTCGGCGGGATGCAACGGAACATCGCGCGGGCCGCCGAGGAGTTCGAGCGGACCGGCTCACCGCCGCGGTGGCAGCCGTCCAACCCGGTGCGCAAGGTCGCGGACGCGATCTCGGGGCCGGACGGGCGCTGACCCCGCGCCCGCGCCGTCCCCCGGGTTCCCGGGTCCCGGGCGGCGGCTGAGAGACTGGGCCCGTGGAGCAGCAGAGCACGGGCACGCCCGAACCCGCCGGCGAGCAGGTCGTCCCCGGGACGGGCCGCGAGGGCCGGGCCGAGACGTTCTACGAGGCCGTCGGCGGCCACGACACCTTCGTGCGGCTCGTCGCGAAGTTCTACGAGGGCGTCGCCGCCGACCCGGTGCTGCGCGCGATGTACCCCGAGGAGGACCTCGGCCCCGCCGAGGACCGGCTCCGCGGCTTCCTCGAGCAGTACTGGGGCGGGCCGGGCACGTACAGCGAGGAGCGCGGGCACCCGCGGCTGCGGATGCGGCACGCGCCGTACGTCGTCGACACCGACGCCCGCGACCGCTGGCTGCGCCACATGCGCGCCGCCGTCACCGACCTGGGGCTCGCGCCGATGTACGAGTCGGTCCTGTGGGACTACCTCGAGCGCGCGGCGTGGAGCATGGTCAACGCACCCGGCTGAGCGCCGTCCGCCGGCCGGTCCGGTCAGGCCTCCGCGAGGACGACGACCTTGTCGTCCGCGGTGAACGTGAGGCGGGTGCCCTTGGCGGGGTTGACGATCGCCGCGAGCCCGTCCTCCTGGCCGTTGCGCCCGACGCTGCGGTACCCGATGGCGATCTCGCCGCGGCGCAGCGCCGCCTCGCACACGGTGCCGAAGGTGACCTCCCCCGGCGTGACGTAGTCCGTCATGGGGCGGACGTAGAGCTCGTGGCCCTGCTTGCTCATGAGCTCGTCGAGCACCGCGGCGAGGTGCGGGTTCTCGGCGATCTGGGACATGACGAGCGACACGAGCCGGTTGCTCACGATGAAGTCGTCGCGCTCACCGGTGCTCGCGAGGTCGCGGTTGCGGGCGTCGAGGATCTCGCTGATGACCGGGACCGGCGCGTCCCGGGTGATGTCGCGCAGGTGGAGCAGCGCGACGATCGTCCGGGCGTCCGCCATGTCCTGCGAGCGGCCGTCGGTCTCGGACAGCACGATGACGTGGTCGAAGCCCCCGACGTCGAGGCCGTCGAGGACGCTGCGGTCGGTGACGTCCCCGGGGCGCAGGTCGAGCGTGGCGTGCGCGAGCTGCGGCGCCAGGCCCGCGAGGGCGACGTCCGGGCGGCCCTCGCCGACGACGACGATGGCGCTGCCGGGCGCCATGAAGCCGTCGAGCTCGCGGAGGATGAGGTCCAGGCGGGGGCTCGCGCCGAGCACGAGGGTGCGCTCGGCCTCGGGGGCGCGCGGCGGCCCGACGACGGCGATCGCGGCCTCGTCGACGTGCGGCGTGCCGTCGAGGACGACCGTGTCGTCGTCCTCGCTGATGGCGACGACCTGGTCGCCCGCGGCGAACGGGCGGTCCAGGTCCGGCGGGAGCAGCAGGGTGCCGTCCGCGGTGACGACGCCGAGCAGCGTCGACGAGCCGTAGCGGTGGACGGCGTCCCGGAAGCGGACCCCGACCAGGCGCGGCTCGGGCGTCACGTAGATCTCCGAGCCGGCGAAGTCGAGGAGCTCGCCGTAGACGTCGGACAGGCCCGACTGCCGGCCGGTCTGCACGAGCAGCCGGCTCACGAGCGGACCGGTGAGGACGAGCGCGGCGGCGTCCCCGACGACCATCCGGGCGACCGGTGCGGTCCGCTCGTCGACGATCTCGGTGACGAGGTGCACGGCGTGCCCCGCCGTCACCTTGCGCAGGGCGAGGAGCGTCTTGAGGACGACGGCGTCGGCCTCGCTCGGCGTCGTCCCGGTGCCGTCGGGGTGCCGCTCCGGGGCGAGGACGACGACGGCCTTGCAGCGGTCGAGCGCGACGAGCGCGAGGTCGTCGACGGCCTGCGCCTCGCCGCGCCGGGTGACGACCCGCAGCGAGGTGCCCTCCGCGGTCGCCGCGAGGAACGCCGCGATCTCGGAGTCCATCTCGACCTTGTCCCGGTCGGCGAGGACGACGACGCAGGCGCCGCGCACGTTGCGGTTCGCCTCGGCGAGCTCGGAGAGCAGCGGGAAGATCTTCGTGCTCCAGCCGAGGATCACGGTGTGGCCGTGCTCGACGACCCGGCTGCGGCCCCGGCGCAGGTCCTCGAGGCGCTCGCCGAAGCCCTGGTTGAGGACGCCGATGAGGGCCGACACGACGAAGATGCCGCCGATGGTCACCGCGAGCATGAGGAGCAGGTAGACCCACTCGGTGACGCCGTCGCCGCCGATCATGCCCGGGTCGAGCGCGTGCATGAGGGTCAGCCACATGACCTGGAGGACGTTGTCGTCCGCGCCGGCGTCGTCCTGGGGACGGGCCAGCACGAACGTGGCGGCTGCTCCGACGACGACGAGCGCGGCCGTGACGACGGCCAGCAGCAGCACCTGGGCGGCGACGCCCCGGGCCATGACGTTGTCGAACTTGTACCTCAGGCGGTCCTTCCACGACATGATCAGTAAGTCTAACTATCCGTAGTCGTCACACAACTAGCCGTTGTGACTACCGTGCGTACCGATGCAGCGGGTTCACCGGAACGGCGCAGTGCGCGGGGTTCGATGCGGGGCCGACGCAGCGTGCGTATCCCGCCAGAGGACGGCCACGCCGGTACCGGGTCGAGCCCCGCGGGCTCAGAGCAACGCCGGACGCCGGGCGAGCACGTGCCCCCGGGACGTCGTGAGCCGCCACCACGGGCCGCTGGAGTACAGCGCCGCCGGCTCACCCTCGGCGACGAACCCGAGGGCGTCGGCGGCGTAGGCGACACCGGCCGGCACGTCCGGGCCGCCGCCGGCGCCGAAGAGCGGCCGGCCCCACACGCCGGCCCGCAGCCGGGCGACGGCGGCGGCCCCGGCGACGTCCGGCATCCCGAGCGCGACCTCGGCGATCCCGCCGGAGGCCACCTGCCGCAGGGTCGCGGACTCGACGAGCCCGACCGCCGTCCAGCCCGTGCGGGGCGGCGTGACGCCGGCCCAGGGGGCGGCGACCGGCGCCGGCGGCACGGCGAGCGGGACTGGGCCGTCGGGCGCCTCCTCGTCGGCCGGGCGCGCGAAGCGGTCCGTGAGCGCCGCGAGCGGCACGGTGACGTCGAGGTCGGTCGGGGCGCCGAGTGCGAGCGTGCGCAGGCCGAGGACCGTCGGGCCGCCGCCGCCGTGGACCGGCGAGACATAGACGGCCAACACGTCCCCGTGCCCGACGAGCCGGGCCGCGCCGTCCGGGTCGACCCGCTTGGCCCGGGCGACGAACGTCGCGAGGTCGCCGTGCACCTCGGCATCCGCGAGCAGCAGGGCGGTCATCGGCTGCGCGCCTTCCGCGAACGCCAGACGAACGGCTCGTCGACCCACGCCTCGAGCGTCGTCCGCTCCTCGGGGGTCATCCGCCGCGGCCGGTGGTTCGCGAGGTCGTAGAGGACGAGCGTGGACTCGGCCCGGGCGTAGATCACGGGCTTGCCGCCCTCCTCGGCGGGGTCGTCGCGGACCTCGTACTGCAGGTCGAAGCTGGCCCCGGCGAAGGCGGTGACCCACAGGTCGATGGCGACCGGCGCCGTCCGGTAGACGAGCGGCTCGACGTACTCGATCTCCGAGCGGGCGACGAGTAGTCCCGTGCTGACGACGGAGCCCCCCTCGTCGCTGCCGGCCGCGGCGAACGCGACGACGCGCGCGTCCTCGACGAGGCGCAGGAACTGGACGTTGTTCACGTGGCCGTATGCGTCCATGTCGGACCAGCGCAGCGGCGTGAGCACCCGGTGGCGAGGCACCGCCCCATGATGGACCACCGCGCGCCCGCCGGCCGAGCGCCGCCCCGGACTTCGTGACCGGGTTCACGCACGATCGGGCGCCAGGAACGGCTCAAGCCCGCGGTGGCGGCGTCCGACCAGCAGATCACCGTTCCGAAGGGACCGACGGCAGGCGGAGCACCGCCGGTCCGCGCGGACGGGGCGCTCCGCGGCACGAGACCGGGCGCCGGCGCGCCGCAGGGGTGTGCGCCGGCGCCCGTCTCTCGTCCCGGGCGGGCTACGCCGTGGGCGGCGCGACGACGATCCGGCCGGTGCTCTCCCCCGCCGCGAGCCGGCCGAGCGCCGCGGACGCCCGGTCGAAGTCGATGTGCTCGCTGACGAGCGGCCGGACGGCGCCCGCATCGACGAGGTTCGTCAGCTCCTCGTGGCAGCGCCGGACGAGCTCGGGGTTCTTCGACCGGTACAGCCCCCAGTGCAGGCCGACGACCGAGTAGTTCTTCACGAGCAGGTGGTTCGTCGCGGCGGGGAGGATCTCACCGCTCGCGAACCCGATGACGACGATCCGGCCCTCGAAGGCGACGACCTTCGTCGAGGCGGTGAAGGCCGCCCCGCCGACCGGGTCGAAGACGACGTCCACGCCCTTGCCGCCGGTGACCTGCTTGACCGCCTCGACGACGTCGGTCGTCGTCCGGTCGATGACGACGTCGGCGCCGAGGCCGCGGGCGGCCATCGCCTTGAGCGGACCGCCGACGACGGCGATGACCCGGGCCCCGGCCGCCTTGCCGAGCTGGACGGCGGCGCTGCCGACGCCGCCCGCGGCGGCGTGCACGAGCAGGGTCTCGGTGACGCGCAGGTTCGCCCGCCGGTACAGCGCGAACCATGCCGTCTGGTAGGCGATGTGGAGCGCGGACGCCGTGACGTCGTCCAGGCCCGTCGGTGCCTCGTGGATGTCCGAGGCCGGGGCGATCGCGTAGCGGGCCAGCGCGCCCTGCGGGAGCACCGTCGTGCCGACGACCCGCTCCCCGACGAGGTGCTTGCCCACGCCCTGGCCGACGGAGACGACCTGGCCGCACATCTCGATGCCCGGCGTGAACGGCAGCGGCGGCCGCTCCTGGTAGTGCCCCCGGGCCAGCAGGACGTCGGGGAAGTTCAGCGCCGTCGACCAGACCTCGACGAGGACCTGGCCCGGCCCGGGCGTCGGCACCGGCACCTCGACGATGCGCATGACGTCGGCCGGCTCGCCGTGGGCGCCGACCTGCCAGGCCTGCATCGTCGCCGGCGGCGTGGACGGCGGCGGCGTGGGCGGCGGCGAGGCGGGCGTGCTCATGCGACGGACCCGGCGAGGAGCAGGCCGCCGTCGATCGTCAGGGTCTGCCCGGTGACCCACGCCGCGTCGTCGCTCGCGAGGAAGGCGACGGGGCCGGCGATGTCCTCGGGGACGCCGAGCCGCATGAGCGGATAGGCCCGTGCGACCTCCTCCTCGCGGCCCTCGTAGAGCAGCGTCGCGAACTTCGTCTTGACGACGGCCGGCGCGACCGCGTTGACCCGGATCCGCGGGGCGAGCTCGACGCCGAGCTCGGCGGTGAGGTGGATGAGCGCGGCCTTGCTCGCGCCGTACACGCCGATCGGCGGCGACGGCTTGAGCCCCGCGACCGAGGCGATGTTGACGACGGCGGCGCCCGGCCGGGAGCCGAGCCCCGCCTGGCAGGCGCGCTCGACCCAGCCCGCGGCCGCGGTGAAGTTCACCGCGAACGTCTTGGCGATCGCCGCCGGGTCGGTGCTCGCGACCGGGCCGGCCACCGGGTTGATCCCGGTGTTGTTGACGAGGACGTCGAGCCCGCCGAAGAGCTCGACCGCGGTCCGGACGACGGCCTCCTGGTGCGCGACGTCGTCCGCCTTGCCGGCGACGGCCGCGGCGTGCGCCGGGCCGCCGAGCAGCTCGACCGCCTCCGCGAGCGGCCCCTCGTTGCGCGCCGTGACGACCACCTTCGCGCCCTCGGCGACGAGCCGCTGCGCGATCGCCAGCCCGATGCCGCGGCTGGCGCCGGTCACGACGGCCACCCTGCCGTCGAAGCGTCCCATCGTCACGGTGCCCTCCTCGTCGCGGTCCCGCCCTCGGGGCCGTCGTCGTGCATCTTCACAGGTCCTCGCCCGGTGCGCCCGGACTCACAGCCCGAGGTCGCGGCCGATGAGCTCCTTCATGATCTCGTTCGAGCCGGCCCAGATCTTCGTCACGCGGGCGTCCCGCCAGGCCCGGCCGACGCGGTACTCGTTCATGAACCCGTAGCCGCCGTGGAGCTGGACGCACGCGTCGAGCACGTCGTTCTGCACCTTCGCCGTCCACCACTTCGCCTTCGCCGCGTCGACGGCGGAGAGCCTGCGGTCGCAGTGCGCGAGCACGCACTGGTCGACGAACGCCTGCGCGACCTCGACCTGGGTGACGAGGTCGGCGATGAGGAACTTGTTGTGCTGGAAGCTGCCGATCGACTGCCCGAACGCCTGGCGCGCCTTGGCGTACTCGATCGTCTCGTCGAGGATCTGCCGGACGTGCGCGAGGTTGCCGACGGCGGCGCCGATCCGTTCCTGCGGCAGCCGCTCCATCATGTGGACGAACCCGCGGTCGAGCTCGCCGACGAGGTTGGCGGCCGGCACCCGGACGTCGTCGAAGAACAGCTCCGCGGTGTCGGACTCGTCCTGGCCGACCTTGTCGAGCTTGCGGCCGCGGGTGAAGCCGGCCATGCCGGTCTCGACGGCGAGCAGCGAGATGCCCTTGGCGCCCCTGGCCGGGCCGGTGCGGGCCGCGACGAGCACGAGGTCGGCGCCGTAGCCGTTGGTGATGAACGTCTTCGACCCGTTGACGACGAACGTGTCGCCGTCCCGGACCGCGGTCGTCCGCAGCGCGGCGAGGTCGGAGCCGCCGCTCGGCTCGGTCATCCCGATCGCCGTGACGATCTCGCCGGTGCAGAACCCGGGCAGCCAGCGGGCCTTCTGCTCCTCGGTCGTCAGCTCGGTGAGGTAGGGCGCGACGACGTCCGCGTGGATCCCGAAGCACGACGACATCGCGGCCGAGACCTTGCTCAGCTCCTCGCCGAGGACGACGGTGAACCGGTAGTCGTCCGCGACCCCGCCGCCGCCGTGCTCCTCGGGCACCTGGAGACCGAGGAAGCCCTGCTTGCCCGCCTCGACCCAGACGTCGCGCGGGATCGCCTTCGCCTCGACGAACGCGTCGTACCGCGGCCGGACGTGCCGGTCGAGGAACTCCGCGACGGACCCCCGCAGGGCCTCGTGCTCCGCGGTGAAGATCGTGCGCTCCACGGCTCCCCCTTGACTAAGCGCTTGCTTACCTCCGATGCTCGGACCAGCGTCGCCGGACCGGGGCGCCGCCGTCAACCACCGGGAGGCCGCGGTGCCGCACACGTCGCCCGACGCCCTCTGGGCGGCGGTCGAGCCGGAGGCGTCCCGGCGGATGCTCGTCGGGGCCGTCGACGCGTTCGCCGAGCGCGGCTACCACGCGACGACCACGCGGGACATCGCCGCCCGGGCCGGGCTGTCACCGGCGGCGCTCTACGTGCACTACCCGAGCAAGGCGGCCCTGCTCGCCCAGATCAGCAGCACCGGCCACGAGGCGGCGCTCGCGCTCGTCGAGGCCGCCCTGGCCCGCGGCGCCGACCCCGTCGAGCGGCTGCGGCTCGTCGTCGCCGACTTCGTCGCGTGGCACGCGACCCACCACCGGATCGCGCGCGTCGTCCAGTACGAGCTCGGGGCGCTGCCGGACGACGCCCGCGCGCACTCGGTCGCGCTGCGACGCAGGATCGAGGGTGCCGTCGGGGCGACGGTCGCGGACGGCGTCCGGGCCGGGGTCATGACGGCGGCCGACCCGCGCCGGGTGGCCCGCGCCGTCCTGTCGCTCGGCATCGACGTCGCCCGCTGGTACGACCCGGCCGGCCGGGACTCCCCCGCCGCCCTGGGTGCGCTCTACGCCGACCTCGCCACCCGGATGGTGGGCGCCGCCCCGGCGGGAGGGACACAATGACGCCCGTGCCCGAGGAGACGAACCAGAGCGCGCCACCGGTGGACGAGACCGAGACCCGCCCCGTCCGCGAGCCCGACCCGGCCTGGCAGGAGAAGGCCCCGGCCGACGAGAACGAGGCGCTCGAGACGCTGCTGCGGGTGCTCGACCTGAGGGCGGTCCCGGCCGAGGGCGACGACGTCTTCACCGGGGAGAGCCAGCCGCAGCCCTGGGGCCGGGTCTACGGCGGCCAGGTGCTCGCGCAGTCGCTCGTCGCCGCGCAGCGCACGGTCGACGCGGACCGGCCGGTGCACTCGCTGCACGGCTACTTCCTGCGCGCGGGCGACTCGAACGAGCCGATCTCCTTCGCCGTGGAGCGGCTGCGGGACGGCCGCTCGTTCTCGGCGCGGCGCACGCACGCGCTGCAGTTCGGCCGCCCGATCCTGTCGATGATCGTCTCCTTCCAGGAGCCGGCCGACGGCGTCGACCACGCCGAGCCGATGCCGACCGTGCCCGCCCCCGAGACGCTGCCGTCGGTCGCCGAACGGTTCGCCGGAACGTACGGCGGCAACTACTGGGTGCGGCAGCGGCCGATCGACCTGCGGCACGTCGAGGAGCCGCTCTACGTCGACCCGGCGGCGGAGCCGTCGACCCGGCAGTCGCTGTGGATGCGCGCCGTGGGCCGGCTGCCCGACGACCCCGCGCTGCACGCCGCCGTCCTCGCGTACGCGAGCGACTACTCGCTCCTCGAGCCGATCCTGCGGGCCCACGGCCTGGCCTTCATCACCCCGGGCCTGAAGATGGCCAGCCTCGACCACGCGATGTGGTGGCACCGGCCGGCCCGGGCCGACGACTGGCTGCTCTACACCCAGGAGAGCCCGTCGGCGCAGGGGTCGCGGGGCCTCGGGCTCGGCCGGATCTACACGCGCGACGGCACGCTCGCGTGCTCGGTCGCGCAGGAGGGCATGGTCCGGGTGCCGCGGGAGAGGCTGCCGCGATGACCGCGACGAGCGCCGCACCGGCCGCGCAGGGCCCGACCCCGGGGCTGCGCGGGCTCCTGCTGGACTTCGACGCCATGCCGGAGAAGATGGCCGCGCTCGTCGCGACCCACTCGGGCGTCGTCCAGGGCCGCTCCGGGCCGATCCGGTTCGCGGTCGTCTGCGACCCCGGCCTGGCCCGCGACCTGCTCACCCGGCCCACCGGGACGACCCAGGGCCGCGGCATCGCCGTCCTGCGGACGATCCTCGGCCAGGGCCTGCTCACGAGCAGCGGCGACCTGCACAAGCGGCAGCGCCGGCTCGTGCAGCCGGCGTTCCACCCGGGCCGGATCGCCGTCTACGCGACCGACGCCGTCCGGGCGGCGCGGGAGCGCTCGGCCCAGTGGCAGGACGGGCAGCGGCTCGACCTCGCCGAGGAGATGTCGAGCCTGACGCTCGACGTCGTCGGCCGGACCATCTTCGGGATGGACGTCACCGAGGACGCGCAGGCCGTCGCCCGCGCCCAGGGCGACCTGCTGAGCCTCTTCCCCCGGGTCATGCGCCCGCTCGGCCTGCTCGCCGTCCGGCTGCCGACGCCGCTGCGGCGCCGCGTCCGGCGGGACGTCGCCGCGCTCGACGAGGTCGTCGAGCACGTCGTCGCGGCCCGGCGCGCGGGCGGCGACGCCGGCGACATGGTGAGCATGCTCCTCGCCGTCCGGGACGAGGAGACGGGCGAGCCGATGCCCGCCCGGCAGGTCCGCGACGAGGTGCTCACGCTGCTGCTCGCCGGGCACGAGACGACCGCGGTGCTCCTGTCGTGGGCCTGGTACGAGCTCGCCCGCACCCCGGAGGCGGCGGCCCTGCTCGACGCCGAGCTGGCGACGCCGCAGGCCCGCGACGCGCTGGACCGCGCCGACTGGCAGGCGCTGCCGGTGACCCGCGCCGTCGTCGCCGAGACGTTGCGGCTGCGACCGCCGGCGCACACGACGACCCGGGTCGCAACGACCGACCTCACCCTCGGCGAGGCGCAGGTGCGGGCCGGCGCGGTCTGCTTCGTCTCGCCGTTCGCGCTGGGCCGCGACCCGAAGTCCTGGGGACCGGACGCCGACCGGTGGCGGCCGCAGCGCTGGCTCGACCCCGAGGGCCGCTACGACGAGGCCGCCCCCGGTCAGCCGCGCGGGGCCTTCCTGCCGTTCGGGGCCGGCTCGCGGGTCTGCATCGGGGCCGCGTTCGCGCAGATGGAGGCGACGCTCCTGCTCGCGGCGCTGGCCCGGGACTGGCGGGCCGAGGTGGCCCCCGGGTTCGACCCCGGTCTGCAGCCGCTCGTCACCCTGCGGCCGCGCCGGGGCGTTCCTGCGACGCTGCGAGCGCGACGAGGTCCCACGTGACGGGCCGTCCGAACCAGTAGCCCTGCCCCTGGTCGGCGCCGAGGTCGACCGCGAGCCGGGCGGTGTCGCCGTCCTCGATGCCCTCGCGGGTGACGACGAGCCCGAGCCGGCGGGCGAGGTCGACGACCCCGGAGACGATCTGCCGGGTCCGCACGCTCGTCAGCGCCTCGCCGACGAGGGACTTGTCGACCTTGAGCGCCTGCACGGGCAGCCGCCGCAGGTACCCGAGCGCCGAGTAGCCGGTGCCGAAGTCGTCGATGGCGACCTGGACCCCGAGGTCGTTGATCGCCGACAGCACCCGTACGGCCGGGTCGCCGGCCTCGATGACGACGGCCTCGGTGACCTCGACGACGAGGTCCCGGGCCGGCATCCCGGTGCGGGCGAGGACCTCCGCGAGCCCGTCGATGTAGCCGGGGCCGCGCAGCTCCAGCGGCGAGACGTTGACCGCCAGCCGCAGCCCGGAGCCGACGAGCCCGTGCTCGCGGTAGCCCTCGACGGCCGACCGGAGGACGCACCGGCCGAGCTCGGGGACCAGGCCCGAGCGCTCGGCGACGACGACGAACTCGGCCGGCGGGACCTGGCCGAGCAGGTCGTCGTCCCAGCGGGCCAGCGCCTCGACGGCGACGACGGCGCCGGTGCGCAGGTCCACGATCGGCTGGCCGACGGCCGTGACCGAGCCGTCGGCGAGGGCCTGCGGCAGACGGGCCTCGAGGAGCAGCCGGCGCTCGCGCTGCCGGGCGACGAGCCCCGGGTAGACCTGGACCCCGAGGTCGTTGATCGCCGACAGCACCCG
>JACRAB010000285.1 GCA_016213575.1 Actinomycetota bacterium
CGGAGCGCCTGGCCGCGGGCGCCGCGCGGCTGGAGAGCGTCGTCGGGGAGCGGATCGCCGCCCGGGACGCCGCCGTGGCCCGGCAGCGCCAGCTCGTCGTCCTGCTCGGGGGTGTCGGGGTGGTGGCGCTGCTGCTGCTCCTCGTCGTCTTCGTCGTCCGGGTCGTGCGCCCGATCAGGACCGTCACGGCCGCCGCCTTGGAGATCGCCCGGGAGCGCCTGCCCGAGGCGGTCCGGCGGATCGCGGCGAGCGAGGACGGCGACCCGCCGCCGGTGCTCGAGCCCGTCACCGTCGCGACGGGGGACGAGCTCGCGGACCTCGCGGCGGCCCTGACCGGCCTGCAGGACACGGCCGTCGGCCTCGCCGTCGAGCAGCACCGCCGCGAGCGGGAGTCCGCCGACATGCTGCTCAACCTCGGGCGTCGCAACCAGGCCCTGCTCACCCGCGTGCAGTCCCACGTGACCGACCTCGAGCGGGTCACCCAGGACCCCGCCGTCATGGCCGCGGCCTTCCGGATCGACCGGGCGGTGGCGCGGGTGCGCCGCAACGCGGCGAGCATCCTCGTCCTCGCCGGCGCCCCGCCGGCCCCGACCCGGGCGCAGCCGGTGCCGCTGGCCGAGGTCGTCCGGACCGCGCTCGCCGAGATCGAGGAGGGCGTCCGCGTCGACCTGCACCAGCTCGAGGAGGCCGCGGTCCCCGGGGCCGTCGCGCCCGACCTCGCGCACCTGCTCGCGGAGCTGCTCGAGAACGCGACGACGTTCTCCTCGCCCGTCAGCAGGGTCGTCGTCGCCGGGGTGCGCGTCCCCGAGGGCTACCGGCTGCGCGTCGTGGACCAGGGTATCGGGATGACCCGCGACGAGCTGGACCTCGCGAACTCCCGGATCCTGCGGGCCGACGCCCAGGTCGGCGCCGCCCGGCTGCTCGGGCTGCACGTGGTCGGCCGGCTCGCCGCACGGCATGACGTCGAGGTGCTCCTCGAGGCCTCGGCCGGCCACGGGATCACCGCCTCGGTGCTCGTCCCGCAGGGCTGTCTCGCGACCGGCGAGCCGGCCGGCGCGCAGGCGGTCGTCCTCGACGTCACCGCGTGGGACGGCGAGCCGAGGCGCCGCACCTGAGGGTCGCCGCGCCGGTCCTGCACTGACGGGCGGACGGGCAGACCGGGCGGACCGGGCGGAACCTCGCGGCCCGCCGGCCGTTGGACAGGGTGACCGAGCCTTCCAGCCGAGGGGGAGCGATGCCCGCGCTGCTCGACCGGTCCGGCGCCGCGATCCCGGCGCCCGGGCGCCCTGCCGGTGCGCCGGACCTCGTCGTCGTCGGCGGGGTCCCCGGCGCCGGGAAGACCACGGTGCTCGCGCGCGTCGCCGCCCGCCGGGACGGCGTCCTCGTCGTGGACCCGGAGGGACACCGGGCCCGGTTCGCGGCGACGCTCGGGCGGGTGCTGCCCTACCGGGCCTACCGCCCGCTCGTGCACACCCTGCACGCCGTCACGGTCGTGGGCCTCGTCGCCGCCGGTCCGCGCGCGCTGCGGGCCCGGGCGCTCGTCGTCCACGAGCCGGCGACCCGGCCGCGCCGCAACGCGATCGTCGTCCGGCTGGCCCGCGCCCGCGGGTGGCGCCCCGCCCTCGTCTACGTGGACGCCGGCCGCGCGCAGGCGCTCGCCGGCCAGCACGCCCGGGGGCGGGTGCTCGACCCGCGGTCGTTCGACGGGCACTGGGACCGGTGGTCCGAGCAGCGCGACCGCTACGTCTCGGCGGACCGTCGCGGTACCGCCGTCGACGGCTGGGACCGGGTGCGGGTCGTGCGCCGGGAGGACGCCGAGGCGCGGCTGCGCGCGCTGCTCGCCGGGCGGTAGCGGGTTACCCTCGCGGTAGTCCACCGTGCGAGAGCACGGGCCCGAGGCCGACGGCGTCCTCGCCCGCCCGAGCGCCAGCGTCCCAGGAGCCCCCCGTGCTGACCGTCAAGGCCATCGCCGCGCCCAGCGCCACCGAACCCCTCGTCCCGACGACCATCGAGCGTCGCGACCTCGGGCCGCACGACGTCCTCATCGCCATCCACTACGCCGGGATCTGCCACTCCGACATCCACACCGCACGCGGGGAGTGGGGCCCGGCGGGGTGGCCGATCGTCGTCGGCCACGAGATCGCCGGCGTCGTCGCCGAGGTCGGCAGCGCGGTGACCCGGCATGCCGTCGGCGACCGCGTCGGCGTCGGCTGCATGGTCGACTCCTGCCGCGAGTGCGACAACTGCCGGCGCGGCCTCGAGCAGTACTGCGCCCGGGGGAACATCGGCACCTACGGCAGCGTCGGCCGGGACGGCCTCCCCACCGCCGGCGGCTACTCGACGCACATCGTCGTCACCGAGGACTTCGTCCTGCGGATCCCCGAGGGACTCGCGCTCGACGTCGCGGCCCCGCTCCTGTGCGCCGGCATCACGCTGTACTCGCCGCTGAGCCACTGGGGCGCCGGCCCCGGCAAGAAGGTCGCGATCGTCGGTCTCGGCGGCCTGGGTCACATGGGCGTCAAGATCGCGCACGCGATGGGCGCCGAGGTGACCGTGCTGTCGCAGTCGCTCAAGAAGCGTGAGGACGGTCTGCGCCTCGGGGCGGACCACTACTACGCGACGAGCGACCCCGCGACGTTCGAGACCCTCGCGGGCACGTTCGACCTCATCGTCAACACGGTGTCCGCGAACCTCGGGATGGACGCCTACCTCGGGCTGCTCGCCGTCGACGGCACCCTCGTGGAGGTCGGCGCCCCGGAGCACCCGATGCCGGTCTCGGCGTTCGCGCTCATCCCGGCCCGGCGCAGCCTCGCGGGCTCGATGATCGGCGGCATCCCCGAGACCCAGGCGATGCTCGACTTCTGCGCCGAGCACGGGCTCGGCGCGGAGATCGAGGTCATCTCCGCCGACCGGGTCAACGAGGCCTGGGACCGGGTCGTCGCCAGCGACGTGCGCTACCGGTTCGTCATCGACGTGGCGACCCTGGCCTGACGATGTATCCGTACCCCCCTGGGAATATACCCAGGGGGGTATGGGTTCGGGTGGACGGAGCACCCGTCCCGGACCCGCCGGGTCCGCACCCGTGAGGAGAGCACGCGCATGGCGACCGTCGACCTGACCGAGGCCACCTTCGAGGAGACCGTGACCGGCGAGGGGATCGTCCTCGTCGACTTCTGGGCCGCGTGGTGCGGCCCGTGCCGGATGTTCGCGCCCGTCTTCGAGGCCGCGAGCGAGAAGCACGGCGACATCACGTTCGCCAAGGTCGACACCGAGGCCGAGCGCGTCCTGGCGGGGAGCCTGCAGATCAGCTCGATCCCCACGCTCATGGTGCTGCGCGACGGCGTCCTGCTCTACAGGGAGCCCGGGGCGCTGCCCGCGCCGGCGCTCGAGCAGCTCGTCCAGGCCGCGCGCGACGTCGACATGGAGCAGGTGCGCCGCGACCTCGCCGAGCGCGCGGAGCCCGCGGCCCGCTGACCGCGGCTCACAGCGGGCACCCAGGCGGCGCCCAGCGGAGCACCAGGGCTGCTCGCCTAGGTTCGTCGTGCCCGGCCGGAGGACGGCCGGGCGTCCACCACGACGCACCCGGAACGAGGGCCCACGATGACCACCACCGACCCGCGATGGACCGACGCGAACGGCCGCGAGATCGACGAGGAGGACCGCGGTCTCGTCTACGACGTCCGGACCCTCGTCGACCGCAGGCGCGTCCTCGGCCTCTTCGGCGGGGTGAGCGCCGCCGCCCTGCTCGCCGCGTGCGGGTCGTCGTCGGGGTCGACCGGCGCCGCGTCCTCGTCGACCTCGTCCGGTGCCTCGGCGTCGGATTCGTCCTCGGCCGGCGGGCTCACGGAGGTGCCGGACGAGACGGCCGGCCCGTACCCGGGCGACGGCTCGAACGGCGTGAACGTCCTCGACGACTCCGGGATCGTCCGCAAGGACATCACGTCGAGCTTCGGGTCCTCGACGACCAGGGCCGAGGGCGTCCCGCTCACGGTGCGGCTCACGGTACGGGACACCGCCACCGGCGACGCGCTCACCGGTGCGGCCGTCTACCTGTGGCACTGCACCGCCGACGGCAACTACTCGCTCTACTCGCAGGGCTTCGAGAACGAGAACTTCCTGCGCGGCGTCCAGGAGGTCGACGCGAGCGGCACCGCGACCTTCACCACGGTCTTCCCGGGCTGCTACAGCGGGCGCTGGCCGCACATCCACTTCGAGGTCTACGGCTCGGCGGACGACGCGACGACGTCGGGCCCGATCGTCAAGACGTCGCAGATCGCCCTGCCCGCCGAGACGTGCAGCGCGGTCTACGCGACGACCGGCTACGAGGCGAGCGTGGCGAACCTCGCGGGGACGAGCCTGGCCGCGGACAACGTGTTCGGCGAGGACGGCGGCATCCACCAGATCGCCTCGATGGCCGGCGACGCGGCGAGCGGCTACACCGCCTCGCTGACGATCGGGGTCTAACGGCTGCCGGGGCAGGCGGTCACGGGTGCGGCGGTCAGGCGTGCGCGGGCAGGCCGCCCGTGGGGCGCAGGGCCCGCCGCATGACCCGGTGGCCGAGGTCCGAGCACCCGTCGAACATGAGCGGGCAGCCGCCCGCCACGACGAGCAGACCCGCCTCCCGGCCGATCCGGGCGGCCTCCTCGTCGACGCTGCCGGCCCCGAGCCCGCGGTGCATCCAGACCATGCCGATCCCGAGCTCGACGCACCGGCGCACGGTGGCCTCCGCCCGCTCCGGCCTCGTCCCGACGACGACCGCCTCCACGCCGCCGGGGATGTCCCCGAGGTCGGCGTAGCAGGGGTCCCCCTCGACGGTCTGCGCGTTCGGGTTGACGGCGAAGACGGTCCAGCCGCGGTCCCGCAGCCGGGTGTACACGGCGTTGCTGCCGTGCCCCTTCGGCGCGTGCGAGACCCCCGTGACGGCGATCCTGCGGGCCGCGAGGAACCTCGTGGCCGCATCGTCCAGTGCAGCGGTGCGAGAACTCATGCCCCGATCCTCGCCGCCGGGCGGCCCCTGCGGACCGGGACGGACGTCGTCCCCCGGACGGGCGCGGCCCGCGCGGTTCGTGTAGGACGGTCCTCGTGCCCGAGCTGACCGTCGGACCCGTCCTGCGCCACGTCGGGCCCACGCACGCGACGGTGTGGGTCGAGACGGACGCGCCCTGCACCGTCTCCGTCGTGGGCCACGAGGCCCGGACGGTCACCGTCGAGGGCCACCACTACGCGCTCGTCGTCGTCCGCGACCTGCGGCCCGGCACGGTGACCGAGTACGACGTCCGGCTCGACGGCGAGGCCGTCTGGCCGCCCCCGCCCGGCGCCGGTGGTCCGGCGTTCCCGCCGAGCCGGATCCGCACCCTCGGGCACGACGGCCCGGTCCGGGTGAGCTTCGGCTCGTGCCGGTACGCGACCCCGCGGGCCCTCACCGGCGCGGCCTCCTACGGCCCGGACTCGCTCGACGCGCTCGCGCACCGGCTCGCGGCCGCCGTCCGGTCCGGGGCGGACGACGTGTGGCCCGACCTGCTCCTCCTGCTCGGCGACCAGGTCTACGCCGACGAGACGACCGACGAGGTGCGCCGCCGGATCCGGGAGCGCCGCGGCGGCGACAGCGAGCCGCGCGGCGAGGTCGCCGACTTCGAGGAGTACACCTGGCTGTACCGGGAGTCCTGGTGCGACGCCGAGGTGCGCTGGCTGCTGTCGACCGTCCCGACGGCGATGATCTTCGACGACCACGACGTCCACGACGACTGGAACACCTCGGGGGCGTGGCGCCGGGACGCCGCGCAGCAGCCCTGGTGGGCCGGGCGGATCGTCGCCGGGCTGTCGTCGTACTGGGTCTACCAGCACCTGGGCAACCTCTCGCCCGACGAGCTCGACGCGGACCCCACGTGGTGCGCCGTCCGCGACCTGCCGTCCGGGACCGACGCCGGCCCGCTGCTGCGCGCGCTCGCCGTGCGCGCGGACGCCGAGGCGGACGGCGCGAAGGGCTACCGCTGGTCGTTCCGGCGCGACCTCGGGCCGGTCCGGCTCGTCGTCCTCGACTCGCGCTGCGGCCGGATGCTCGACGGCGACCGGCGCTCGATGCTCAGCGACCCGGAGTGGGAGTGGGTCGGCCGCCAGCTCACCCTCGCGCCCGGCGACGGCGTCGAGCACGTGCTCGTCGGCACCTCCCTGCCGTGGCTGCTCGCGCCGGCGCTGCACGACGTGGAGGCGTGGGACGAACGGCTCGCGGCCGACCGGCGGCCGCGCCGGGCGGCGTTCGGCGAGCGGGTGCGCCGCGGCGCGGACCTCGAGCACTGGGCGGCGTTCGGGGAGGCGTTCGAGCGGCTCGCCGGCCAGCTCCACGGGCTCGCCCGCGGCGCGCGCGGGCCCGCGCCGGCGACGGTGAGCGTGCTCTCCGGGGACGTCCACCACTCCTACGTCTGCCGCGCGCACTGGCCGCAGGGGGACGGACCGGCGCTGTCCGCCGTCCACCAGGTGACGTGCTCGCCCCTGCACAACCAGGTGCCGACCCCGATGCGGCTGGCGTTCCGGCTCGCCTGGAGCGGGGCCGCGCGGCGCACGGCCCGCGCGCTGCTCGGTGCGCTCGGCGGGGCGCCGAGGCCGTCGCTCGCCTGGGACCTCGTCGCCGGCCCGCACTTCGGCAACGCGCTCGCCACGCTCGTGCTCGCCGGACGGCGGGCGAGCCTCGTCGTCGAGGGCACCACGCCCGCGCCGGACGGCGACCCGGGCGCCGGGCCGGGGCTGCGCGTCCTCGCCGCGACGGACCTGTCCGCCGGCGGGCGGGGGGCCTGACCGGGCGGTCCTCCCGGCCCCGTGTGGCGGACCGGCCGCGGGCCCGGCACCGTGGAGGCATGCCGGACCTGCGCTCCCTCGTCTCCGCGCCCCGCCGCGCCCTCTCGGCCCGGGTCGGTGCGGGCCTGCGCGGGATCGTCAGCGGTGACGCCACCGGGACGCCGCAGTGGGTGCTCGACATGAAGGACGGTGACGACGAGGGCTACTTCGGCCCGGGGTCGGCGGTCTGGGCGGTCCACGGCGACCTCGCGACCCTCGTCGGCGGGATCCGGGCGCTCCTCGTGCAGGCGCTGCACCCGGCGGCGATCGCCGGCGTCGACCAGCACTCGACGTACCGGGCCGACCCGCTGGCCCGGCTGGCCGGCACGACCCGCTGGCTCACGGTGACGACGTTCGGCTCCCGCGCCGCCGCGGACCGCGAGGCGGCCCGGGTCCGCGGGATGCACCGCAAGGTCCGCGGCACGTACGACGCGGGCGACGGGGTGGAGCGGCCCTACCGGGCCGACGAGGAGCGCCTCCTGCTCTGGGTGCACGCGGCGTTCACCGACTCCTTCCTCGCCGCCCACGAGGTCTTCGCCGGGGACATCCCCGGCGGTGCCGACGCGTACGTGGGCCAGTGGGCCACGGCCGCCGAGCTCGTCGGCGCGACCGCACCGCCGCGCAGCCGGGCCGACCTCGACGCGTACATGGCGGACGTCGGGGGCGACCTCGCGGCGACCGAGGTGACCCGGCGCACCCTCGAGTTCCTCCGCCGTCCGCCGCTGCCCGTCGCCGCCCGCGCCGGGTACGCCGTCCTCCTCGCGGGGGCGGTCTCGACCCTGCGTCCCGAGCACCGCGAGCTGCTCGGCCTGCCCGACGGCGGGGTCCGGGTGCCGCGCGCGGCGACCGGCGCGCTCCTCACGACGCTGCGCACGCTGCTGTCCGACGGGCCGCCCGCGGCCGGCGCCGCGCGCCGCCGGCTCGAGCGGCTCGAGGGCGCCACCAGCTCCTGACCGGCCCGGCGGGGCGTGGTCCGCCCGGTCGTGCCCGGCGGGAAGCCGTTCGGCCGCAACCCGTTCGGCCGCACCCCGTTCGGCCTCAGGCGCCCGGGCACCGTGGGTGCCCGGCCGGTGCCGTCCAGGCGCCGAGCGGGTGGTTCCCCGTGACCGTCGGCCATGCCGCGGGCCCCGGCGTTGGTGCCACCGGGCGACACCTCCCCGGGACCGTGCAGCCCTGCGCCGCGGC
>JACRAB010000286.1 GCA_016213575.1 Actinomycetota bacterium
CGGCGAGCGCCGCGGAGAGCACGTGCAGCGGGATGACGTGGTGGTCCCGCGGCGCGCACGCGAGGAGCACCGGCGGTTCGGTGCCGAGCCGGGCGCGCAGGCTGCGACGGTGGTGCCGCAGCGCCTCGACGGCGGCCTCGCTGAAGAGGTGCTCGACCTCGATGCCGCTACCGGTCCTCGCCCAGGCCTCCCCCGCGGCGACGAGAACGGGACGCAACAAGGTGTCGTAGGTGTGGACGACGCCGTCGGCGGCGAGCGCCTCCTCGACGATCTCGGCGGCGGCGTCGACGTCGAGGCGGCTGGCCGCCCGGGCCAGACCCTGCACCCGGGGGCCCGCCCCCGGGACCGCGAGGACGCGCCCGCCCGGACCGCCGCTGCGCGCCGGCGTCGGCCCGCCGGCGTCCGCGGTCCCGTCGTCGCCGGCCGCCCCGCGGGCCCCGGGGGCGTCGTCCGCGTCCTCGTCGCGTAGCGCCTCCAGGGCAGCGCGTGCGGGCGTGCGACCGGCGAGGGTGAGGGCGTGCATGCGCTCGAGCAGGGCGAGGTCCTCGCCGGTGTAGCGCCGGTGTCCCCCGGGGCTGCGCCCGGTCGGGGCGAGCCCGTAGCGGCGCTCCCAGGTCCGCAGCGTCGACGCGGCGACCCCGATCCGGGCCGCCGCGGCGCCGATCGCGAGCAGCTCGGCGGCCGCGGTCACCGCCGTCTCCGACCGGTTCGCTTGAACAAGTTTGCTTCTCCTGCGTGCCGGATCCTGACGGACGCCCGTCGCCTCCGTGCCTGCACTCTAGACGCCGCCCCCGGACCCGCGGGGACGCCCGGCGGGAGGCGTCCGCAGGCGGGTCCTGGCCGTTCCGCCCCCCGCGGTCAGCCCGTGGTCAGCCCCCGGTCAGCCGGGCGACCGCCTCGCCGACCGGGGTCCGGCCGCCGACGACCTCGAACTGGCGCCGGGCCGGGGCGTCGTCCGCGAGGACCGCGGCGAGCACGGCCGCGACGTCGGCCCGGGGGACGGCGCCGCGGGTCACGGACGGGCCGGCCTCGACGAGCCCCGTGCCCGGTTCGTCGGTGAGCCGCCCGGGCCGGACGACGGTCCAGGCCAGGTCGGTGCCGCGCAGGTGCGCGTCGGCGTCGGCCTTCGCGGCCAGGTAGACCTGGAAGCGGTCGTCGCTGTCGCGGTCCACGTCGTCGGTGCCCATCGAGGACACCTGGACGAGCCGCGGCACCCCCGCCAGGACGGCGGCGTCGGCGAGCTTCACGGCGCCGCCCCGGTCGACGGTGAGCGTGCGGGCCGGGTCGCTGCCCGGCCCGGCGCCGGCGGCGAAGACCGCAGCGTCGGCGCCGGCGAGGGCAGCCGCGACCTCCTCGACGGTCGCGGTCTCGAGGTCCAGCAGCAGGCCCTGGGCGCCGTCCGACGTCAGGTCGTCGACGTGCGCCGGGTTGCGGACCAGGCCGACGGGGCTGTCCCCGCGGGCGGCGAGCAGCGGGTGCAGCAGACGGGCGATCTTCCCGTGGCCCCCCGCGACGACGATGCGCATGGCTGCCATGCTCGCCGCGCCCGGCGGGCGCTGCAGGTCGACGCGGCTCCGTCAGCGGCCGTGGCCGACGGCGCCGCGACGCGCGTGCTTCTCCCGGTACATGGCGGCGTCCGCCGCCTCGATCAGCGAGTCCGCCGTCGCGTCCGGGGTGGCGACGGCGACGCCGATCGACGCCCCGACGCGGACCTCCCGGTGCCCGAGCCGGTACGGCGCCGTCACGCGGGCACGGATCCGGTCGACGACCCTCGCCTGCTCCTCGGTGTCCCCGACGTCGGCGAGCAGCACACCGAACTCGTCGCCGCCGAGCCGGGCCGCGGTGTCGTTGCCGCGCAACGACTCCCGCAGCCGCACCGCGACGCTCGCGAGCAGCGCGTCGCCGACGCCGTGGCCGAACGTGTCGTTGACGGCCTTGAAGCCGTCGAGGTCGACGAACAGGACGGCGAACCGTGCCTGCGGGTGCCGGCGGACCCGTTCGAGGGCCTGGGTGAGCCGGTCCCTGAACAACGTCGCCTTCGCCAGCCCGGTGAGGCCGTCGAACAGGGCCTCCTGGAGGAGCTGCTCCTTGAGCAGCCGGCTCACCGTGATGTCGGTCGTCGAGCCGACGAGCCGGACGGGCCGCCCGGCCTCGTCGGTGACCGTCCGCGCGATGCACGCGACCCAGCGGTAGTCGCCGTTCGCCGCCCGCAGCCGGTGCTCGACGTCGAGGTGGACCCTGGCCCCGGCGAGCACCTCGTCGAGCTGCGCGCGCAGGCCGGCGGCGTCCTCGGGGTGCACCCGCTCCAGCCACTCCCCCGGGCCCGCACCGACCTCGGTGTCACGATGGCCGAGCATGGCCTTCCAGCGGCTGGAGTAGAACACCTCGTCGCGCCCGAGGTCCCAGTCCCACACCGCGTCCTGGGCCGCCTCCGCGGCGATGGCGTAGCGCTCCTCGCTGATCCGGACCTCCTCGAGGAGCGCGACCTCCGTCTCGTACGCCTGCGTCAGGGCGGCCGCCTGCCGCGCCAGGTCGTCGTCGGCCCGCTCCAGGTCGAGCGCGGCGGACATGAGGACCGCCCACTGCTGGAACGTCTCGTGCACGAGCGAGGAGCGGATGCCGTCCCCGCCGGCGGCGGCGAGCAGCCCCCAGTCCGAGTCCGCCGAGCGGACGTGGGTGACGACGACGAGCCTCGCCCCGCCGGAGGGCCCGACGAGCAGCTCCGCCGGCGGGAAGGACTCGACCGGCACCGCCGGTGGTCCGGCCGGGCCCGCGGGGAGCCCGGCCGCCGGAGCGTCGCCGGTCACCGGGTCGCGCTCGAAGACGCCGGCGAGCCGGATCGTGCCGCTCTGGCCCGGTGGCGCCCACAGTCCGAGGGCCCCCGCGTCCGAGGCCGTGTGCCGCAGCCAGCCCAGCGACCGCAGCTCCTGCGGGTCGTGCCCCAGCAGGGCGTTGCCCACGACGTAGTGGCTCCGCTGCGCCCGCTTGAGCTCGACGTACTCGCGCATCCGCCGCTGGAGCTGTTCGGAGCGGACGGCGTCGCACAGGTCCAGGGCCGCCGCCGACGTCGCGCGCAGCCGGGCGGGATCGGCCGGGAGGTCGTCGACGACCGCGGCGACGACCGCCCGGAGCGCGTGCAGCGCGGACTCGACGGAGCGGTCCAGCGGGCACAGCCGGACGATGCGTGCGGCCAGGGTGAGCGCCGCGTCCCGGGCCGGTCCGCCGGCCGTCGGCGGCTGCGTCAGGTGCGCCACCACGTCCGAGGCGACCTGCACGACCTCGCCGACGTCGATGGCGGCCCGGAAGCGGCCCTCCTGGGCCGCGGTCCCGAGGGCCGCGGCGAACGTCTGCGCCGCGGACCCGGTCGCCGCCCCGGACGCCGCCCCGGACCCGCTCGGGCAGCCGCACGACTCGCGCGCGACGAAGCGGGGGGACACCAGGTGCCGCTCCGGCGGCCGCAGGCCGCGGCTGCCGTCGAGGGCCACGTCGAAGGCGAGCGCGCCGAGGCTCTCGAAGCTGAACGCGACGGTCGCGAGCGGCGGGCTGCTCACGGCCGCCTGGTCGATGTCGTCGATCCCGACGACCGCGACGTCACCGGGGACGGACACCCCGGCCTCCGTCAGCGCCCGCACGAAGCCCAGGGCGATGAGGTCGGTCCCGACCATGACGGCCGTGCACCGGTCACGCGAGGCGACGAACTCCCGGCCGGCCAGGTAGCCCTGCTCGTCCATGGTGACGTCCGACGACTGGTCTCCCCCGAGCAGCGGACGCGGCTCCAGGCCGAGGTCGGACATCTGCGCGGCGTAGGCCGCGTACCGCTCCGCGGTGTCGATCTGCCAGCGCGGCGAGAGGAACCCGATCGCCATGTGCCCGTGACCGGCCAGGTGGGCGATCGCGTCCCGGACCCCGCGGACGTTGTCGAGCGCGATCACGGCCTGGCCGCCGCGCGGCTCCGGACCGATCGCGACGACGAACTTCCCCGCGTCCCGCAGCCGCGCGACGTAGTCCCGGGAGGCCGCCTGCAGGACGACGATCGCGCTGTCGAAGTGGTCCCAGCCGACCCGGGTCACCGCGTCCTGGGCGGAGGACTCCTCGCTCGACGGCCGGACGCCGAGGGAGTTCTGCACGCACACGACGCTGCTGCCCCGGGCGTTCGCCGCCGTGACGACCCCGGTGAGGATGTCGTCGAAGTACTGCCCGTACCGGTAGCTGCCGTAGATCGCGACGGCGCCCGCCCCGCGAGGGCGCGACGCCGTCGGCGGGCTCATCTCGTCGAGGCCCATGTGATCGTCATCGGCAGCGAAGCGACCGCCCTCAAGTGTCTCCGGGCCCCCACGGCCCCGGCCGCGCCAGATCGTACGCGCGGTGCCGCCCCGGCGTCAGGCGACGGCGAGAACCGCCCAGCCGTGCGGGTCCAGCGTGACGCGGGCCTGCGCCCCGGCCCCGGCGAGCCGGCCGGCCCCGGCGAGCAGCTGCGTCGCCCCGGGAGCCTCGAGCGTCAGCTCCGTGTCGTCCGTGCTCAGGGCCGTGAGCAGGCACCCCTCACCGCCGGCCGACCGCCACACCACGGCGGTGTCCGTCACGTGGAGGACCTCGGTCCGGGCGTCGTGGAGCCAGGGGTGCCGGCGACGGACCCCGATGAGCTCCTGGTGCAGCCGGTACGTCTCCGGGCCCTGCGCCGCAAGGGTCTGCGCCTCCTGCGGCGTCGCCGGGAACTCCGGCCGGACGGCGTCGTCCCCGCCGGCCCGGTCCTCCTTGACGGCACGCAGCGCGTACTCGTCGCCGTAGTACACCGACGGTGTCCCGGCGAGCGTCATGAGCGCCGCGACGGTGTGCGGGAGGTGCCTGGGGTCGTCGAGCTTCGAGGCGATCCGGGTGACGTCGTGGTTGCCGACGAACGTCAGCGGCACGAACGTGTCGAGCAGCGTGTCGTGCCGGCCGAGGGTCCAGGCGAGCTCGTGGAAGTTGCGGTCGTTGAGCGAGCTCCAGACGGCCTTCCACAGCTCGTACTCGGTGACGGAGTCGAGGCCGCCCTCGGTGACGAACGACGGGTAGTCGCCGTGGATGACCTCGCCGACGACGTACGCGTCGGGGTGCCGCTCCCGCACCCGCGGCAGGACGGCGGCCCAGAAGTCGTTCGGGACGGCGTACGCGGCGTCGAGCCGCCAGCCGTCCGCGCCACGGTCGAGCCAGTGGCACATGACCTCGACAACGTGGTCGCGGACCGCCGGCGACGCGTGGTCCAGCGTCACGAGGGTGCGGTGCCCCTCGAAGTGCGCGTACTCCGGGCCGTCCGGCCCGACGGGGGTGCCGTCGTCCGGCCAGAAGAGGTGGAACCACTGCGCCGCAGCGCTTCCCGGTCCGTCGGCCAGCGCGGCCCGGAACATCGGGTGCTCGGACCCCACGTGGTTGAACACCCCGTCGAGGAGCACCCGGACGCCGCGCGCGTGCGCCTCCCGGACCAGGGTGTCGAAGTCGGCGTCGTCGCCGAGCCGCGGGTCGACCGCGAGGAGGTCGGTGGTGTCGTAGCCGTGGCTGCTCGAGGCGAACACCGGGCCGAGGAGCAGTCCCGAGGCGCCGAGCTCGACGAGGTGGTCGAGCCAGGCGACGAGGTGCCCGAGCCGGTGCCGGACCGGCTCCCCCGCAGCGAGGGCCGTCGGCTCCGCGCCGACGAACCCCAGGGTGGCCACCTGCCACCAGATCGCGTGCCGCACCCAGGCGGGCCGCGCCGCGGCGGTCACCGCCGGCCCGTCCGGCGTCGCGTCGTCATCCGCCCAACGTACCCGCCGTCCGGGTCCGGCCCGGCCGTGCGGACGGCCCGCGGGGCCAGGTCGGGAGGCGGGCGGCCCCGGGCGCCGGATCATGTGGCCGTGATCGTCGACCAGTGGTTCCTCACCCCGCGGGAACGGCAGAACCCGCACTCGCGCATCGACGCGGCCCACCGCCCGGGCGAGGGCTGGACGACGGGCAACCTCGTGCGACCGATCGTCCACGGCCGGCCGTACTTCGAGGAGCTCCACGAGCGCATCTGCGCCACCGGTCCGGGCGACCTCGTCTACTTCGTCGACTGGCGCGGCGACCCGGACCAGCAGCTCACGGACGACCCCCGGTCCACCGTGTCGGCCACGCTCGCCGCGGCCGCACGCCGCGGGGTCGACGTCCGCGGCCTGCTCTGGCGCTCGCACTGGCGCCGGCTCGGGTTCCACGCCGAGAAGTCGCTGTTCCTCGGTGAGGAGATCGGGGCGGCCGGCGGCCAGTGCCTGCGCGACATGCGGGTGCGGACCCTCGGGGCGCACCACCAGAAGTTCGTCGTCCTGCGGCACGCCGGCGACCCGGCCCGGGACGTCGCGTACGTCGGCGGGATCGACCTGTGCCGCAGCCGGCGGGACGACGCGGCGCACCGCGGGGACGCCCAGGCGCTCCCGATGGCCGCCGAGTACGGGCCGACGCCCGCCTGGCACGACGTCCAGGTCGCGGTGCAGGGACCGGCCGTCCACGACGTCGAGACGACGTTCCGGGAGCGGTGGGCGGACAGCACACCGCTGACGCTCAACCCGGGGCGGACGCTCTCCTCCTACCTCCAGGGCGAGGACCAGAGCCCGGCCCCGCTGCCGGACCAGGCTCCCCCGCCGCCGCCCGTCCCCGGCGCGACGAGCACGGTGCAGGTCGTCCGGACCTACCCGAAGATCCTGCCGAAGGGCTACGACTTCGCGCCGGACGGCGAGCGGTCCATCGCCCTGGGGAACACGAAGGCGGTCGCGAACGCCCGCCGGCTGATCTACGTCGAGGACCAGTACTTCTGGTCCGAGCAGGTCGGCAACCACTTCGCGACGGCGCTCGCCGCGAACCCGGAGCTGCGGCTGGTCGTCGTGCTGCCGATCACGCCGGACGTCGGCGCCCCGGTCGGCCGGACCCCGATGCTCTACGCGCGCAAGCTCGCCCTCGACGCGGTGCTCGCGGCCGGCGGCGACCGGGTCGCGGTGTTCGGGCTGACGAACGAGGGCGGTCTGCCGGTCTACGTGCACTCGAAGGTGTGCGTCGTCGACGACCGCTGGGCGAGCGTCGGGTCCGACAACTTCAACCGCCGGTCGTGGACGAGCGACTCGGAGATCGCGTGCGCCGTCCAGGACGAGCGCACGCCGGCGGACGGCCCGGCGCCGCGCGACGGCTTTCCCTCCGTGCTGCGCCGGACGCTCGTCGCCGAGCACCTCGGCTGCGCGCCCGAGGACGTCCCCGAGGACCCCGTCGCGCTGTTCGACGCCATGGTCGGCTCGGCGGCCGCGCTCGACGCGTGGATCGCCGGGTCGGCCGGTCGGCGCAGCCGGCTGCGCGACTGGTCGGGCCGGGTCGTCGCCCGCACCCG
>JACRAB010000287.1 GCA_016213575.1 Actinomycetota bacterium
GCAGGCGGCCCGGGCGCTGCGGGCCGACGGCGTGCCGGCGCGGGTGCTCCCCGCGCTCGTGCTCGCCCGACGGGTGGACGACCAGTCCGGGCTGTCGGCGACGCAGCGTGCGCGCAACGTCGAGGGTGCCTTCGCCGTCCGAGCCCGGGCACGCGCCCTCGTGGCGGCCGGGCCGCCCGTCGTGCTCGTCGACGACGTGCTCACGACGGGTGCGACGCTGCGTGCGGCGGCGTGTGCGCTCGCGCAGGCGGGCGCCGTGGTCGAAGGTGTGGCGTGCGTGTCCGTCACGCCGCTGCGTCGCACACTCCCGGCCTCTGTCGGCACTGACGCGGGAGGACTAGCGTTGGGACGGGGGAAGGTCCTAGCGGACGCCGCCGACCCAGACGTCGGCGCAGGCGCCCGTGAGGCATCACCGATCGACAGGAGGCACACGTCGTGGAGATCGTGATCACCGGCCGGCACACCGAGGTCTCGGAGCGCTTCCGCAGGCTCGCGACCGAGAAGCTCGAGAAGATCGGGCAGCTGGCTCCCCGGGCCCACCGGGTCGACGTCGAACTGTCCCACGAGCGCAACCCGCGCCAGTCCCAGGTGAAGGAGACCGTCGAGATCACCGTCCGCGCGAAGGGCCCGGTCATCCGGGCGGAGGCCTCGGCGGAGGAGCCGTACGCCGCCCTCGACCTCGCGATGGACAAGCTCCTCGAGCGGCTGCGCCGCTCCAAGGACAAGCGCAAGGTGCACTACGGGCGGCAGACGCCCCCGTCGCTGCGGACCAACGGCGTGGCGGCCGGTGCCGCGGCGACCGCGAGCGCCGAGCTCGAGGCCGCGATGAACGGGCACGTCCTCGAGGACGACCTGGACGCCGCGGGCGAGAGCCCCATCGTCATCCGCACCAAGGACCACACCGCGGTGCCGATGACGATCGACCAGGCGCTCTACGAGATGGAGCTGGTCGGCCACGACTTCTTCCTCTTCGTGGACGCCGGCACGATGCTCCCGAGCGTCGTCTACCGCCGCCGGGGCTGGAACTACGGCCTGCTCCGCCTCACCGTGACGGCACCCGCCGAGGAGGCCGCACCCGCGGTCCCCGCGACGGCGACGCACTGAGGTCCCGGAGCAGCACCCCGGTTCCCGCGGACCGGTCCTGACGTCAGGGCGGCGCGGCCGCCGGAGCCCGCAGAGCCGGGCACCGGCGGCCGCGCCGTACCGGGACGTCCCCGGTTGTCGGCGGCACGTGGCAGCATCGCCCGCGTGCCCTCGATCACGCACCGCCAGGTCGCCCGGCTGAGCATCCCGCAGGCCCGCCGGGTGGCCCTGGCGGCCCAGGGCTTCGCGACGCCCCGCCCGACCGGCCCGCTGACGATGCGGCACGTCCAGCGGGTGGTCGACACCGTGGGCGTGCTCCAGATCGACTCGGTGAACGTCCTGTCGCGCAGCCACTACGTGCCGGTGTTCAGCCGGCTCGGCGCCTACCCGCGCGCCCTGCTCGACCGGGCGTGCGGCACCGCCCCGCGCCGGCTCGTCGAGTACTGGGCGCACGAGGCGTCGTTCGTGCCGCCGTCCACCCATCGGCTGCTCCGGTTCCGGATGGCCAACGCCCACGAGGACGCCTGGGGCGGGATGGTCCGCACCGCTCGTGAGCGGGCGGCCCTGCTCGACGCCGTCCTCGCCGAGGTCGACGCGCGCGGTCCGCTGACCGCGAAGGAGATCGAGCGCTCCCTCGGGCAGGACCGGCCCCGGGAGAAGACGCACTGGGGCTGGAACTGGTCGGAGACCAAGCGGTGCGTCGAGTTCCTCTTCTGGAGCGGGCGGCTGTCCTCGGCGGCCCGGACGAGCCAGTTCGAGCGCCTCTACGACCTCCCCGAGCGGGTGCTGCCGCCGCTCGTCGCGGCCGCCCCCGACCCGGACCCGGCCGCCGCGCACCGCGAGCTCGTCGCCATCGCCGCCCGTGCGCACGGCGTCGCGACGGAGCCGTGCCTGCGGGACTACTTCCGGCTCAAGCCCGCCCCCGCCCGCGCCGCGGTCGCCGAGCTCGTCGAGGACGGCGTCCTGCTGCCGGTCGAGGTCCGCGGCTGGAGCCGTCCGGCGTACCTGCACCGCGAGGCGCGGCTCCCGCGGCGGGTCGAGGCCCGCGCGCTGCTCACGCCGTTCGACTCGCTCGTGTGGGAGCGGCGGCGCACCGAGGAGCTCTTCGACTTCCGCTACCGCATCGAGATCTACACCCCCGCGGCCCAGCGCGTGCACGGCTACTACGTGCTGCCCGTCCTGCTCGGGGAGCGGCTCGTCGCCCGGGTCGACCTCAAGGCCGACCGGCTCGCCCCCGGCGGCGGGCTGCTCGTCGTGCGCGCGGCGTGGGCGGAGGCGGCCGTGGGCCCCGGATCGGACGAGCACGGCGACGTCGCCGAGGCGCTCGCCGCCGAGCTCGTGCTCATGGCGCAGTGGCTCGGGCTGTCCGGGGTGCTCGTCGAGCCGCGGGGCGACCTCGCGGTCACCCGCGCCGCCGCGGTCGCCGCGGCGGCCTGACCCGGCGGCGCCGGCGGGGCGTCAGCCGCGCGGGTCGGGGGGGGGGACGAGCCGGGCGTGCAGGTGCTCGTCGGACCACCGGTCGTCGACGGGGTACCGCATGCCGTCGCGCAGGACGCCCTCGGCGCGGTACCCGGCCCGGCGGGCGACGGCGCACGACCGCTCGTTCTCCACCGCGTGGCTCAGCTCGATGCGGTGCCAGCCGAGCCGTTCGAAGACGAAGCGGGTGCCGAGCAGGAGCGCCGTCGACGCGACGCCGCGGCCGCGGACCTCGGGGGCGAGCCAGTAGCCGACGCTGCCGCAGCCGAGGCCGCTGTCGTGGAGCGCGAACCGCAGCGAGCCGAGCAGGTCGCCGCCGTGCGCGCTCACCGCCCAGGCGACGCCGTCGCCGTCGGAGTAGGCGGCGGCGTACCGCTGGACCGTCTGCAGGGCGTCGGCGCGGTCGGCGAGCAGGAAGCCCGCGTACCGCGCGACGAGCGGGTCGCGCTGCGCGATGAGGAAGGGGGCCGCGTCGTCCTGGCGCCAGCCGCGCAGCTCGAGCCCGTCGACGAGCTCGATGCGCGGGTGCTTGCGCGCGACGACCGGCCTCATCCGGCGACCGCCTCCTCGTCGAGGGTCTGCTCGCTCGCGACGACGTCGTAGCGGAGCAGGTCGCAGACCCGGCCGTCGCGCAGGAGCTCGACCTCCCGGTCTCGTCCGCACGGTCGCAGGCCGGCCTTCTCGGCGACCCGCTGGGAGGCGACGTTACCGTCGGCGGCCCGGACGAGCGCGCGCCGGGCCCCGAGACCGCCGACGTCCTGCGGCAGGAGCGCGTGCCGGACGGCGAGCCGCACGGCCGCCGTGGTGAGGCCGAGCCGTCGCGAGTCCGGGTGCGTCCAGTAGCCGATCTCCACCGAGTGCGTCGCGCCGACGGGGGAGAGGCCGAAGAGCCCGACCTCGCCGGCGAGGGTGTCCCGGCCGGGGGCCGTGAACCCCCAGTAGAGCGCGACGCCGTCCGCGTGGTGCGTCTTGATCTCCTCGAGGTGGGCGAGCGCGTTGACCTCCGTGTAGCGCGCGGGCAGGTCGGGCAGCCAGGCCTGGGTCGCGGCGTCGGAGCAGGCCTCGACCATCCGCGCGGCGTCGTCCTGGCGGTGCGGCCGCAGCCGCACGGTGCCGTCCGCGAGGACCGGCACGGCGAGCCAGTTGTGCGCCGGGGTCAACGGCTCGCCGCGCCGCAGCGAGCCGACCCAGGCGTCGGCGCGGTGCGTCGTCCAGCCGTCGGCACCCTCCTCCCGCACCGTGAGCAGCCCGCGGACGAGCCCCTCGACCCGGAAGCCGGCCGCCCAGGCGACCCGGCGGCTCGCCCAGTTGCCGGCCGCGGCCCGCCACTGGACGACCTCGATCCCGGCCTCGGCGAAGCCCCACGCGCAGGCCAGGCGCAGCGCCCGGCTCGCCAGCCCCCGGCCGCGGGCGGCGGGGGCGAACGCGTAGCCGACCTCCGCGCCCGAGGGGGTCGCGCCGTCGGGGCGCAGGTCGATCGAGCCCGCGTACGTGCCGTCCGCGTCCTCGACGGCGAAGGTCAGCGAGCGCCGGGCGTCCCACTCCTCGCGGCGGGTCGCGACGTACTGCTCGCCGTGCCCGTCGCCGTACGGCTGCGGGACCGTCGTCCACCGGACCGTCTGCGGGTCCCGGCAGGCCGCGACGACGGCGGGGACGTCGTCCGGGCGGTGCGCCCGCAGCGTGACGACCCCGTCGGAGAGGGTCGGCGCCCAGGGCGGGAGATCCATGCCGTGAGCCTTGCGCCTGGTGGGGCGGGCGGCAACGGCTTTGGGGCACCTCGTCCGGCGTGTCGCGACGATCGGGCGCGGCGCCGGCGGGCGGCACCGGCAGGCGGGTCCGGCGGCCCGGCGGCGCGTGCGCGGAGCAGGGGCGCGGGCTGACTACCATGGCTGTGCAGGGCACCTTCTGGTGCCGTCGTTCGTCGTGCCCGTCGGACGGTGCCGCCGGTGCCGTCCGCAAGCCGGCTCCGGTACGCCAGCCGGGCGAAGACTGGGAGAAGTCGCGTGGTCAAGATCGTCGAGAAGCTTCTGCGGGCCGGTGAGGGCCGGATCGTCAAGAAGCTGAAGGGTCTCGCGACGCAGGTCAACGCGCTCGAGGACGACTTCGTGTCGCTCACCGACGCGGAGCTGCGCGAGGAGACGGACCGCTTCAAGGAGCGCCTCGCCAAGGGCGAGACGCTCGACGACCTGCTCCCGGAGGCCTTCGCCGTCGTCCGCGAGGCGGCCCGGCGGACCCTCGGCCAGCGGCACTTCGACGTCCAGCTCATGGGCGGCGCGGCGCTGCACCTGGGCAACATCGCCGAGATGAAGACCGGTGAGGGCAAGACCCTCGTCGCGACGCTGCCCGCCTACCTCAACGCCCTCACCGGCCAGGGCGTCCACGTCATCACGGTCAACGACTACCTCGCGTCGTACCAGTCCGAGCTCATGGGCCGCGTGCACCGGTTCCTCGGTCTGTCGGTCGGCTGCATCATGTCGTCGATGCGCCCCGACGAGCGGCGCGTCCAGTACGCCGCCGACATCACGTACGGCACGAACAACGAGTTCGGCTTCGACTACCTGCGCGACAACATGGCGTGGTC
Source organism: Actinomycetota bacterium (assembly GCA_016213575.1). Lineage (GTDB taxonomy): Bacteria > Actinomycetota > Actinomycetes > Actinomycetales > Kineosporiaceae > R-H-3. Next base: position 5,141 of record JACRAB010000287.1, read on the forward strand.
GTCGGAGGACCTCGTCCAGCGCGGTCACGCCTTCGCCATCGTCGACGAGGTCGACTCGATCCTCATCGACGAGGCCCGGACGCCGCTCATCATCTCCGGCCCGGCCGACCAGCCGACGAAGTGGTACACCGAGTTCGCGAAGATCGCGACGCGGCTGAAGATCGACGTCGACTACGAGGTCGACGAGAAGAAGCGCACCGTCGGCGTCCTCGAGTCCGGCATCGCGCGCGTCGAGGACTACCTCGGCATCGAGAACCTCTACGAGAGCGTGAACACCCCGCTCGTCGGGTTCCTCAACAACGCCATCAAGGCCAAGGAGCTCTTCAAGCTCGACAAGGACTACGTCGTCATCGACGGCGAGGTCCTCATCGTCGACGAGCACACCGGCCGCCTGCTCGCGGGCCGCCGTTACAACGAGGGCATGCACCAGGCCATCGAGGCCAAGGAGGGTGTCGAGATCCAGAGCGAGAACCAGACGCTCGCGACGATCACCCTCCAGAACTACTTCCGGATGTACAAGAAGCTCTCCGGGATGACCGGTACGGCCCAGACCGAGGCCGCCGAGCTCATGAGCATCTACAAGCTCGGCGTCGTGCCGATCCCGACGAACCGGCCGATGCAGCGCAAGGACGAGCAGGACCTCATCTACAAGAACGAGGTCGCGAAGTTCGACGCCGTCGTCGAGGACATCGCCGAGCGGCACGAGGAGGGCCAGCCCGTCCTCGTCGGCACGACGAGCGTCGAGAAGAGCGAGTACCTGTCGAAGAAGCTCGTCGAGCGCGGCGTCCGGCACGAGGTGCTCAACGCGAAGCAGCACGCGCGGGAGGCGTCGATCGTCGCCCAGGCCGGCCGCAAGGGCGCCGTGACGGTCGCGACGAACATGGCCGGCCGCGGCACCGACATCATGCTCGGCGGCAACGCCGAGTTCATGGCCGTCGCCGAGATGCGCGAGCGGGGCCTGGACCCGGAGGAGCACGCCGAGGACTACGAGGCCGCCTGGCCGGACGTCCTCAAGGCCGCGCAGGAGGCCGTCGCGACCGAGCACGACGAGGTCGTCGAGCTCGGCGGGCTCTACGTGCTCGGTACCGAGCGCCACGAGTCGCGCCGGATCGACAACCAGCTCCGCGGCCGGTCCGGCCGCCAGGGCGACCCGGGCGAGAGCCGGTTCTACCTCTCGCTCACCGACGACCTCATGCGGCTGTTCAACTCCGGCATGGTCGAGAGCTTCCTCAACGCGGCGAAGATCCCCGACGACCTGCCCATCGAGCACCGGATGGTGACCCGGGCGATCGCGAGCGCGCAGAGCCAGGTCGAGGGCCGCAACTTCGAGATCCGCAAGAACGTCCTCAAGTACGACGACGTCCTCAACCGGCAGCGCGAGGTCATCTACGGCGAGCGCCGCCAGGTGCTCGAGGGCGCCGACCTGCAGGAGCAGATCCGGCACTTCGTCGACGACGTCATCAAGGACTACGTCGTCAACGCGACCGGCGAGGGCTTCGGCGACGACTGGGACCTCGACCAGCTGTGGTCGGCGCTCAAGACGCTGTACCCGGTCGGCATCACCGTCGAGGACGTCGTCGCCGAGGCCGGCGGCCGCGAGGCCGTGACCCAGGCGATGCTCGTCACCGAGCTGACGTCCGACGCGCACGTCGCCTACGACAAGCGCGAGGAGGCGATCGGCCCGGAGCTCATGCGCGAGCTCGAGCGCCGCGTCGTGCTGTCGGTCCTCGACCGCAAGTGGCGCGAGCACCTCTACGAGATGGACTACCTCCAGGAGGGCATCGGCCTGCGCGCCATGGCCCAGCGCGACCCGCTCGTGGAGTACCAGCGCGAGGGCTTCCTGCTGTTCCAGGCGATGACCGACGCCATCAAGGAGGAGTCGGTCGGCTACATCTTCAACGTCGAGGTCCAGGTCGAGCCGGCCGCCGAGGAGGCCGATGACGCCCCGGTGCTCGTCGCGAAGGGCCTCGTCACGCCGCAGGCCCCCGCCCAGCTCCAGTACAGCGCCCCGAGCGTCGACTCCGAGGACGGCGTCGAGGTCCGCGGCGAGGGCGGCGAGCCGGCCCGCCCGGCGTCCGACAAGAGCAACCGCGCCGAGCGCCGCGCCAACCGCAAGAAGCGCTGACCGGAGCGGCCGCGCGGAGTCCGGGTCGCGACGACCGGGTCACGACGACCGTGTCGCGGCCGTCCTGTCGCGAGCGTCCTGTCGGTGCCGGTCCCTAGGGTGACCGGCACCGACCGGGCCGACGCCCGGCCACGATGATGAGGACCCGATGGACGACGTGACCGCCGCCTACCCCAAGGCGCCTGCTTTCGCCGCGCACTTCACGGACCCGCTCTACGACGACCTCGCCGACGAGTTCGCCCCGTTCGGCAGCGACGAGGGCGCCGACATGCTCGCCGACTGGGTCCACGGCCCGGAGGACCTCACCGCGGCCAGCACCTACCGCGACGTGTCTCGGCGTTCACCGACGACGTCGAGGCGCTCGTCATGGAGGCCCACGCCGGTGCGATGGACCTCGCGGCGGTCGTGCTCGGCGGCTGCTTCACGCTGCTGCGGCTCACCGGGCGGATCGACCCCGAGGGCCGCCGGGTCCTCCTCGACACCCTCGACGTCATGGAGCGCGAGTACGGCGCGGAGCAGTTCCGCACCATGCGCCGGGACGTGCTGGCGCTGCGCGGCTGACCGCGGTTCGTCGGGCGGTGCCGTCGGCGGCGGCGTCGCCGGCGCCGCCCGACGCCGGCCTCAGCCCAGCTCGAGGACGGTCACCCGCCAGCGCCCGTCGAGCCCCTCCAGACGCAGCGCCACGGCGCGGGTCCGCTCCGCGTCGCCGACGACGGCGCTCGCCTCGACGATCCCGTCCCGGACCTCGCACGTGCGGACCGACCGCACCCGCGGCCGCCCCGCCGGGCCCTGCGCGCTGCCGAGCCGGCCGGCCCGCCGGGCCCGGGTCGCGACCTCCCCGCGCCGCGCGAGCCGGGAGTAGACGTCCTCGGTCGTCCACCGGACGAGCTGCACCGCGGGCCGCAGCCCCACCGCGACCTCGGTCGCGGCCTGCACGAACTGGCCGGCCCAGCGGCCCGGGTCCGGCAGGTCCACCGTCGCGGTGGCCTGCTCGGTCCGGGGCCGCCCGTCCTCGTCGTCGGGCACGACGAGCGGAGTCGGAGGCGAGGCCCGGCGCAGCGCCGCGGGCCGCCCGGCACGCGTGGCTGCCGCTGGAGGCGGGGCGGTGCCGGTCGTCGGCACCGTGGCGCTCCGGGCAGATCCCGTCGCGCGCGTGCCCGGGTCGTCGAGCGGCTGCGCGGCCGGCGACTGCGCCGGGACGGGGGGAGCGGGCAGAGCGGCGGCGGCCGCCGGGGCGTGCGCCGTGACGACGGCGAGCGCCGGCA
>JACRAB010000288.1 GCA_016213575.1 Actinomycetota bacterium
ACCCTGCTCGCCGGGGGTGCGACGGCCATCGCCGGACCCATCGGGTTCGTCGGGCTCATGGTGCCGCACGTCGCGCGGCTGCTCGTCGGCGCCGACCACCGCCGGATGCTCCCCGTCACCGTGCTCGGCGGCGCGCTCTTCCTCGTCCTCGCCGACCTCGCGGCCCGCACGCTGGCCCGGCCCCTCGAGCTGCCGCTGAGCGTCGTCACCGCGGCGATCGGCGGCCCCTTCTTCCTCTGGCTCATGACCCGGGCCGAGCGCACACCGGGGGTGGTGTGATGCAGGTCCTCGTGACGGCGCTCGACCTCGACCTCGAGGGACGGCGCATCGTGGACGGCGCGTCGCTGCGGGCCGACCCCGGCGAGATCGTCGGGCTCGTCGGGCCGAACGGCTCGGGCAAGTCGACGCTGCTGCGGTCGGTGTACCGGGCCCTGCGGCCGGCCGGCGGCGCGGTCCGGGTCGGTGCGGACGACGTGTGGTCGTTGTCCGCCCGGGACAGCGCGCTGCGGACGGCGGTCCTCGCGCAGGAGAACCACTCGGAGTTCGACTTCACCGTCGGCGAGGTCGTCGCGATGGGCCGGACGCCGCACAAGCGGCTCTTCGACCGTGAGTCCGCCGCCGACCGGGACGTCGTCGCCGACGCCCTGGCGAAGGTCCGCATGACGGCGTTCGCCACCCGCGTCTTCGGCACGCTGAGCGGCGGCGAGAAGCAGCGGGTCCTGCTCGCGCGGGCGCTCGCCCAGGGCAGCTCGGTGCTCGTCCTCGACGAGCCGACGAACCACCTCGACATCGCCGCCCAGCTCGAGCTCCTCGAGCTGGTCCGCGGGCTCGGCGTCACGACGGTCGCGGCGATCCACGAGCTCAACCTCGCCGCCGCGTACTGCGACCGGGTCTACCTGCTCGCGCAGGGGCGGGTCGTCGCCGACGGCACCCCGGAGCAGGTGCTCACCCCCGCGCTGCTCCGCACCGTGTTCGGCGTCCACGCCCACGCCGGGGTGCACCCGGCCACCGGACGCCTCCACCTGGCCTTCGCACCGGCGCCCGCCGCCGGGCCGGCCCCTCAGACCCCCTGCGCCGCAGGGGACGGCACCCCCACCGACCCCCAGGTCGACACCGAGAGGACACCCACGTGACCCGTCCCGCCCTCCCCCGTGCCGCGCTCAGCGCCGTGCTCACGACCCTCGCCCTCACCCTCGCCGCGTGCGGCGGCTCGACGTCGACCGTCGCACCGGGCAGCGCCGCACCCGCGGCGTCGTCCGCCGGTGGTGCGACCGCGGCCGGGGCCCGTGGCCCGCTCACCCTCGACCAGTGCACCGGCGAGAAGCTGGACCGCAAGGCCACCTACGACACGGTGCCGCAGAAGATCTTCACGCTCGACCCGCAGTCGGCGGAGTTCCTCATCGCCCTCGGCCTCGGCGACAGGATCGTCGGCACCTGGGGGAAGTACAGCGACGACGAGCTCGCGAAGCTGCCGCAGTACGCCGAGCAGCTGAAGAAGATCAAGAGCTACGACGACGGCAAGACCTGGCCGCCGCCGATCGAGACGATCGCCTCGACGGCCCCGGACATCGTCGTCACCACGTACCGGCTCAACATCCCGAACTACCTCGACGCGACGCGGCTCGAGAAGGACACCGGGATCGACGCCTACAGCTTCACGACCTACTGCACGGGCGGCGTGCTGCGGTCCTTCGACCCGCTCTTCACCGACATCGGCAACCTGGGGAAGATCTTCGACGTCACCCCCGCGGCCGACGCGCTGGTCACGACGATGAAGGGCCAGCTCGACGAGGCCGGGAAGCTCACTGCCGGCAAGCCTCGGGCCAAGGTCTGGCAGTACGCCGGCGAGGAGGTCCCCTACCCCGTCGGCGGCACCGGCATCCCGAACGCGATCATGTACCTCGCCGGCGCCGACAACGTCTTCGAGGACGTCGACGCCGTGTACGGCGAGGTCTCCTGGGAGCAGGTCGTCCAGCGCAACGCCGACGTCATCTGGCTGCAGACCGACGCCGGGCCGGGCTTCGTCCAGACCGAGGACGCCCTCAAGGTGGCGGTGGACAAGCACAAGGGCCTGTCCGGGGTGACCGGCGTCGCGAAGAAGCGCTACGTCGTCGTCCCCTACACGACGGCCGGCACCCTCAGCGTCCACAACGCCGAGGCGGTGCTCGAGTTCGCGAAGAAGCTGCAGGAGGTCGGCTCCGCCGGCTGACGGACGGGGCAGGGTGGCGCCTCGGGGGCGCGACCCGGCCCGCGCGGTCCGGTGACGTCCAGGGGGGGGCGTCACCGGACCGTGGCCGGGCCTGCGGCGCTGTGCGGGCGCCCGTCGCTACCCTGCGGGGACACCCGCCGGGCGACGTCCGGCCCGCCGAAGGAGCCCCGTGACCGCATCCGGCACCCCGAGCGCACCGTTGCGGGTCGACCGCGAACGCCTGTGGCAGAACCTCATGCGGCTCAAGGAGATCGGCGGCTACGACGACGGCCCGACCGGGCTGCGCGGCGTGCGCCGGCTCGCGCTGACCGACGAGGACGCGCAGGCCCGCCGGCTCGTCGTGACGTGGATGGAGGAGGCCGGGCTGCGGGTCCGGGTGGACCGGATCGGCAACGTCTACGGCGAGCGCGCGGGCGAGGACCCGGCCCTGCCGTGCGTGCTCGTGGGCAGCCACATCGACACGGTCGCCACCGGCGGCGCGTTCGACGGCACCCTCGGGGTGCTCGGCGGCATCGAGGTCGTCCGGGCGCTCGACGCCGCGGGGATCCGTACCCGGCACCCGGTCGAGGTCGGCTTCTTCACCGAGGAGGAGGGCGTCCGGTTCGGCACCGACATGCTCGGCTCCGCGGTCACCGCCGGCCGGATCGACCTGGCCGACGCGTACGCCCTCACCGACGCCGGCGGCGCGACGGTCCGCGACGAGCTCGTCCGGATCGGCTTCGACGGCTCGGCGCCGGAGGTCCGGCCCGTACCGCACGCCTACGTCGAGTGCCACATCGAGCAGGGCCCGATCCTCGCGGCCGCGGGCGTCGACATCGGCATCGTCACCGGCGTCCAGGCGATCTCGTGGCAGCGCCTCACCCTGCGCGGCGAGGCCGCCCACGCCGGGACGACGCCGATCGAGGCCCGCGCGGACGCCGGGCTCGCGGCCGCCGAGGTCGTCGTCGAGATCCGCCGGATGTGCGACAGCGGCGCCTTCGGCCGGCTGCGCGGCACCGTCGGCACCCTCGCCCTGAGCCCGGCCCAGACGAACGTCATCCCCGCCGGGGCGGTCCTCACCGTCGACCTGCGCAACCCGGACGACGCCCTGATGGCCGCCGCGGAGGCGCACCTCGCGGCCTTCGTCGGCGCCCTGCACGACCGGCACGGCGTGAGCGCGACGTGGGAGCGGATGGCGCGCACGGCCGTGGTGCCCTTCGACGACGGCGTCCAGGACGTCATCGCCGCGAGCGCCGACGCGCTCGGTCTGCCCTACGTGCGCGCGATGTCCGGTGCGGGCCACGACGCCCAGGAGATCGCCGCGACCTGCCCGACCGCGATGGTCTTCGTCGCCGGCGAGCACGGCGGCATCAGCCACACCCCGCGCGAGTACTCCCGCCCCGAGGCGTGCGGCAACGGGGTCGACGTCCTCGCGAACGCCGTCCTCGCCCTCGCCGGCCGGGTCGTGACGGCATGACCGGCGGCGACCTCGGCACCCGGCTGCGCCGCTGGCGGCACGCCCTCCACGAGCACCCGGAGACCGCGTTCACGGAGCGGTGGACGAGCGACTACCTCGCCGCCGAGCTCGAGGCGCTCGGGCTCGCGGTCACCCGCGGCCTCGGCGGCACCGGCCTCGTCGGGACGCTGCACCGCGGGGCCGCGGGCACCGCCGCGGGCACCGCCGGGGGCACCGCCGGGGCGATCGGGCTCCGCGCGGACATGGACGCCCTCCCGCTCCACGAGCGCGGCGACCTGCCGTACCGGTCCCGCACCGACGGCGTCATGCACGCCTGCGGGCACGACGGCCACATGGCGATGGTGCTCGGGGCGGCGCACGTGCTCGCGACCGAGGGCGGCTTCGACGGGACCGTCCACGTCGTCCTCCAGCCCGCCGAGGAGCCCGGCCGCGGCGCGGACGCGATGATCGCCGACGGGCTCTTCGAGCGGTTCGGCATGGACATGGTCTTCGGGATCCACAACACGCCGGGGCACCCGGCCGGCCGGCTGAGCACCCGGTCCGGGCCGGTGATGGCGAGCGAGGACAACTTCGAGATCCGGGTCACCGGCCGCGGCGGCCACGCCTCGCAGCCGCAGATGGTCGTCGACCCGCTCGTCGTCGGCGCCGAGATCGTCCTGGCGCTGCAGACCGTCGTCGCGCGGGCGGTGCCGCCGTCCGAGGCCGCGGTCCTGTCGTGCACCGAGTTCGTCACGGACGGCGCGCGCAACGCGATCCCGGGGCACGTCGTCGTCCGCGGCGACACCCGCAGCTTCTCCCCCGGCGTGCAGGACCTGCTGGAACGCCGGATCCGCGAGGTCGCGCACGGGATCTGCGCGGCGCACGGCGCGACGTGCGAGGTCACGTACACCCACGAGTTCGCGCCGACCGTGAACCACCCGGACGCCACCGCCCTGGCCGTCGCCGCGGCCCGCCTGACCGTGCCGGAGGACCTCGTCGACGGCGACGTCGCGCCCTTCATGGGCAGCGAGGACTTCGGGGTGCTCGGGCGGGTCGTCCCCGGCTGCTTCGTCTTCCTCGGCAACGGCGACGAGCCCGGTGCGGGCGGGAACCCGTTGCACAGCAGCGACTACACGTTCAACGACGACGTCCTGGAGACCGGCGTGCGCTTCTACGCCAACCTCGTCCGCACGGCCCTCCCGGAGGCGGGCGCATGACGCCCGCGACCTGGGCGGCCAACCACCGCGACCCGGCCTGGACCTGCCCGGCGCCCGCCCCCGAGGTCCTCGCCTTCCACCGTGCCCTGCCCGGGTACGCCCCGACCCGGCTCGTCGACCTGCCGGACCTGGCCCGCGAGCTCGGCGTCGCGCACGTGCTCGCCAAGGACGAGTCGGACCGCCTCGGGCTGCCCGCTTTCAAGGCGCTCGGCGCCTCCTGGGCGGTCCACCGCGCCGTCCTCGCGCGGACGGCGGACCGCGGGGCGGCGCCGCTCACCCTCGTCACGGCGACCGACGGCAACCACGGCCGGGCGGTCGCCCGGTTCGCCCGCACCCTGGGGCACCGGGCGCACGTCGTCGTGCCGGACGGCGTGCACGCCGCCGCGGTGCAGGCGATCGCCGACGAGGGCGCGACGGTCACGGCCGTCGCCGGGTCGTACGACGACGCCGTCGCCGAGGCCGCCCGGTACGCGGCGGCCGACCCGGACGGCGCCGTCCTCGTCCAGGACACCGCCTGGGAGGGCTACGAGGACGTCCCGCGCTGGATCGTCGACGGCTACTCGACGCTCTTCGCCGAGGTCGACGACCAGCTCGCGGCGGCCGGGCTGCCGGGCGCGGACGTCGTCCTCGTCCCGACCGGGGTCGGCTCGCTGCTGCAGGCAGCGCTGGCCCACTACCGCAGCGACCGGGCCGGGCCCGGCACCGCCGTCGTCTCGGTGGAGCCGGTCACCGCCGCGTGCGTCCTCGCGAGCATCGCCGCCGGCCGGCCGGTGGCCGTCGACACCGGCACGACGATCATGGCCGGTCTCAACTGCGGCACGATGTCCTCGCTGGCCTGGCCGTACGTCGAGCACGGCCTCGACGCGTCCGTCGCCGTCACCGACGCCGCCGCCGCGCGGGCGGCCCGCGACCTGCACGACCTCGGGGTGCCGGCCGGCCCCTGCGGCGCCGCACCGCTCGCGGCGCTGCGCACCCTCGTGCGGGACGGGCCGTACGGGCCGGACGACGCGACGCGCCGCCGCGCGCACCTCGGCCTCACCCCGGCGAGCGTCGTCGTCCTCGTCGTCACCGAGGGCGCCGAGGCCAACCCGCAGACCGACGCCCAGACCGACGGACCGGAGCCCCGATGACCCCGACGATCCGCGTCACCCCGTCCGACCACCCGCTGCCCGCCGACGAGCGGTCCGCCCGGATGGCCGATCCGGGGTTCGGCCGGGTCTTCACCGACCACATGGTGACGATCCGGTGGACCCGCGAGCGCGGCTGGCACGACGCCGAGCTGCGCGCCTACGGGCCGCTCGCCCTCGACCCGGCGGCCGTCGGGCTGCACTACGGCCAGTCGATCTTCGAGGGGTTCAAGGCGTACCGGCACCCCGACGGCACCGTCGCGGCGTTCCGGCCCGAGGCGAACGCGTTGCGTTTCCAGGCCTCCGCGCGCCGGCTGTGCCTGCCCGAGCTGCCCGTCGACACCTTCGTCGCGGCGGTCGACGCGCTCGTCCGGCAGGACCGGGAGTGGGTCCCGCAGGACCCGCTGCAGAGCCTGTACCTGCGCCCGTTCATGCTCGCGACGGAGACGCTCCTCACGGTGCACCCGGCGGACGAGGTGCTCTTCGTCCTCATCGCGTTCCCCGCCGGCGACTACTTCCCCCGCGGGGTCGAGCCGGTGCACGTCTGGGTCACGCAGCAGTACGTCCGGGCGTCCCCCGGCGGCACCGGGGCCGCGAAGTGCGGGGCGAACTACGCCGCCGGGCTGCTCGCCCAGGTCGAGGCCGCCGAGCAGGGCTGTGACCAGGTCGTCTGGCTGGACGCCGTCGAGCGGCGCTGGGTCGAGGAGCTCGGCGGGATGAACCTCTACTTCGTCCACGGCTCCGGCCCCGGCGCACGCGTCGTCACCCCGCGGCTCACCGGCACGCTGCTCCCGGGCGTGACCCGGGACTCGCTCCTGACGATCGCGGCCGACCTCGGGCACCCCGTCGAGGAGTCCCGGGTGGCCCTGGACGACTGGCGCAGCGGCTGCGCCGACGGCACGGTCACCGAGGTCTTCGCGTGCGGGACGGCGGCGGTCGTCACGCCGGTCGCGTCGGTGCGGACCCCGGACGACGTGTGGACCGTCGGCGACGGCAGCCCCGGGCCGGTGACGATGCGGCTGCGCGAGGCCCTCCTCGCCGTCCAGACCGGCCGGGCACCGGACCCGCACGGGTGGCTGCACCGAGTCGACTGAGGCCGCCCCGCGCGCCACGGGGCTGCGCCGCCCGGGCGACCGGGGACCGCTCCGGCCTGCACGATGATCACCGCTTGCGATACTGGGCGGGTCGTTGCTGTCGGGGAGGGGCGGTACGGGCTCGTGCGGATCACCGTCCTCGGGGTCGTCGAGGCCTTCGACGACGCGGGGACGCCGCTGCCGCTGCCCGCCGGGAACGCGACGGTCCTCCTCCTCGCGCTCGCCGTCTCGGCCGGGCGGCCGGTGCCCGCGGGCCGGCTCGCCGACATCCTCTGGGGGGCCGCCCCGCCGGCGACGGCCGGCAACGCCGTCCAGGTGTACGTCCGCCGGCTGCGCCGCCGCCTCGGCGACGACGCCGTCGTCACGGCGGCCGACAGCTACGCGCTCGGCCCGGCCGTCGAGGTCGACCTGCCCCAGGTCGAGGCGCTCCTCGCCGAGGCCGCGCAGGCCCGCCGGGCCGGTGCCGGGGAGCGGGCCGTCGCGCTCCTCGAGGCGGCGCTCGACCGGTGGCCGGGCCCGCTCGGCGGCGTCCACGGCGACGCGCCGTGGCTGGTCGCCGAGCGCAGCCGGCTCGAGGCGGCCCGCGAGCAGGCCGTCCTCGACCGGCTCGACGCGCTCGTCGGGGCCGGCCGGGCGGGCGAGGCGCTGCCGGACCTGCTCCCGCTCGCGGCGGCGCACCCGCTCGACGAGCGGCTCCAGTCGCTCCTCGTCCGCGCGCTCGCCGGGGCCGGACGGCGCGACGAGGCGCTCTCCGCCTACCGCCGGGTCCGGACGGCGCTGC
>JACRAB010000289.1 GCA_016213575.1 Actinomycetota bacterium
TGACCCCCGACGAGGTCACGGCGCTCGCTGCGGCGGGCGTCAACGCGCTCCAGGTCCTCCCGCGGCACGGCGGCCCCGTCGTGCGCGGCGCCCGGACGCTCGACGACACCGGCTCGGAGCGCGCCTACCTGCCGGTCCGCCGGGTGTTGAGCAGCATCGGGCAGAGCCTGGAACGCGGGCTGGGCTGGACGGTCTTCGAGCCGAATGGCGAGGCCCTCTGGAACACCGTCCGGCGCAGCGTGGAGGACTACCTGCAGACCCTGTTCCGGGGCGGTGCCTTCGCGGGCACCACACCGGACGAGGCGTACTTCGTGCGGTGCGACCGCACGACCATGACCCAGGCCGACCTCGACGCGGGCCGGCTCGTGTGCCTCGTCGGCGTCGCACCGCTCGTCCCCGCGGAGTTCGTCCTCCTGCGGGTCGTGAAGCGCACCGCCGTCCCGTAGCGCGCGACGCGCCGCCCCCGCCGCCGTCCGAGGCTCAGGCGAGGACGACGCCCGGCCGCCGGGCCACCGCGAGCGCGGTGAGCGCGAGCGCCCCCGCGGCGTCGAGCACCGTCGCGTCGGCGGCCTCGGTGACGCAGTGCGCCGCGAACTCGTGGGTGTGGTTGACGGCCGGCCACGAGTGGATCGTCATGTCGGCGTGCAGGCCGGGCAGCGCCTGGCTCACGTCGCCGAAGTCGGTGGACCCGCCGAACGCGGCCCCGGCCGGGTCCGGGGTGAACGGGCGGCCGAGCGCCGTGCACGCGGCGGTGAACGCGGCGACGAGCCCCGCGTGCGGCTGCAGCGGCAGGTACGGGTTGCCGACGGCCTTCACCTCGATGCCCGTCCCCGGGGAGATCGCCGAGCCCTCCAGGCACGCGCGCACCCGGTGCCGCAGGTCCTCGAGGTCGGCGACCGTGCGGGCCCGCAGGTAGTACTTCGCCTCGGTGCGCTCGGGGACGACGTTCGGCGCGTCACCGCCGTGGCTGATGATCCCGTGCACCTGCTGGAACGGCCTCAGGTGCTGGCGCAGCATCGCGACCGCCTGGTAGCCGGCGACGACGCCGTCGAGGGCGTTGAGGCCGAGCTCCGGCGCGGCGCTCGCGTGCGAGGCCCGCCCCCGGTACGTGACGTCCCACTCCTCGATCGCGAGGCTCTCGGGGCCGTAGTCGTCCCAAGGCGTCGGGTGCATCATGACCGCCGCGTCGGCACCGTCGAACGCCCCGGCGCGCAGCAGGTCGACCTTGCCGCCGCCGACCTCCTCGGCCGGGGTCCCGAGCACCGTGACCCGCAGGCCCGCGGCCTCGGCGAGCGGCGCGAGGACCAGCCCTGCCCCGACCGCGGACGCCGCGATGACGTTGTGCCCGCAGGCGTGCCCGACGCCGGGCAGCGCGTCGTACTCGGCGCAGACGACGACGTGCCGGTCCCCGGCGCCGGCCCGGGCGGCGAAGGCGGTGTCGAGGCCGTAGGCGGCACGTTCGACGGCGAACCCGCCGGACTCGAGCAGGTCGGCGCAGCGGGCGGCGGCCCGGTGCTCGGCGTACGCGAGCTCGGGGTCGGCGTTCACGGCGCGGGACAGCTCGAGGACGGGGCCGCGCCACTGCGCGACCCCGGCCCGGACGGCGGCCAGGTCGGCGTCGGTGAAGGCCGCGGGCTCGCTCGGGTGCTCGGACGACGTCACGCGCCGATCCTCGCACCTGCGCCGCCGGGGCGGTCGGACGACGGCCCACGGGCGGTCCCGCGGGTCGTTCTGCGACCGTCCGTCGACCCCTGGTGGACACCGTGTGGCGAGCCCGCCAACGTCCGTTGGCCGCGCTGGATCGAGATCCACCTCGTGCGGCAGGATCGCCGCGCAACGTGCACCGGGACCCGGTGCGAGACCGCGACGCCGACCGGGGAGCAAGCGTGTCCAAGCGCGACGACAGCAGGCGCGACGACCGGACGTGGTGGACCGACGCACCGGCGGAGCCGGCCGCGGCGGGCACTCTGCTGCCGATGTCCGCACCGTCCGACGGGCCGGCCGGGAGCCCGCTCGTCGACGAGATCTTCGCCGGTCCCCGGGAGCAGCCGCTCCCCCGCGGCGGGCGGATGGTCACGGGCCGCTCGGTGGCCCCGACCGTCGAGATGCCGCTGTTCGTCCCGCACGAGCGCCCGACGGCGTTCCCCGACCCGCCGGACGAGACCGACCCGTGGGCCGACCTGCCGGCCACCCGGGCCGCCGGCCTGCCGCTGCTGCCGCCCCCGGCACCGAACGCGACGCCGACCCCGGCCCTCGGGCTCCAGGTGAACCCGCAGGGCGCGCCTCCCGGGCCGCCCCCGCGCCGCCGCGGCCGCCGGGTGGGGGCCCTCGCCGCCTCGTCCGCCGGCGTGCTCCTGGCCGTCGCCCTCGTCACCGCGTTCGTGCTCCGCGACGGCGCCACCGACTGCCGGCCGCAGCCGCTCGCGGCGGCGCCCGTGGCCGCTGTCCAGCCCCGGGCCGTCGCCGCACCGCCGATCGACACGTCGTGGTCGTCGGGCGTCATCACGTTCTACGGCAAGGCGGCGACCGGCGGCGCCTGCCTGGCGTCGTCGGTGCCGGCCAACCGGTACACGGCCGCGGCCGGTCCCGAGCAGTACGCGAACGGCGCGGCGTGCGGCACCTACGTCGACATCAAGGGCCGCAAGGGCACGATCCGCGTGAAGATCACCAACCTCTGCCCCGAGTGCCCGCCGGGCCACCTGGACCTGTCCGACGAGGCGTTCGCCGCGCTCGACGACATGTCGAAGGGCCGGGTCTCGATGAGCTACCGGGCCGTCCGCAACCCCTCCGTCGGGCCGCTCACCGTGCAGGTGAAGGACGGCTCGAACCCGTGGTGGCTCGCGGTCCGCGTCGACAACCACGGCAACCCGCTGCGGTCGGTCGAGATCGCCTCCGGCAGCCAGGGCTTCCAGCCGATGCAGCTGCAGGGCTACGGCTACTGGCTCGACGGCAACGGCGCGGGCGACGGGCCCTTCCGGGTGCGCGTCACCGACGTCCTCGGTCACCGGGTCACGGTGACCGGCATCCGGCTGCGGCCGGGCGCGGTGCAGAGCACCGGGGTCCGGCTGTACGGCCCCGGTGCCGGCACGGCCCCGCGGACGCCGGCCCCTTCGTCGCGGACGAGGTCCGCGACGAAGGCCGCCACCGGGAAGGCCACCGCGACCGCGAAGGCCACCGCCACGGCGACCGCGAAGGCCACCGCGACGCCGAGCACCGTGACCTCGGCTCCCCCGACCCCGTCCGCGCCCGCCCCGCTGCCGTCGGCCGCCGACGCACCGACGGCGGGCGCGGCCCTGACGACCGCACCCGCCGGCTGCTGACCTCAGGACACGTTGCGGCGCAACGCCCGCACCCATCCGAACGCCAGCGGGAGGCCCACCCAGGCGAGCACCGAGGTGACCACCTGGGCGCCGTGGCCGGCGAGCTCGAACGACGAGAGCCGGCCGAACGCCTGGAAGACGTCGAGCCACTGCGCGTCATCCCCGAGCAGTGCCGTCCCGGCGACCTGCCACAGCGCAGGGGCGACGAGGAACACGGTGATCGCGGCCGCCGAGTGCGCGATCGCCGCACCGAACGCCGCGCCCATCAACAGGTTGAGCGCGCTCGCGACGAGCGAGCCGCCGACGACCGAGCCGACGTCGCCCCAGACCGGTGCGGTGCCCTCCAGACCGCTCGCGACGAGCAGGGCGGCCGCCGCGACCGCGAGGACGAACGCCATGACGCCCGCCCCCACGAGCACGGCCGCCGCGAGCTTGGCGGCGAGCACCCGGCCGCGCCGCGGCACCAGGGTGAACGTCGTCAGCGCGGTCCGCTGGGTCCACTCCGAGGTCATCGCGAGGATCCCGACGACGGGCAGGAACAGCGCCACCCCGCCGCGGGCCGACGAGACCCACAGGTCGAAGTCCGGCACGCCGTCGGTCAGGTGGGTCAGCTGCCAGCCGACCGGGACCAGCGTGAGGAGCACCGCGGCGGCCACGAGCAGGGCTCCTGCCCGGGTGTCGAGGCTCTTGCGGAGCTCGACGGACACGATGCGCGAGAACGAGATCCGGGGCACGTCGGGCAGTGCCGGGGACGCGCCGCCGCCCGTCGTCGGGGTCGTCGTCGGGGTCGTCGCGGTCACGCCGCCACCTCCGTCCGGGCGGGGGCGGCGCTGCCTGCGGCCGCGCCCGTGAGCGAGAAGAACAGGTCCTCGAGCCGGCCGCCGTCCGCGGCCCGCAGCTCGGTGAGGACGGCGCCCGCGGCGAGCGCGGCCCGGCCGACGGTCTCGGCGTCCGCGTCGACCCGCAGCGCGCCGTCACCGGTGGGCACCGCCGGGACGCCCGCGGCCCGCAGCGCACCGGCGAGCCGGTCGGGTTCCGTCGCGCGGACGACGACCCCGCTGCCCGCGAGCAGCTCGGCGAGCCCGCCCTGGGCCACGACCCGGCCGGCGCCGATGACGACGAGGCGGTCCACCGTCGCCTCCACCTCGTGGAGCAGGTGGCTCGACAGCAGCACGGTGCCGCCGCCGGCGGCGAACTCCCGGAGCAGCTCGCGCATCCAGCGGATGCCCTCCGGGTCCAGGCCGTTGGCGGGCTCGTCGAGCACGAGGGCGAGCGGGTCGCCGAGGAGCGCGGTCGCGATCCCGAGCCGCTGCCGCATGCCGAGCGAGTAGCCGCGGACGCGGCGTCGCTCGGCGCCCGCGAGACCGACCCGTTCGAGCATGTCGTCGGCGCGGCGGGAGGGCACCCCGACGAGCGAGGCCGCGAGCCGCAGCGTCTCCCGGCCGGTCCGGGCCGCGTGCTGGGCGGACGCGTCGAGCATGACGCCGACGACGCGGCCGGGGTTCGGCAGGTCCGGGTAGCGCAGGCCGGACACGGTCGCGCTGCCGGACGTCGGGGGTGTCAGGCCGGTGAGCATCCGCAGCGTCGTCGACTTGCCCGCCCCGTTCGGGCCGAGGAAGCCCGTGATCGTGCCGGGGGCGCACGTGAAGCTGACGTCGTCGACCGCCGGTGCGCCACGGCCGTAGCGCTTGGTCAGTGAGTCGATGGTGAGCATGGCTCCACCCTCGCGACCGCGCGGCGACCGGGGCGTCGCCCGCCCGTCGCCCGCCGGACCGTCCTTCGTCGCTCCCCCGGGCCCGCGGCTGCACCTTTCGTCGGACGTGCCGGGCCGGGCGGCTCCCTACGCTGGCGGTCATGACCCCCGTGGCCGCCGTGCGCACCTGGGCCGAGCGACCCGTCGTCCGTGCCCGGGCGTCCGACGCGGTCTACGCGGCGCTCTGCCTGCTCGACGTGGGCACCGCCGCGCAGACGTCGTGGCACGACCACGGGCCGTGGGCCGGCGCCGGGGTCGTCGCGGTGGGGCTCCTCGTGACGGCCGTCGTCGTCCTGCTCCGGCGGACCCGCCCCGTGCTCGTCGTGCTCTGCACCCTCCCGGCGGCCTTCGTCGGCGGCGTGGACCTGCCGATGACGCTGGCCCTGTTCGCCGTCGCGATCCGCCGCCGGGACCGGGTGCTCGGCGGGCTCGCGTTCCTCACCTGGCTGACGTTCGTCGTGGCCGGGATCCTCGAGGCGGGCAACTGGGCCGAGGGCGCGATCGCGGGGTCGGTCATCGTCGCGCTCGCGAGCGTCGGCGGCGCGTACGTCGGTGCCCGCCGCGACCTGCTCGCCTCCCTGCGCGAGCGCGCCGAGCAGGCCGAGGCGACCGCCCTGCTCCTGCAGCGCCAGGCCCGGTTCGCCGAGCGGACCCGGATCGCCCGCGAGATGCACGACGTCGTCGCGCACCGGATCAGCCTCGTGGCGCTGCACGCCGGCGCCCTGGAGGTGAACCCGGGCAGCGGTCCGGAGCGGGTGGAGAAGGCGGCGGCGCTCATCGGCGCGACGGCCCGACAGGCCCTCGAGGACCTGCGAGGGGTGCTCGGGGTGCTCCGCGCGGACCCCGACCAAGCGGTCGCCGACGACGTCGCGCTCGCGCCGCAGCCCCGGCTGGAGGACGTGCCGAGGCTCGTCGAGGCCTCCGTCGCGGCCGGCGTCCCCGTCCGGTTCGAGGACCGCAGGCCGGACGGTGCGCCGCCGGTGGACGAGGTCGTGGGCCGTACCGTCTACCGGGTGGTCCAGGAGGCTCTGACGAACGTCCACAAGCACGCGCGGTCCGCGCAGACCCACGTCGTCGTCGCAGGCGGCGGGGCCGGCGCCGGGCCGGACGACGGCGTGCTGCGGGTCGAGGTGACCAACGCCCGCCCCGTCGCCGGCAGCGCGCTCGTGCCCGGGTCCGGCACCGGGCTCGTGGGTCTGCGCGAACGGGTCGGCCTCGCCGGCGGCACGCTCGACGCGGGGCCGGTGCCCGGCGGCGGCTGGCGCGTGCTGGCGACGTTCCCGAGGAGGCCCGCATGACGCCCGCCGACGGTCCGGGTAGCGCCCCGGGCAACTCCCCGGGCAATGCCCCGACGGACCCGGCCGACCCGGCGGCGTCCCGGCCGATCCGGGTGCTCCTCGTCGACGACGACGCGCTCGTGCGCGCCGGCCTGTCGATGATCCTCGCCAGCGCCCCGGACCTGCTCGTGGTCGGCGAGGCCGCGGACGGTGCGGACGCCGTCCCCGCCGTCCGCGCCCACCGGCCGGACGTCGTCCTCATGGACGTCCGGATGCCCCGCGTCGACGGCCTCGCGGCGACCGCCGCGGTGACCGCCCTCGACGGGGGGCCACGGGTCGTCGTCCTCACGACGTTCGGTCTCGACGAGTACGTCTTCCGCGCGCTCGAGGCCGGCGCGAGCGGCTTCCTGCTCAAGGACACCCCGCCCCGCGACCTCGTCGAGGCCGTCCGGGTGGTGGCCCGCGGCGACGCGATGCTCAGCCCGGGCGTGACCCGTGCACTCGTCGAACGGTTCGCCGCGTCGGCGCAGGACGGCCGTCGCGCCGCCGCGCTCGCCCGGCTGGACCCGCTCACCGACCGCGAGCGCGAGGTGCTCGTCTCCGTCGGGCACGGTCTGTCGAACGCCGAGGTCGGCCGCTCGCTCTTCATGAGCGAGGCGACCGTGAAGACCCACGTCTCCCGCCTGCTCCTCAAGCTCGGCTGTTCGAACCGCGTCCAGGTCGCGATCCTCGCCCACGACGCGGGACTCCTCGAGGACCGCTAGACCCGTTGCGCCGCAACGGGTCCAGCGGTCGCTCCGGGGAGAGCCCGGCGGGCCGCGGTCAGCGGCTGCCGACCGGCGTCCGTTCCGCGACGGCCTTGACCGCGGCCGCGACCGCCGGGGCGACGGCCGGGTCGAACACGCTCGGGACGACGAAGCTCGGGTTGAGCTCGTCGGGGTGGACGACGTCCGCGATCGCCGTCGCCGCCGCGACGAGCATCTCGTCGGTGATGTGCCGCGCCCCGGCGTCGAGCAGGCCGCGGAAGAAGCCGGGGAACGCGAGCACGTTGTTGATCTGGTTCGGGAAGTCGCTGCGGCCGGTACCGACGACCATGGCGTGCTGCTGGGCGGCGAGCGGGTCGACCTCGGGGTCCGGGTTGGCCAGGGCGAGGACGACCGCCCGGTCGGCCATCGTCGCGACGTCGGCGCCGGTGAGCAGGTCGGGCGCGGAGACGCCGATGAAGACGTCCGCCCCGGCGAGGCCCTCGCGCAGCGTGCCGGTGACCCCGCCGGCGTTCGTGTTGTGGGCGATCCACGTCTTGAACGGGTCGAGGTTCTCCCGGTCGGTGTGGACGGCGCCCCTGCTGTCGAAGGCGACGACGTGCGCCGCCCCCTCGGCGAGGAGCAGCCGGATGATCGCCTGCCCGGCGGCGCCCGCCCCGGAGACGACGATCCGGACGTCCGGCAGCGACTTGCCGACGACGCGCAGCGCGTTCGTCAGCGCGGCGAGGACGACGATCGCGGTGCCGTGCTGGTCGTCGTGGAAGACCGGGATGTCGAGCATCTCGCGCAGCCGGGCCTCGATCTCGAAGCAGCGCGGCGCGGAGATGTCCTCGAGGTTGATGCCGCCGTACACCGGCGCGAGCGCCCGGACGATGCTGACGATCTCGTCGGCGTCCTGGGTGTCGAGGCAGACGGGCCAGGCGTCGACGTCCGCGAACCGCTTGAACAGGGCCGCCTTGCCCTCCATGACCGGCAGCGCGGCGAGCGGGCCGAGGTTGCCCAGGCCGAGCACCGCCGAGCCGTCGGTGACCACGGCCACGGTGTTGCGCTTGATCGTCAGCCGGCGGCCGTCCTCGGGGTTGGCCGCGATCGCCTGGCAGACCCGGGCGACA
>JACRAB010000283.1 GCA_016213575.1 Actinomycetota bacterium
ACCGTCTTCGAACGGGCGCAGGCCCGGGGCGAGGTCGCCGACGGCGTCGACCTCGAGCTCGTCGGGCAGATCGTCCCGGCGATCGTCATGTTCCGCCTCTCCTTCGGCGCGCCCGACGAGCCGTTCGCGGCGCTCGTCGAGCGCGTCGTCGACCAGGTCGTCCTGCCCGCGGTCCGGGGGACCCGGGACTGAACCACGCCACTCCCGCGCCGTGACACCGACGTCCGGCGCTCCTCCCGCACGCCCCGTACCGACCGAGGAGCACCATGTCCACCTCCGCCAGCACCGGCGGTCACGACGGTGACGCCCCCACGGGCGCCGTCGACCCGCTGCTCGACCCGGCCCTCGACCCGGAGCTCGACGCCGAGCTCGACGCCGCCGCCGACGGCACGGCCGCGATCGCACCCGCCCGCCGCCGGGCCCTCGGCCTCGCGCTCGCCGTCATCAGCACCGCGCAGCTCATGGTCGTCCTCGACGCGACGATCGTGAACATCGCGCTGCCGACGCTCGGCACGGACCTCGGCTTCTCGCAGGCGAACCTGTCCTGGGTCGTCAACGCCTACACGCTCGCCTTCGGCGGCCTGCTCCTGCTCGGCGGCCGGGCCGGCGACCTGCTCGGGCGCCGCAAGACGTTCATGGTCGGCGTCGGCGTCTTCGCGCTCGCGTCGTTCCTCGGCGGTGTCGCGCAGTCCGAGGGCCAGCTCATCGGCGCCCGCATCCTCCAGGGGCTCGGCGCCGCCATCGCCTCCCCGACGGCGCTGTCCCTCGTGACGACGACCTTCCCGGCCGGGCCCGCCCGCAACCGGGCGTTCGCGATCTACGCGGCGATGTCCGGGGCGGGCGCGGCCATCGGGCTCATCCTCGGCGGGCTGCTCACCGAGATCGACTGGCGCTGGACGTTCTTCGTCAACGTGCCGATCGGCATCGCCGTGATCGTCCTCGCGCCGATGGTGCTCCCGGAGTCGGCCCGCCAGCGCGGCCGCTTCGACCTGCCGGGCGCGGTCACCGCGACGGCCGGTCTCGTCAGCCTCGTCTACGGCCTCACCCAGGCCGCCGAGAAGGGCTGGGGCACGACCGCCACGCTCGCGTACCTGTCGGTCGGGGTGGCGCTCGTCGTGACCTTCCTCGTCATCGAGTCGCGCTCGGCGCACGCCCTCATGCCGTTCCGGGTGCTCGCCCAGCGGGACCGGGCGGCGTCCTACCTCGCGATGCTCGTCGTCGGCGCCGGGATGTTCGCCCTCTTCTACTTCCTCGGCATCTACATCCAGACGGTGCTCGAGTACTCGCCGGTGCGCGCCGGCGTCTCGTTCCTGCCCTTCAGCGCCGGGATCATCGCCGCGGCCCAGCTCGGCTCGTTCCTCGTGAGCCGGGTCGACGCCCGGTGGATCTCCGGCCCCGGTGCGCTCATCGCGGCCGCGGGCATGCTGTGGATGGCCCAGATCACCCCGCAGACGGAGTACGTCACGGGGCTGCTCGGCCCGATGGTGACGATGGCGTTCGGCCTCGGCCTGATCTTCGTGCCGCTGACGCTCACCGCCGTCGCCGGCGTCGAGAAGCGGGACTCCGGGGTCGCCTCCGCGGTCCTCAACACGATGCAGCAGATCGGCGGCGCCATCGGCCTGGCGACGCTGAGCACCGTGGCGTCCCGGTCGGCCACGGACAAGGTGGCGGAGCTCGCCGCCGACCTCCAGGCCAAGGCGGCCGCCGGCCTGCCGGCCGACCAGCTGGCCCGACTGCAGGGGCTCGTCCAGGTCGAGGCGTTCACCTCCGGCGCGACGGCGGCGTTCGTCGTCGCCGCCGGGATGATCCTCGGTGCGGGGCTGCTCGTCGTGGCGTTCCTGCGGGTCCGGCACGAGGACCTGGCGACCGACCAGGTCCAGGTGACGATGCACTGAGCACGGACGTCGAAGGGCCCCGACCGTCGGTCGGGGCCCTTCGCGTGTCCTGCGGGCGGTACCGCCCGGGTCAGCCGACCCGGTGCAGCCAGCGCACCGGGGCGCCGTCCCCGGCGTGCCGGAACGGCTCGAGCTCGTCGTCCCACGCGCTGCCGAGCGCGAGGTCGAGCTGGGCCACGATCGTCGCCGGGTCGCCGTGCCCGCTCTCGAGGGCGTGCCGCACCCGGTCCTCGGGGACGAGGATGTTGCCGTGCACGTCGGTCACGGCGTGGAAGATGCCCAGCTCCGGGCTGTGCATCCACCGCCCGCCGTCGACACCGGGGCTCGGCTCCTCGGTCACCTCGTACCGCAGGTGCGCCCAGCCCCGCAGGGCGGACGCCAGCAGCGCCCCGGTCCCCTGCTCGGCCTGCCAGGAGAGCTCGGTGCGGTAGAGCCCCGCCGCCGCCGGCTGCGGGATCCAGTCCAGCGACAGGCGCACGTCGAGGACGCCGCCGGCGGCCCACTCGACGTGTGGGCACAGCGCACGCGGCGCGGAGTGCACGAACAGGACGCCTCGCGTCGTCGCACCGGCCATGGGGGCCTCCTTCACCGGGTTGAGGTGCGTCTTCCCCAACGACCTCGTCCGATGAGCGGCCTTGCTGGCAGGGGCATGATGCTGGCGCCTGTCCCCGGCCATTCTGCACCACGGATCACACCCGCACCACCTTTCTCATCGAAACTCTGGGTAGAACGACAACTACGTTCCGTATTCCATCGACCACGGAGTGAAGATCGGACCGCGACACGCCGAGACTCACCAGGAGGCACGACTGGGAGGTGGCGTGAACCAGGAGCCGATCGGCCTGGACGAGGCGTACGACGAAGGTGTCGTCACCGAGGTGATCCGTCCTGCAGCGATCGTCCCGGAGGAGGCCGCCCGGGCGATCCTCGTCGAGCTCTCGCTGAACTCGGTGCACGCCGACGGGCTGTGGCTCGCCGAGCCGAGCCGCTGGACCCGGTACGAGCAGCCCTGGCCCGGGGAGCGCCCCGAGGACGCCACCGGTCTCGTCGGCAGCCTGCAGATCGCGTACGGCACCCCGACGAAGTACGAGATCACCATCTACCGCGTCATGATCTCCAAGCTCGGCTCCGCCCTCGGCTTCACCGTGGAGACGCTCTGCGACGAGGCGCTGGGCTTCGGGGACCTCACCCTCGCCGACTGCCCGCGGGCCGCCCTGGCGGTCCCGCCGCGGCCGTTCCGGTTCTGACCGCCCGACCGCCGCGGCGACGGCGATCACCGGTCGGCCACGCGCGTCCGAGGTCGCGCCAGTAGGGTCGGAGCGCCACCGGCACCAGCCGGGTGGCCGGGTCAGGGACTGACCCGACTTCCCGGTCGGAAAGGGCTGGCGAGACATGTCGCAGAAGGTGCAGGGCGTCGTCGCGCGGGGCAAGGGCGCCCCGGTCACGGTCGAGACGGTCGTCGTCCCGGACCCCGGTCCCGGCGAGGCGGTCGTGAAGGTGCAGGCCTGCGGCGTCTGCCACACCGACCTGCACTACCGCGAGGGCGGCATCAACGACGACTTCCCCTTCCTCCTCGGCCACGAGGCGGCCGGTGTCGTCGAGGCCGTCGGCGCCGGCGTCACGGACGTCGCGCCCGGTGACTACGTCGTCCTCAACTGGCGTGCGGTGTGCGGCCAGTGCCGCTCGTGCCGGCGCGGCCGCCCGCAGTACTGCTTCGCGACCCACAACGCCACGCAGAAGATGACCCTCGAGGACGGCACCGTGCTGTCCCCCGCGCTCGGCATCGGCGCCTTCGTCGAGAAGACCCTCGTCGCCGCCGGCCAGTGCACGAAGGTCGACCCGGCGGCCGCCCCGGCCGTCGCCGGCCTGCTCGGCTGCGGCGTCATGGCGGGCCTCGGCGCGGCGATCAACACCGGCAACGTGCAGCGTGACGACACCGTGGCCGTCATCGGCTGCGGCGGCGTCGGCAACGCGGCGATCGCCGGTGCGCGGCTCGTCGGCGCCCGCCGGATCATCGCCGTCGACATCGACGACAAGAAGCTCGAGTGGGCCAAGGACTTCGGCGCCACCCACACGGTGAACTCCTCGTCGCAGGACGCCGTCGAGGCGATCCAGGCCGCGACGGACGGCTTCGGCGCGGACGTCGTCATCGACGCCGTCGGCCGCCCCGAGACGTGGAAGCAGGCCTTCTACGGCCGCGACCTCGCCGGCACCGTCGTCCTCGTCGGCGTGCCGAACCCGACGATGACGCTCGAGCTCCCGCTCATCGACGTCTTCGGCCGCGGCGGCTCGCTGAAGTCGTCCTGGTACGGCGACTGCCTGCCCTCGCGCGACTTCCCGACGCTCATCGAGCTGTACCTGCAGGGCCGGCTCCCGCTCGACAAGTTCGTCAGCGAGACCGTGGGCCTCGGGGACGTCGAGGCGGCGTTCGCGAAGATGCACCACGGCGAGGTCCTGCGGTCGGTGGTGGTCCTTTGAGCAGCCGGGCACGCATCGAGAACGTCGTCACGAGCGGGGTCTTCAGCCTCGACGGGCAGGACTTCGACGTCGACAACAACGTGTGGCTCATCGGGGACGCCGACGAGGTCGTCGTCGTCGACGCCTCGCACGAGGCGGCCAAGATCCTCGACGCGGTCGGCGGCCGCACGGTCGTCGCGATCGTGTCGACGCACGGCCACTACGACCACGTGAACGCCGCGGGCGAGGTCGCCGACGCGACCGGCGCGCCGATCCTCCTGCACCCGGAGGACCGGATGCTCTGGGACGTCGTCCACCCCGACCGGGAGCCCGGGTACCTCGCCGACGGCGACGTCGTCGAGGTCGGCGGGACGACGCTGCGCGTGCTCCACACGCCGGGGCACTCCCCCGGTGCGGTGTGCCTGCACGTCCCGGACCTGGAGGTCCTCTTCTCCGGCGACACCCTGTTCAAGGGCGGCCCCGGGGCGACCGGGCGGTCGTTCTCGAGCTTCCCGACGATCCTGGAGTCGATCCGGACCCGGCTGCTCACGCTGGCGCCGACGACCACCGTGCTCACCGGGCACGGCGACTCGACGACGATCGGCGCCGAGGCCGGCGACTACGACGCGTGGGTGGCCCGCGGGCACTGACCCGGCGGGACCCCCACGGACGCCGCCGGTCGCGCACAGCGACCGGTGGCGTCCGTCGTCCGTCCGGGACGAGGGTCCCTGGACGCACCGTCCGCGCCGCTGTCCGTCCGGCGATCCGTTATCGATCGCACGAGAACCGTCCGTGACATTCCTTGCGGAACAAGATCGCCGGGGCCACCGTGTTCGTCCACGGACGTCCGGTCGGGAACCGGGCGCCGTCGACGCCCGGGGGGCCGGGCGGCTTGGGGGATCCACATGTCCGGACGTGCACCTTTCCATGCCCGTAGGTCGGTCCGCATCGGCGCCGCGGCGACGGCGTCGGCCCTCGTCGCGGGCGGCGTGCTCGCGACGCAGCTGACACCGACGACCGCCGCGACGGGGACGTCGAAGCTGACCCGGGAGCAGGACGCCGAGACGCTGCTCGAACGCCGCGGCGACTTCCTCTCCCCCGGCGCGCTCGCCGGGCTGCGCTACCTCGCCGGGAAGAACCGCCCCGGCGGCCTCGTCGGCGAGGGCGACGAGCCCGGTGCGGCCCGGGCGGCCGGCGCGGCCGCGCAGGGTGCCGCCGTCGCGTCGGCCGGCCTGAAGAACGTCCGCGTCAACGACCCGCGGGCGGACAGGACCCTGGAGCAGACGACCCAGAGCGAGACGGCGATCGCGGTCAGGGGCAAGCGGGTCGTCGTCGGGTTCAACGACTCCCAGCAGGTCTACCCCGGCGGCTTCCTCACGGCAGGCGCGAACCTCACCGGCGTCGCGTACTCGGCCGACGGCGGGAAGACCTTCACCGACGCCGGCACCCTGCCGCAGGGTCCCGGTCAGATCAACCTCGGCGACCCGTGGCTCGGCGTCGACCGCAAGGGCACCTTCTACTACTCCGAGCTCGTCATCAGCGGCGAGTCGGGCGGCCTCGAGATCGGGGTCTCGACGTCGAAGGACGGCGCCCGGTGGACGGTGCCGACGTACGCCTCGCCGAACGACCCCGCGCTCTTCTACTCCGGGGACAAGGAGGCGCTCACGGTCGGCCGGTCCAAGGCCTCGGCGGCCGAGGACACCGTGTACGTCGCGTGGGACGACTTCGTCGACGACGGCCAGGGCGGCTTCTTCGCGGGCCTGCCCGTCGCCCGCTCGCAGGACGGCGGCAAGACCTTCGAGCTCGCCTACGCGGACAAGATCACGAGCGACCCGTCGAGCTGCAGCTTCGGCCAGTACATCGGCTCGCAGCCGAGCGTCGACCCGGCCACCGGCGACCTCACGGTCGTCTCCGTCCGCATCTCCGTGGACGACCCGACGTGCGAGGGCGGCACCGAGGCCTTCGAGATCGTCTCGGTCACCTCGACGGACGGCGGCGTGACCTTCACCAAGCCCGTGGTCGTCGCCGCCGTGAGCGACTTCGCCTCCATCGACCTCGGTCCTGGCCAGGTGGCGCGCAACCTGCCGCTGCCGACCGTGACCCGCCTCGGCAGCACGCTCGTCACGGCGTGGAACGAGGGGCCGCAGGGCGCCATGCGCACCCTGTGGTCGGCGTCGAAGGACGGCGGGGCCACCTGGAGCGCCACGGTGCCGGTGCCTTCGCCCGCCGGCGAGGACTTCCAGCCGGCCCTCTCGGCGGACGCCGCCGGCCTGCACCTGGCCGCCTACCACAAGAACCCGGACCTCACGGTCGACGTCCTCCTGTCCGACTCGAGGAACGGCACGTCCTGGACGACGAAGCGCGTCACGACCAAGGCGTTCCCCGGGGTCTTCAACAACCCGCAGTTCGACCCGGTCATCGCGACGGGGTACATGGGTGACTACATCGCGAACGTCGCGACCGGCGGCGGCGTCTACCTCGCCTGGGGCGACAACCGCGACATCGTGAAGAACTCGCTGTGGCCGGCCGGCCGGCACGACCCGGACGTCTTCTTCGCGAAGCGCTGAGCCGGCGCGGCACCTGATGCCGCGACCGGTGACGACGGGCCGCCGCACCCCCGGGTGCGGCGGCCCGTCCGCGCGCGGCCTGCCACACTGCCGCCCGTGGACGCCACCCGGCACGACCGCGCCCTCGCCGCGCTCCTCGGCCTCGCCCTCGGCGACGCCCTCGG
>JACRAB010000284.1 GCA_016213575.1 Actinomycetota bacterium
ACGAACAGCGCCGTCACCGGGACGATGATCGGCTCACCCTTTAGCGAGTTGAGCACCGGGTTGACCGAGCGCTCCTGGTTGAGGAAGAGCGTGACGATCGCGAGGAGCAGGGCCAGCCCGCCGACCTTGGCGAGCACGACCGACGTCGCAGCCGTCGGCAGGCCGGCGGCGCGCCGCCGGGCCTGCTGGCCGAAGGTCACCGCGGCGTAGCCACCGGCCACGACGAGGAAGAACACCCAGCCCATCCACGTGGGCATGTTGTTGTTGTTGATCGCGAGGATCGTCTTGTCCCGGATGGCGATCGTGCCGCCCTCGCCGATGACGAGGAGCAGCACACCCTGCAGGCCGAGGAAGTAGGCCAGGGTCACGACGAACGACGGGATGCCCAGCCGCGCGACGAGGATGCCGACCGTGAGCCCGATGACCGCGCCGGTGACGAGGCACGCGAGGACCGCGATGGGCCAGGCGAGCCCCTTCTGGGTCATGACGACGCCCATCATCGCCGCGGACGTGCCGGCGGTGTACCCGGCGCCCAGGTCGATCTCGCCGAGGAGCAGGACGAAGACGAGCCCCATGGCGATGAAGATGTACGCCGCGCTCTGGTTGAGCAGGTTCGCCCAGTTGAGCTTGGAGGTGAACGTGTCACTCGTCGCCGAGAAGAACGCGACGAGGACGATGAAGCCGAGGACGGCGGGCAGGGAGCCGGTGTCGCCGCCGCGCAGCCGTGCGACGTAGTCGCGGAGCGCGCCGCCGATGCCGCCGCCCTCCTCGAGGATCTCGGGGGCCGGGGTTGCTGTGCTCGTGGTCACGCCACGACCTCCTTGTCGGGCGCCTTGAGGCCGAGGTCGCCGCTGCGGCCCGCGGTGATGAGCTCGACGATCTGGCCGTGGGTCAGGGACTCGGCCGGGACCTGGGCGGCCATCTGGCCGAGGTAGAGCGCAGCGACGTTGTCCGCGACCCGGATGACGTCGTTCATGTTGTGCGAGATGAGGATGACGGCCAGGCCCGCGTCGGCGAGCCGGCGGACGAGCTGGAGGACCTGCTCGGTCTGCGCGACGCCGAGGGCCGCCGTCGGCTCGTCGAGGATGACGAGCTTGCTGTTCCAGAGCACCGCGCGCGCGATGGCGACGGTCTGGCGCTGACCACCGGACAGGCTCGAGACCTTCATCCGGACCGACTTCAGGGTGCGCACCGACAGACCCTTGAGGGTCTCGGTCGCCTTCCGCTCCATCGTCGTCTCGTCGAGGATGACCCCGCTCGTGGCCTCACGGCCGAGGTAGAGGTTCTGGACGACGTCGAGGTTGTCGCAGAGCGCGAGGTCCTGGTAGACGACCTCGATGCCCAGCGCGTTGGCCTGCTTGGGGTTGGTGACCTCGACCTGCTGGCCCTCGAAGGTGTACGAGCCGTGGTCGAAGCTGTAGATGCCGGCGATGCCCTTGATGAGGGTCGACTTGCCGGCGCCGTTGTCGCCGACGAGGGCCGTGACCTTGCCCGGCCACACGTCGAGGTCGACGCCCTTGAGGACGTGGACCGCGCCGAAGCTCTTGTTGATCCCCCGCAGGCTCAGCAGCGGGGTGGTGCTGCTCGTGGACGTGCTCATGCTTCCTCGCATCTCGCGGCGGGACCGGGACGGGACCAGGGGGCCCGGGCCCAGTGTGGACCCGGGCCCCCCGGTGTGGCACTCCCCGATGACCATCAGGTTCTGGTCACCGGTTGCGGTCGGTCAGACCGACCCTCCGTTCCCGATCAGGAGATGCCGGCCTCGGTGCAGGCCTTCTGGAGCTCCGGCGTGGTGCAGACCTTCTCCTTGGTGGTGAAGCCGTCGTCGATGACAGCCTTCACGGTGTCGTTGTAGATGGCCTGCGGCTCGAGCAGGACCGAGGGGACGTCCGCACCGGTGGTGCTGTCCTTGGTCTTGCCGGTCGCCGCGGCGTCCGCCGCCGCCTTGTCGCCCTGGATGAGCGAGATAGCGAGCGCGGAGGCCGCGTCGGCGTCCTTCTTGATGGCCTTGTAGACCGTGACGTACTGCGTGCCGAGCAGGACCCGCTGGAGGCCCTCGTCGGTCGCGTCCTGGCCCGTCACCGGGATCTTGCCGGCGAGCTTGTTCTTCTGCAGGACGGCGATCGCCGCACCGCCGAGGCCGTCGTTCGCGGCCGCGACGCCGACGAAGTCACCCTTCGTCTGCGTGAAGATCTGCTCGAAGATCGTGCCGGCCTTCGTGTTGTCCCAGTCCGGGACGGCCTGGTCGGCCGCGACGGTGTAGCCCGCGCCCTTGATGACCGTCTCGTAGCCCTGCTTGAACAGCGTGGCGTTGTTGTCGGTCGGCGAGCCGTTGAGGAGGACGACGGGGCCGTCCTTCTTGCCGTTCGCCTGCATACCCTTGACGAGGCCCTCGCCGATCGCGGTGCCGACGGCCACGTTGTCGAAGGACACGTAGTACGCCGCGCCGCCGCCGAGCGTGAGGCGGTCGTAGTCGATGACCGGGATGCCGGCAGCGGTGGCCTTCTTGATGACGGCCGCACCGGTGTCGGAGTCCAGGTTGACGATCATGAGGACCTTGGCGCCGCCCGAGATCATGCCGTCGGCGATGGTCGCGAACTTGGTCTTGTCGCCACCGGCGTTCTGGATGTCGTACTGCACACCCGCGGCCTTGAAGGCGTCCTCGAGGAACTTGCGGTCAGCGGTCTCCCAGCGGGCCGACGAGGCCGAGTCGGGGAGGATGACGCCGATCTTGCCCGCGGCGGCGGTCGACGACGCGCCGGCCGAGCCGGTGTCGGTGCCACCGCTGGAGCTACCACCACAGGCGGAGAGCGCCATCGCGCCCGCGGCACCTACGGCGATCAGACCAACCAAACCCTTGCGCATGCTCCGGTCCTTCCTGGGGCGTCAATGCCCCAGATCGAGGGCCCGCGGTCACGGGTCCCTGCACTTCCGCGGCCCCTCCCAGCGGGTCGCGGAAACATCTCCCCGGGAGGCCTCGGACCACGCGGGGCGACGTGCGCCCGCGGGAGCCTCGGTGGTCCCGGATATGTTGCCGCCCGCAACTTATTCTGCCGAGGCGGTGCAGGGAAGGGCTTTGCGCCGGAAGAGCGGTCACTGCTTCGTAACGATTGCGACTCGTGCCCGTGACCTCGCGCACAGACCGTGTTCGCCTCCGCACCGGGCCTCGCGGACCGGTCCCCGGACCGCGGACGCACGAGGGGACCCGGCCGACCGGCCGGGCCCCCTCACGTGCGGGACGTCGTCCGGGTCAGCCGCGAACCAGCTGCCGCAGGACATACTGCAGGATCCCGCCGTTGCGGTAGTACTCCGCCTCGCCCGGCGTGTCGATCCGCAGCACGGCGTCGAAGGCCGTGACGGTGCCGTCGGCCGCGGTCGCGGTGACCCGGACGGTGCGCGGCGTCGTCCCCGCGTTGAGCTCCTCGACCCCGCTCACGGCGAAGGTCTCGCCGCCGGTCAGGCCCAGGCTCGCCGCGGACTCCCCCGCCGGGAACTGCAGCGGGAGGACGCCCATGCCGATGAGGTTCGAGCGGTGGATCCGCTCGTACGACTCGGCGACGACCGCCTTGACGCCGAGCAGCGCGGTGCCCTTGGCGGCCCAGTCCCGGCTCGAGCCCGAGCCGTACTCCTTGCCGGCGAGGATGACGAGCGGGACCCCCGCGGCGGCGTACGCCTGGGCCGCGTCGTAGATCGTCGTCTGCTCGCCGCCCGCGAGGAAGTTGCGGGTGAAGCCGCCCTCGACGTCGGTGAGGAGCTTGTTCCGCAGCCGGATGTTCGCGAACGTGCCGCGGATCATCACCTCGTGGTTGCCGCGCCGCGAGCCGTAGGAGTTGAAGTCCTTGCGGTCCACGCCGTGCTCGGACAGGTACCTGCCCGCCGGGCTGTCGGCCTTGATCGAGCCGGCCGGGCTGATGTGGTCCGTCGTCACCGAGTCGCCGAGCAGGGCGAGCACCCGTGCGCCCGAGATGTCCGAGACCGGCGTCGTGCCCATCCCCATCCCGTCGAAGTACGGGGGCTTGCGGACGTACGTCGAGCCGGCGTCCCAGGCGAACGTGTCCCCGGTCGGCGTCGGCAGCGACTGCCACATCTCGTCACCGGCGAAGACGTCGGCGTAGTCCTTCGTGAACATCTCCTGCGTGATCGCGTGCGCGATCGTCGCCTCGACGTCCTGCGGCGAGGGCCAGACGTCGCGCAGGAACACCGGCTCGCCCTCCGGCGTGAGACCGAGCGGGTCGGTCTCGACGTCGAAGTCCATCGTGCCGGCGAGCGCGTAGGCGATGACGAGCGGCGGCGACGCGAGGTAGTTCATCTTCACGTCGGGGTTGATCCGCCCCTCGAAGTTCCGGTTGCCCGAGAGCACCGAGACGACCGAGAGGTCGTTCGCCTGGACGGCGGCCGAGACCTCCTCGGGGAGCGGGCCCGAGTTGCCGATGCACGTCGTGCAGCCGTAGCCGACGATGTGGAAGCCGAGCTTCTCCAGGTACGGGACGAGCCCGGCCTTCTCGTAGTAGTCCTTGACGACCTTGCTGCCCGGGGCGAGCGAGGTCTTGACCCACGGCTTGACCGTGAGGCCCTTCTCGACCGCGTTCTTCGCCAGCAGCGCGGCCGCGAGCATGACCGACGGGTTCGACGTGTTCGTGCACGACGTGATCGAGGCGATGACGACGGCGCCGTGGTCGATCTCGGTCTGCGTGCCGTCGGCCATGGTGACCGGCACCTTCTTCGACGCCCGGGGGCCGTCCGTCGCCGGGCCCGCGTAGTCGGCGAGCACGGTGCGGAACGCGTCCTTGGCGCCGGACAGCTCGATGCGGTCCTGCGGGCGCTTCGGGCCGGCGATGCTCGGGACGACCGTCGAGAGGTCGAGCTCGAGGTACTCGGAGTACACGACCTCCTTCGCCGCGTCGTGCCAGAGCCCCTGCTCCTTGGCGTAGGCCTCGACGAGCGCGAGCTGCCCGGGCGAGCGCCCGGTGAGGCGCAGGTAGTCGATCGTGACGTCGTCCACCGGGAAGATCGCGCACGTCGAGCCGAACTCGGGGCTCATGTTGCCGATCGTCGCGCGGTTCGCGAGCGGCACCGACGCGACGCCGGAGCCGTAGAACTCGACGAACTTGCCGACGACACCGTGCTTGCGGAGCATCTGCGTGATCGTCAGGACGACGTCCGTGGCGGTCGCGCCGGCCGGGATCTCGCCGGTGAGCTTGAAGCCGACGACGCGCGGGATGAGCATCGAGACGGGCT
>JACRAB010000041.1 GCA_016213575.1 Actinomycetota bacterium
CGCCGGCGCCCACCGGGTAGAGCGGCGGCAATCAGCCGGGGCCTACCCGATGGGAGACTTGCGACCCGTGAGCGACACCGACCCCCGCCCCGTCGTGGGCATCTCCGCGTACAGCACGCAGGCCGCCTGGGGCGTCTGGGACGTCGAGGCGGTCCTCGTGCCGCGCGCCTACGTCGACGCCGTCGCGCGGGCCGGCGGGCTGCCCGTCGTCCTGCCGCCGCTGCCGGGCGTCGTCGAGGGCATGCTGCCCCGGCTCGACGCGCTCGTCGTCGCGGGCGGCCCGGACGTCGAGCCGCGGCTCTACGGCGCCGAGCCCGGCCCGGACACCCAGCCGCCCAAGCCCGAGCGGGACGCCGCCGAGACCGGGCTCATCCTCGGCGCCGTCGACGCCGGCCTGCCGGTGCTCGGGATCTGCCGCGGCATGCAGCTGCTCAACGTGGCCCGCGGCGGCACCCTGCACCAGCACCTGCCCGACGTCCTGCACCACGACGAGCACGCCCCCGCCCCGGGCGTCTACGGCGACCACCCGGTGCGGGTCGAGCCCGGCACCCGGCTCGCCGCCGCGCTCGGCGGCCGTACGCAGACCCCGGTGCCCGCCTACCACCACCAGGGCGTCGACCGGGTGGGGGAGCGGCTCGTGCCGACCGCCTGGACCGCCGACGGCCTCGTCGAGGCGCTCGAGGACCCGGCGCTCCCGTTCTGCGTCGGCGTCCAGTGGCACCCGGAGGTCGGCACCGACCCGGCGCTCTTCGACGCGCTCGTCGCCGCGGCCCGGGCCCGGCACGACGCCCCGGTGCCGGCGTGAGCACCGACCGGCTCGAGCGGGACGCCGAGCGCGCCGCCGACCGGCTGCGGGTCGTCGGTCCGCGGATGGCGGCCCGCACCGGCCCGGAGGCGCAGGCCCTGCTCGAGGACGTCCGCGCCGACCTGCAGCGGCTCGCCGACCTCGCGGCGGACGTCGCGGACCAGCCGCGCCGCGTGGTCCCGGTGCTCGCCGCGCACGCCCTCGCCGACCAGGTGCTCGTGCTCGCGCACGACGTGGCGGTCGCCGCGCCGGGCACCCCCGAGGGGGACGCCGCCACGGAGGCCGCCGTCGCCGTCGTCGCTGCCCTGAAGGCGCGGATCTGAGCCGACAGGAGCACGCAAAGAGCGCACTGTGATTCATCTGTCTCTCTGCGTGCTCATGATCTAGGCTCGCCGTCGCGCCGTCTCGGGACGGCATGGCCCGCACCGTCCGACGTCCGAGCTCTCGATACGTCAGGGGAACCCATGTCCGTCCGATCCCTGCTCCGCCATGCCCGAAACCAGCACGCGCTCCGGGCGACCGTCGCGACGGCGGCGGTCGCCGTCGTCGTCGTTGCGACCGCCGGTACGGCGCAGGCCGCCGTCGTGCCCATCAGCGTCGACACCTTCACCGACACGGTGGGGCAGCACGCCAGCCAGGTCGAACCCGACTCGTTCGCCTTCGGCTCGACGATCGTCACCGCCGTCCAGACCGGCCGCTGGTTCAACGGCGGCTCGTCCGGGATCGCCGTCTCCCGGTCCGGCGACGGTGGAGCCACGTGGACGACGAAGAACCTGCCGAATCTCACGAACAACCCCGGCACGGACAACCCGAACCCGGGCCCGTACGACCGGGTCAGCGACCCCGTCGTCACCTACGACGCGCGGCACAACGTGTGGATGGTGTCGACCCTGCCGCTCGTCGGCCGCTCGACGACCGTCGGCCCGACGGCCGCGGGCGTCTACACCAGCCGCAGCACCGACGGCGGGATCACCTGGGGCGCACCGGTCTTCGTCACCGGGTCGAACCTGCAGAGCCCGGACAAGAACTGGATCGTCTGCGACAACACGGCGACGAGCCCCTTCTACGGCAACTGCTACACCGAGTGGGACGCCAACGGTGACGGCAACCGGATCTACATGAGCACGTCGACCGACGGCGGCCTCACCTGGGGTCCGCGGCGCCGGCCGGGGAACAACGCGACAGGGATCGGCGGGCAGCCCGTCGTCCAGCCGAACGGCACGGTGATCGTGCCGATCGACAACGCGAACGAGACGACGCTGCGCTCGTTCCGGTCGACGAACGGCGGGGCGTCCTGGTCGAACGCGACGACGATCACGACCATCTCGCACCACACGGTCGCGGGCGGCCTGCGCACCGGACCGCTGCCGTCCGCCGAGATCGACGCGACCGGCCGCGTGTTCGTCGCCTGGCAGGACTGCCGCTTCCGGGCCGGCTGCACGGCGAACGACATCGTCTTCGTCACCTCGACGAACGGCACGACGTGGAGCGCGGTGCAGCGGGTCCCGATCGACGCCGTGACGAGCGGGCGGGACCACTTCATCCCGGGCCTCGCCGTCGACCGGACGACGTCCGGCGCCACGTCGCGGCTGGCGCTCGCCGACTAGTTCTACCCGGCGGCGAGCTGCACGGCGGCGACCTGCCAGCTGAGCGTGGGGTACGTGTCCTCGACGAACGCCGGGGCGACGTGGTCGGCGCCGACCACGCTGGCCGGGCCGATGTCCCTGTCCTGGCTGCCCGGCACGACGCAGGGCCCGATGGTCGGTGACTACATCTCGACGTCCTTCGTCGGAGCCAAGCCCGTGCCGGTGTTCGTCCGGGCACAGGCACCGACCGGGTCGGTGCTCGACCAGCGGATGGTGGCGGAGACGGGCCTGACGACCGCCCGGGCCGGCGCCGCCCGGTCGCAGTCCACGCCGCGGTCGGTCGTCCCGGCCAGCACCGCGCGCGGAGCCTTCGTCCGACGCTGAGGCAGCGACGACGGCCGGGGCGGCTCACGCCGTCCCGGCCGTCGTCCGTCCGGCGGGTGCCGCGCGGCCCGGCGTGCGACGATCACGCCATGTCCAAGCAGCTGCTCGTCGGGATCGGTCTCCTGCTCGTGCTCATGGGCGCGATCTGGACCGGCCAGGGTCTGGGCTTCATCGGCGGCAGCTTCATGACGGGCGAGGTGCTCTGGGCCGTCATCGGCCCGCTCACCGCCCTCGCCGGGGCGGCGCTCGCCTACCGCGGCTCGAAGAAGAAGGCCTGACGGCCCGGCCGGCTCAGCCGGGTCGGCCGGGTCGGTTCAGCCGCCGACCGGCAGCGGCACGGGCGACCAGGTCAACGCGGCCGCCCAGTCCGGGTCGGTGTGCGCCCAGCGCCCCAGGGCCGTGCTCACCTTGTCCCGCGAGACGGTGACCGCCGACCGCAACGGCGCGTGCCGGACGCCGCCCGGCTCGGGCAGCGCCCCGAAGCCGTGCTCGACCTGGTAGACGCCGTCCGGGCGCAGCCAGACCTGGGCGAACGCGTCGCCGTCGCACTCGAGGACGAGCCAGCCGTCCCGCGGCAGGTACTCCACCTCGGCGCGCACCTGGTCCGCCGTCGGCGCCGCCGTCCTGCGGTCCCGCGACGTCCGCAGGACCAGCCCGCCGCGCGGCGTGCCGTCCCTCATCCCGCTGCCCCGGCCGGTCGGCGGTTCAGCTGAGACGCTCGTAGATGATCGCCATGCCCTGGCCACCACCCACGCACATCGTCTCGAGGCCGAACTGGCCGTCGCGGGTCTGCAGGCCGTTGAGCAGGGTCGTCGTGATCCGGGCGCCGGTCATCCCGAACGGGTGCCCGAGGGCGATCGCCCCGCCGTGCACGTTGAGCTTGTCGTAGCCGATCCCCAGCTCGTCGGCGCTGGGCAGCACCTGGGCGGCGAACGCCTCGTTGATCTCGACGAGGTCGATGTCGTCGATCGTCATGCCGGCCAGCGCCAGCGCGCGGCGCGAGGCCTCGACGGGCCCCAGGCCCATGACCTCGGGGGAGAGCGCCGACACCCCCGTCGACACGACGCGGGCGAGCGGGGTCAGCCCCAGCTCCTGGGCCTTGGTGTCGCTCATGACGACGACGGCCGCGGCGCCGTCGTTGAGCGGGCAGCAGTTGCCCGCGGTCACGGTGCCGCCCGGCCGGAAGACCGGCTGCAGGGACTGCACCGCCTCCAGCGTCACACCGGCCCGCGGGGAGTCGTCCTTCGTCATGACCGAGCCGTCGGGGAGCGTGATCGGGGTGATCTCCCGCTCGAAGAAGCCGTCCGCGGCGGCCTTCTCGGCCCGGTTCTGGCTCTCGACGCCCCACTCGTCCTGCGCCTGCCGGCTCACGCCGCGCGACGTCGCGACGTTCTCTGCCGTCTGCCCCATCGCCATGTAGACGTCGGGGAGCAGCCCGGCCTCGCGCGGGTCCGTCCACGTCGCGTTGCTCTGCGCGGTCGCGACCGTGCGCTCCTTGGCCTCCGCGAACCTCGGGTTGTCCCAGTCCGCCGCCTGCTGGCCGGCCCCGGCGAAGCCCTTATAGCGCGAGACGCACTCGACCCCGGCGCTGACGAACGCGTGGCCCTCGCCGGCCTTGATCGCGTGGAAGGCCATCCGGGTGGTCTGCACGGACGACGCGCAGAACCGGTTGACGGTGGAGCCCGGGAGGCTGTCGAGGCCGAGGAGCACCGACACGACGCGCGCCATGTTCGAGCCGTGCTCGCCCCAGGGCTCGGCGCAGCCGAGGTAGAGGTCGTCGAGGATCTCCGGCGTCAGCGCGGGCACCTTGTCGAGCGCGGCGCGGACGACGGTCGCGGCGAGGTCGTCGGGGCGCACGTCCTTGAGGGAGCCCTTGAAGGCGCGGCCGATGGGCGAGCGGGCGGTGGAGACGATCACGGCCTCGGGCACGGGTGGACCTCCTTTGGACGCGCGGCACCGGTGCCGCAGGCGGTGGACCCAACATACCTGCGGCTAAGCGAGCGCTTAGGTGGGCCGGGTCACAGCGATGCGTCGTCTGTGAGGCCGCCGTCCGCGGCCTGCGCCTGCCGGTCCGGAGGCGGCGCCCCGGCGTCCGCGGGCCGGGTGTCCGGGTCCGGCGTCCGGGCGTCCGCGGGGCGCGTGCCGTCCGCCGGCACCGTCGCCCACGGCCGGCGCAGGAGCACC
>JACRAB010000301.1 GCA_016213575.1 Actinomycetota bacterium
GCTGCTCTGGGGCATGATCGGATGCGCCTTCTACGGCGTCCCCATGCTCACCCTCGGCCTCACGCCGCACCTGGCACCGGTGATGGTGACCTTCTTCCTCGCCGGCGCCGGCGCTGAACTGTTTGGCCTCGCGTGGAACCTCGCGGTCCAGGAGCGCGTGCCACAGGAAATGCTGTCCCGCGTCTACTCCTACGACGCCCTCGGCTCCTTCGTCGCGATCCCCCTCGGTCAGCTCGCAGCCGGACCCCTCGCACTCGTCTTCGGGACCCAGCACACGATCCTGGTCGCGGGGGCCGTGTACGTCGTGATCTGCCTGGCCACGCTCGGGTCACGCTCCGTCCGCAACCTCCAGCGCGCCGAACCAGCAGCACCCTCCAACTGAGTGCCCGCAGCTGCATCCCATTGCTCCGACGTTGTCCGGGTGCCGGGGGCAAGCTGAGCTCGTCCAGCTGGGCGGAGGACTCGTCGGGTCGGCCGGTCTGGCGATCCGGCTGACCCAGACCGACCGGTAGACCGGCTCCAGGCCCAGCCTTGTCGAGCGGCCGTTCGCTGCGACACGTGCTGGGAGGCGCTCGGCGAAGCACAACTCCTCGTCTCGTCACATCGCGTCAGTGCGTGCCACAGAGCCTCACAGGTCAGGACGACCCGCCCACCTAGCCGACGCCTGATTGGGGTCAGTGGGCGCGGGTAGCGATGTATCCGGTCCAGTCTCGGGCGGCGAGCCTGGCCCAGTCGGAGGCGTTGCTGTTGGTGATGCCGATGAGTTCGGCGAGGACGGGTGCGGGCATGTCGCCGGCGAGTTGGAACAGGGTGGCTTTGCGGTTCTCGTAGGGCTTGATGCCGATGGCGACGAGCTGGGCTCGGATGTTCTCAGTCGCGAGGTGTCGACCAGGATTCCCGCCGGGGAAGAGCCATCCGTTGTCGCGAGAGGCGTAGAGGCTCTTGCCGCGGTGCTCGAGGTGCTCGCGGATCAGGTCGTCGAGCTGAGGTGGCATCTGGACCGGGATCGTGTTGAAGGTGACGTGGACGCTGTCGGCGGCGAGGGCGACCTGGCGGGTCCGCATGGCCACGATCCGAGACAGAGGCTGGGCGAACAGCAGGATGAACAGTCCGCCGATGCGGGTGTACGTCCGCAGTGTCCGGTCGTGGAGGAGCAGTTCAATGGAGTTCCAGCGCTGTGAGTCCGAGACCGTCACCGCCGGCGCGGGCGGAGCGACGCAGGGAAGGGACAAGGACAGGGTGTTGAGGCGGGTGCGGCGCAGCCAGGCGATGAAGCTGTGGTCGGTGCTCGTGATGCCACCGACGTGCTCGCCGTAGCGCTCAAGCAGGTCCTGGGTGGCGGTCGCCGCGGTGGCGCCGTGGGCCTCGAGGAAGGTCAGGAAGTTGACCGCGAGGCGGATGCGTCGACGGGCAGCATTGGTGATGGTGGAGGTGAGCCGCCCTTCGCGTGCGGCCTTGCGCATCTGACGCAGGACGTGCCAACGGGCGAACTGGCGGATGAGGGCTGCCTGGTCAGCGGGGAGGTCGGTGATGACGCTCTCGATCCAGGGCAGCATCCGCTCGATCCGGACCTCGAAGGGCGGAAGGACTTCAAGCGCGACGAGCAAGCTGCGCAGGTAGTCGTGGGCCCTGTCGGACGGCAGCGACCGGAAGGTGTCGTGGCTGATCTCGACCTCGCCGCGTGCCATCTCGCCCAGCAGCCGCGGGCCGACCCCGGGCTTCTTGCGCAGCCACCAGATCCCCGTCTGGGGCCGATCGGAGGTCACCAGCTCCTCGAACACCGGTTGGAGCTGGTGATGGATGCGCCCGGTGGTGGGGTCGGTGAGCAGGACCGTGAGTCGTTCGGCCAGGATGCACCGGGCGCAGCGGCTGGCGCCGTAGGGGTGGTCCTCGCTTCCGCACTCACGGCAGGCGAAGACCGACTCCTGCCCGGCGCAGGAGGCACACACCAGCCCCGTGCCCGGGTCGCCCTGCTCGCCGGCGCCCTGCTCGGGTCGTAGGTGGGCCAGTGGCCGCACGACCGTGCAACCGGGGCACGCTTCGGGGTGGTAGTGACGGCGGCGCCGACAGGCGACGCACAGACGCCCGTGCGGCAACGTCGTGTAGTGGCGATCGCTGCTCCCGCACTCCCAGCAGACCGGTGGGCTCACCCGGTCAGTCCGGCTGGTCGGGTCGGCGGATCCTGGCCCGGATCGGTCGCAGCGCTCCGATGCCTGGGCCTGTGTCGTTGACCGCAGTCGCTTCCCGGACCTGCTCCTGGGCCAGCTCCAGCAGATCGTTGGGGGTGCAGCTCAAGATGTCGCACAGCGCCGCGAGGAGGTCCAGGTTGATGCGCTGCGGCGCCTTCGTGGCGACCCGGTGCACCATCTGCCGGGAGATCTCCACGCCCCGCTGATGCAGCGGCTCGACAAGGTCGGTGGTGTGGAACATGCCGTTCTCGGCCATCAGTTGGCGCAGGTTCCAGCGCAGCACCGTCTTCGTGGTCACAGATCCTCCCGGTTGTCGTCCCCGCCGTTGGGCAGATCGTTCGGCCGACCGGCCTGTTGGGCGCCGTGGGTTGGGTGGGTGCCGTAGACGCGGTTGAGGGCTGCCTGCAGCGTCTTGGTCTTGAAGTCGTTGGAGACCGAGGTGTAGATCGCGGTCGTCGAGGCGTAGGAGTGGCCGACCTGCTCGGTGACGAAGCGCTCGGGATACCCGAACTCGATCAGGTGCGTGACGTAGGAGTGCCGCAGGCAATGCAACGACAAGTCCTTGGACAGGCCCGCCTGGTCGCGCAGGAACGCGAAGCGCTTGTCGACCGTCTTGACCGACACCTGGGCCTTCCGCTCGGTCAGCCACAACGCCTGGCGTGGCCCGGGCTTCAGCAGCGGCCGGGCTTGCTCGACCCACTGACGCAGCCCGGCTATGACCCAGTCGAACTCCGGGACGGCCAACACCGTGCGGCGACGCGGTGAGCTCCCGCGGCTGGACTTGGCGTAGCGGACATGGACCGCGCCGTAGGTCCCCCAGTCGGGCATCCGCGGGTTGGGGCGAAGGTCGACGACGTCCAGGCAGCACAGCTCACGGCGCCGAAGCCCGAACGCGTAGGCCGTCTTGACCATCTGGGCATCACGCAACGCCGCCAACGCGCCCTTGCGGCCCGAGCGCGCGATCG
This sequence comes from Actinomycetota bacterium, assembly GCA_016213575.1. Classification (GTDB taxonomy): domain Bacteria; phylum Actinomycetota; class Actinomycetes; order Actinomycetales; family Kineosporiaceae; genus R-H-3. Next base: position 3,155 of record JACRAB010000301.1, read on the forward strand.
TCTCCACCCGGTCATCGAGGAACCCGAACAGGGTCTCGACCTCGTCGTAGGAGAACGGTCGGCGCGCTGGCCTGCCCTCGTACTCGACCAGGTGAGCGGCGGTGTTGTAGTCGTGGCAGACCTGGGCAGGGATGGTCCCGAACCGCTCCTCACACTGAGCGATCCAGCCGTAGCGGCCATCGAGGAGGTAGTCGCAGAACAACCGCAACGTCAGGTGGTAGCCGCGGATCGTCGAAGGCGCCAGGCGCTGCGCACCGGACATCAGGCTGGCTGTGAAGTCCTCCACGTCACCGGCTGTCCAGTCCCAGGGGGGTGACTCGGCGAACGCCGCGAAGCGTCGCACCAGCGACATCCTCGGCTCGATCGTGGCCTCGGCCAGCAGCCTTGACTTCTGCTGCCGCGCCCAGCCCGACAACATCGCCTCGAACACCGCCGATGGCTCGTTCAGGTGCACCACACCCGGTGCAAGCACCAAGTGCGCCGAGCCCGGAACAGTCACGGCGGCCTCGCAGATCCGTAAACTTAAACTAGTCAATGACAACTGCAAGTTACCAGGCGGCAGCCGCAACGTGCTGACCGGCAGCAATAGGGCGCGCCGACGAGGTCGCCAAGGGCACTCGTCCCCGCCTACCGGCGGAATCGGTCAACTTGAAGTTGATTCGCGGCCTTCATGTCCGGAGTGCAAGAGGTGTGTCGGTGCAGAGGTCGCGCAGCGGCCTGATCAGTCGATCGCGGTCTTCCGGCGGGAGACGGTGCGGGCGCTAGTTCGCAGCAGCATCGCGGTGCGGCGGTCGGAGAGGCCTCGGGCGTGGAGCCTGCGGATTGCCTCGAGCTGCTCGACGAGGGTGAGCGTGACGGGTTCGCCGGCCATCGCACGCTCGACGGCGACCTCGTCCACGGCGACGTCGCCGACCTCCAGGTCCTCGTCGTCCGCCAGGTCGTCGGTGTCGTCGCTGTCGCCGGTGAGCCAGCCGCGCTCGTCGGTGAACGTCGCTCGTCGCGGCTGGCGGCGCGGCTGGGACGTGAGGCTGCGGTGCAGGGCGGCGACCGCCTCTGCGGTGCCTGCGGTCACGCGGGCTCGGGTGAGGGTGACGGCGAGGCTGGACGTGGTGCGGGCGAGCAGGCGCGCGAGCACCGGCAGCGGGTGGCCGGCCTCAAGGAGGTCGGTGACCAGGGCGTGGGTGCGGTCGGCCGGGACGAGTGCGCCGGCGGCGGGGCGGGTGAGCGGGACGGCGAGGATCGCGGCGGCGGTCTCGGGTCGGATCCGCGCGGTGGGGGTGCCGGCGCGGCGGTCGCCGTAGACGAGTTGGCGGATGGTGCCGCTACCGACGCCGGACAGGGCGACGATCCGGTTGATGCCGACCCCGGCGGCCCGGAGGCGTTCGATGTGTTGGCGGGCCGGGGCGGCGTCGACGAAGGGCTGCCACCGCCCGTACGCCACGGCTCGGCGACGGGCGGCGGCGTCGACACGGTTGGCCTCGCGGCAGTCGCCGCAGCGGCAGCGGTCGGCGACGTAGGCGGCCCGGGTGCCGTGCTGGTGAGAGGCCCTGGTGTGGCGGCAAGGCCGTCGAATGGCGTCGGGTGTGGGGTGCGTCATCGCTGCTCCTGGCGGTGACGGGGCTGTCACCACCGGGCAGGCGCCGCCCGGTGCCGGACTCGGGCGCGCTGTCGGCCTTGCTGTGGGGCGTGCTGTCGGGCCCGGGTGCGAAGATGCGGACGGGGAGGGCGCCGGTTGCTTCGGCGCCCTCCCCGTCCACGTCTACCCGCGGGTCACTCCCCCGACGACTCCTCCGGGTCGCTTCCGCCCGCGTCCGCCTCGGCTCCGTCGGCCTCCGGGGCGGTTGCGGCGCCGCAGGCCAGGTGCTCGACGTCGCTGAGGTCGTAGCCGAGCCCGGCGATGTGCCGGAGGTAGCGGGCGGTGCGAGAGTTGGCGTGCCGCCAGTCCTCGCGGGTGCTCGCGTCCTCGTAGGCCGCGAGCACCAGCACCAGGTGGATCACCTGGGCGCGGGCATCGGTGACGGTCCGCAGGAGCGCCTGCAGCCGGGCGCTACGGCCGTAGCCGGTATTGACGAGGCCGAGCAGGTCCGCGGCCAGGTGGTTGCCGCCGATGCTGGCGATCGTGTCGGCGTCATGCGCGGCCGCGACAGCCAAGAACGTTGCGGTCTGCTTCGGAGGGGTCTTTCGCGCGGCCAGCGTCTTGAGCCAGGCCCGCCTGACTTTGGTCGACGACTCCCACGCGCGATTGTTATCGATCACGCGTCGTCGCTCGGCCCGGGCGGCCTCGCGCTCGTCGTCCGTCATCTCGGCGGACGTCTTGCGCTGGCCGCTCTGTCCGCCGTACCTGTACCGGTCGTGGTGGCCGTGGGCGACCGGGTCGGTGCAGATGTAGACCGGCCGATACTTGTAGGACCCCGCGGTGTCGTCGTCCGGCTCGTCGTCATCGCCGTCCGGATCGATGTCGCCGTCCTGCTCCCCGTCCTCTCCGATGCCGGGCGGCGTCGCTGCCTCCGTACCCGGCACCTCGTCCTCCTCGTCCTCGTCGACCCACAGTCGGGCGATGTAGGCGGCGTGCCCGGGGCAGGTGGCGTGGCCCTCGACAGTCAGCGGGTCGCGGGTGTCCGGGTCGTCGGTGAGTGAGTCGAGGCGCTCGGCCTCGCCCGTCATGACGTCGCGGGTGACGATCTTCAAGCCTGCGGCTTCAAGGGGCTGGGCAGCGGAGGCGATCGCTTCCTGCTCGTCGCGGTCGTCACGCGCGCGCTGAGCGACGTGGTCGAAGCCACCCGTCTTGGCGGCGGCGACCAGGGCCGTCACGATGTCGGCGCTTGACTCGAACTCGGCGATCAGGGCCGCCTGCTCCAAGGTCAGGAACTCATATCGCTCACTAGCCGCCTTCGCCACGTCGGATCGCGAAAGAGTCAGTGCCGCGTCGACCTCGACTCGGGGGACCCGCGTCCAGTTGGTGATCTGAGCGGCGCTCACTCCGAAGGCTGCGAGCTGCCCGATGACACTGGCTCGCTCCGCCGTTCGGAGGCCGGCGCGGTGCTCATTCTCGACGTACTGCTGGACAAGGCGCTCCACCTGGCCGTCGTCGTCGCTGCTCTCGTCGGCGATCACGATGACGGGAACCGTGGATTGCCCGGCCTGGATGGCGGCGAGGGTACGGCGGTGCCCGACGCGGACCCGGATCGAGCCGTCGGTCGTCCGCACACCGAGGACGGGCTGAAGCAGGCCGTGCTCGCGGATGCTCGCGACAAAGTCCTCGTCGATGCGCGGGTGCTGCCGGATGTTGATGTCGACAAGCAGGGTGGCGGGGTCGAGATTCTGAACGACCCTGGTGGTGGCGGTGGTCACGGTCTTGGCCATATCGGCTTCCTCCTTGCCGGTTGCCGGCGGCAGCCCGAGGTGGGCTGCGCTGGTGTCCCGTCTTCCGGCAGGGCCAGACAGCGGTCCACGTCCCGGTGGGCAAGGCTCGCGCAGCGACCGGCGCAGCCGGCTCGGCCTTGCGCGCC
>JACRAB010000302.1 GCA_016213575.1 Actinomycetota bacterium
GCCGCCGCGCGCAACGCCTGGTCCGCCGGCGACACGACGTCCGCCCGCGCGCTGGTGACGTCCGCGCGGACGTGCGCCGAGAGCACGGCCGACATGCTGCTCCGGGCCGACATCGACCGCCTGCGCGGCCGGATCGAGGTCAATGTCGGATCGGCCGTCGATGCCCACCGCATCTTCTCCGTGTCCGCCGCGGCCGTCGCCGGGCTCGACCCCGCCCGCGCTCTCGAGCTCGCCGTCGCCGCTGCCCTGCTGCGCAGCCACGGGGGCGACAGCGGCACCGTTCTCGACGTCCGCCGGCTCGCCGTCGCGGCGTCGGCCGGCGACACCGCCCACGGCCGTTGCCTGGGCCATCTCCTGCTCAGCCTCGACCAGGCGGCCGCCCACGAGTGGGCGGACGCGGTGGCGTCCCAGCACTGCGCCCTCGTCGAGGGTGACGAGCTGGACGACCCGGACGTCCTGGCGCACCTGGGCAACCAGGCCCTCCACCTCGGCGACCTCGAGGCCCATCGGCGCTGCTTCACCCGTATGCTCACCGGCGCCCGGGACGCCGGCGCCGTCATGGCCGTGCTGTACGCCCTGCCGCGGCTGGGTTTCAGCCAGTTCACGACCGGCCGCTGGACCGAGCTGCGGCGGGACGCCGAGGAAGGCGTGTCCCTGAGCGCGAGCGCGGGAAAACGGCCGCTCGCAGCCGTCCCGCTCGGCCAGGTGGCGCTGCTCGCGGCGGTCCAGGGGCGAGCCGCTGCAGACCTCGACGCCCGCCTGGCCGACGTCGACGCAGTGGCCGCCCTGCCGCTCGGGGTCCTCGCCGACCCGGTCCACGACCTCGGACGGTGGGCCCGCGGCGTCCGCGCGACGCTCGACGGCGACACCGCCACGGCGCTGCACCACTTCGCCGCGATGCGGGTCGGCACCCTGCGCCGGCTCGCGGCCCTCGACCGGATCGAGGCTGCCGTCCGCGCCGACGACCGGGTCCGGGCGCTCGCCTGGACCGAGGAGCTCGCGGCGTTCGCCACCGGCACCGGCCTGCCGTGGGCCGCCGCCGTCGTCGAGCACGCGCGCGCCCTTCTCGCCGAGCCGGCGGACGTCGCCGAGCACTTCGAGGCCGCCCTCGTCCACCATGCCCGGACGCCGCAGACGGACCCGCGTCCCTACGAACACGCCCGCGCCCGGCTCGCCTACGGGGAGTGGCTGCGCCGCGCGCAGCGCCGGGTGGACGCCCGCAGCCATCTGCGAGCGGCGTTGGAGACCTTCGAGGACCTGCGGGCGGGGCCGCTGGCCGCGCGTGCCGCGCAGGAGCTGCGCGCGTCCGGCGAGACGGCGCGCAAGCGTGACGTCTCGACCGCCCTGCACCTGACCCCGATGGAACGGCAGGTCGCCGAGCTGGCCCGGCAGGGCCTGTCGAACAAGGACATCGCCGCCCAGTGCTGGGTGTCCCACCGCACCGTCGCCTTCCACCTGCGCAACGTCTTCACCAAGGTCGGCGTCAGCTCCCGCGGCGAGCTGGCCCGCCTCGACCTGACGTAGACCGCCCGGTCCCTCCGCATCCCGAACCTGGTCATGTGACCGGGGCGACGGGACCCGCCCCACCCCGACCGTGGAGCCATCCGCAGCAGCGGCCCACGATCGAGGAGCCACCACCATGACCAGCCAGACGCACCCGTCCCGGCCCGGGCCGCGAACCACCGCTCAGACCACCGCCCCGGACGCCGCTGCGTCGCCGCGGACGACGCGGCGGCTCGGCCGGATCGTCGCCGGCTCCCTGCTCGCCGGCGGCGTCGCCGGGGCGGCTCTCGCGACGGCACCGCTCTTCCCCGGCCACGAGGAGGGCATCACCGGCGGCCTCCTGCTCGGGTTCGCCGCCGGCTGGGCGATGCTCGCGGCCCTGTCCACCCGGTACACCTCCGTTCCGCAGCGATGGGCCGCGGTGCCGGCGGCGTTCATGGCGCTCGGGGCCCTCGCCCTGCTGGCGTTCGGCCCGTCCGCCCGGCCCGCCGTGGACTGGACCTGGCCGCCCGCGGCCCTCCTGCTCGCGGTCTGGACGGCGCCGCACGTCCGCCGCCTCCCCAGCCGGGCCGGACGGCGGCTGCTCGCGCCGGTCGTCGTCACCCTCGCCCTCGCCTCCGCCGGAGCCGGCTACCAGACCGTGGCCGCGGCGGCCGACACCCGGGCCGCCGCCGTGCCCGGGCAGCTGGTCGACGTCGGCGGCCACCGCCTGCACCTGACGTGCACCGGGTCCGGCAGCCCCACCGTCGTCCTGGAACCGGGCGCCGGGGAGATGGCCGCCAGCCTCGGCTGGATCACCCCCGCCGTCGCCCGGACGACGCGCGTCTGCGCGTACGACCGCCCGGGCCGCGGCGGCAGCGACCCGACCGGCACCCCGCAGAACGGCGCCCGCATCGCCGCTGACCTGCACACCGCGCTCCACCGCGCCGGCATCCCGGGGCCGTACGTCCTGGCCGGCCACTCCTTCGGCGGCCTCTACGTGCTCGCCTTCGCCGCCCGCTACCCCGACGAGGTCGCCGGCATGGTCCTCGTCGACTCGACAGCGCCGGCCACCGGCGCCGCGACCGGCACCGCATCGGGAACCGGTGCCCGCGACGACGACCCCGTCGGGCCGGTGCTGCGACGGGTGTCCGTGCTGCTCTCGACGACGTCGCGGCTCGGCATCGGCCGCCTGTATGCCGACCACGCCTTCGGTGACCTGCCTGCGCGGTCCCGGGCGCAGGTCCGCGCCAGCGTCGCGACGACGACCACCCTGCGCAGCACCATCGACGAGTACCTCGCCGGCTCCGCCTCCATGCGGGACGCCGCGGCCCTGGTCGACCTCGGCGACAAGCCGCTCGTCGTCCTCACCGCCGGCGCCGGCCACCCCGACGACTGGTTCGTGGCCCAGGACCGGCTGGCCCGGCTGTCGACCCGCACCGTGCACCGCGTCGTCGACGGGGCCACCCACGAGGACCTCGTCGCCAACGCGCGCTACGCCGCCACGTCCGCACAGGCGATCGCCGACGTCGTGACGTCGGTCCGGGCCGGGCGGTGACGGGATGGTGCACCGACGGACGGGCACGTCCGCCCGTGCTGCGGAGGCCATCGCGTTCGTCGCTGTCTGGGTCGCCGCTGGCTACCTGCTCCCGGTGACGAGCAACGGCTACCTGCTCCTCGGTATCCCGCTGACGGCGGCGTTCCAGGTCCTCGTCCGGCGCCGGCCGCTGCGGGAGCTCTGGGCGGCCGGGACCGCTCGGTTCCGGCTCGACGTGCGCGGCGTCCTCCTGGCGACGGTGCTGGCGCTCGTCCCCGCCGCCTACGCCGTCCGCTCCCTGCGGCACGACGACTGGGCGACGACCGGCTGGTACCTGGCAGCCACCGCGGGCGCGGTGTGCGCAGCCTTCGCGATCCGCACCGGGTCCGCGGGCTCCGCGCTGCGGTCGGCAGCCCTGCCGGTCGCCGTCGGGGCCGGCGGCATGACCCTCGTCTACGGCACCCTGCACCTGCTGAGCGGGACGCCGCTCCCGGTCACGGACGCCCTGCTGGCACTGCCGACGTACGTCGCGCTCTACGTCCCCGCCACGTTCCTGCTCGAGGAGGTGAGCTTCCGCGGAGCGGTCGACGCCCACGTGCACCACGACGACCGGACCCGCGGCTGGGCATCCGCCGTGCTCGTCTCCGCGCTCTGGGGCCTGTGGCACCTGCCGGTGTCCCGCGCCCTTCCGTTCCCGCTGCAGCTCGTCGAGCTCGTCGTCGTGCACATCGCGCTCGGGGTCCCGCTGTCGCTCGCCTGGCGGCGCACGCACAACCTCGCCGGCCCCGCACTCGCCCACGCCGTCAACGACGCCGTCCGCAACGCCGTGATGCTCGGCCTCTGACCGGCCGGGTCACTCTCCCGTTCTCCGTTCTCCCGCAACGCCTTCATCCGTCCACGACCGAGGAGCAGCCATGTCCCTGCACACCCGCCGCACGACGCCCGACACCCCGACCAGCCGCACGAGGAAACCCTGGACCGTGCTGGCGATCGCGCTCGCCGCCCAGATCCTCGTCGTCCTCGACATCTCCGTCGTCAACACCGCACTGCCGTCCATCGGACAGGCCCTCCGCCTCGGCCCCGGCGACCTGCAGGCCGTCGTCACCGCCTACCTCATGGTCTCCGGCGGCGGGCTGCTCCTCGGCGGCCGGATCACCGACCTCGCGTCACGACGCACGGTGTTCCTCGCCGGGCTGGCCCTGTTCACCCTCGCCTCGCTCGCGAGCGGTTTCGCGGCCGACGCCACCTGGCTCGTCGCGACCCGCGCCGCCCAGGGCCTGGCCGCCGCCGTCCTCACCCCGTCGGCGCTCTCCCTCGTCATGACCACGTACGACGGTGACCAGCGCCGCAAGGGCCTGGCCGCGTGGGGCATCGTGGGCAGCCTCGGCGTCGCCGCCGGCGTCCTCGTCGGCGGCGCACTGACCACCTGGGTGAGCTGGCAGCTCATCTTCTGGGTCAACGTCCCGATCGGTGCCGTCGCTCTCCTTGTGGGCCTGCGCGCCATCCCCCGCGCCATCCCTCGCGACATCGTCACGGCCCCGGTCGGGGCGCCGGCATCCCTGGCCCAGCGGCTCGATCTGCCGGGGGCCGCCGTGCTCGTCGCCGGCCTCGCCACCCTCGTCCACGCCCTGTCCGTCAGCGGCACCCATGGCTGGGCCTCTGCTCGGAGCATCGTCGAGCTCGCTTGTGCTGCAGCGCTTCTCGCCGGCTTCGTCGGCTGGGAGCGGCGCGCCCGGCTGCCCCTGTTCCCACCCGCGGTGTGGGGCATCCGCACCCTCGTGTCCGGCACCACGGTCATGCTCGGCGTCACCGGCATCCTCGTCGGCACCGTCTTCCTGACGTCGATCCTCCTGCAGGCCCGGCTCGGCCTCAGCGCCCTCGCCGCAGGGGTCGCCTTCCTGCCGTTCGCGGTCGCGATCACCGTGGGTGCCGTTGCCGCCCGCCACGCCCTGGCGCACGTCGCCCCGCGCACCGTCGCCTCGGCCGGACTCCTCGTCGCCGGCGCGGCCGCCGTCCTGCTGTCGAACGTGCCGGACGACGCCCGCTACCTCACCGACCTGCTGCCCGGCCTGGTCTCCCTCGGCCTGGGCGTCGGGATGGTCTTCGTGCCCGTCTCCGTCACGGCGATGGCCGGCATCCCCGAGAGCCATGCCGGACTCGCCTCGGGCTTCCTCATGACCGGGCACGAGGTCGGTGCCGCCCTCGGCGTCGCCGTGCTGTCCGCGGCCGCCAACACCGCCGGCAGCCTCGTCGACCCCGCCCGGGTCGTCGACGCCTTCGGTCGCGGGCTGCTCGTCGCCGGTGCCGTCGCCGTGGTGCTGGCTCTCTTCGCCTGGCTGCGGCTGCCCGCGACCACCGTCGCCGGTGCCGGCGGGGCCCACATGCACCACTGAGGGACGCGCCGCCCGGCGGACGACGGGGGCACCGTCACGGGACCGGGACCAGCAGGCGTCCTGGACCGGGGTCGCGATCGGTGCTCCCGGAGCCCGCTCCCGGGTCGGGCCCGACCCGGACGATCGACCCGGGCGCGCTCCGGCCCCGGTCGCTGCCGGGGACCGGCAGGGGGTGCCACCCGGTGCGCGTCCGCCGCAGGACCTGCCCGTCGGTTCGTCGGACGGCCCACAGCGTCAGCCACTCTCCGGTGACCAGCGCGTCGAGGTCGGGGTGGCGGGACAGGACGGCGTCGATGCGCTCGGGTGCGGCGGCGAGGACGACGAGCAGCCGGACGAGCGGGAACGGCGGGGCTCCGCGATGGTGGACGGCCTGCTCGGTCAGCCCGAACCGGAGGTCGCCGCCGGCCCCGCAGAGGACGCCGATCCGACCGACCGGGTTGTGCGCCGTCTTGCTCCCGGCGCCCCAGCGTGCGGGATCGAGGCCGGAGAAGAGGTACTGCGCGTTGATCCAGTGCGCGACGACCGCGGGCGCGGTGAGGATCGTCTCGAGGAGCGAGCCGTCGGCGTCCGAGGCCTCGTCGTAGTCGTGGAGGAAGGCGGTCCCGTCGAGGTCGAGCTCCTCGGTGAGGCTGCGGGGAGCGGCGACGAAGAAGGCGTTCCCCGCCAGTCCCCACTCGTGACGGACCTGCGCGGGGTCCGCGGCCCGCCGACGCACCTCGCCGAGCGCGCGTCGTTCGCTCGTCCTCGCGAGGGGGTCGGCGCCGGGCAGGGACCGGCACCGCTCGACGGCCACCGCCGCCGCGGCGCGCTGCAGCGACGCCGCGAGCCGCTCGTACTCGGCGCGGTGGCCGGCGGGCACGCCGTCCGCGGGGGCGAGGGCGACCTCGTCCGTGGCCGTGTCGTGCTCCGCCGCGACGACGACCGTGTCGTCCGGCAGCGGGATGCCCGCGTCGGCGAGGGCCCGCCGCCCCTGCGGGCCGTTGAGCAGCGCGGCGGCGACCGCTGCGTTGCCGCCACCCCGGTACCCGCCGCAGGCTCCGCAGTCGTAGGAGGACTCGGCCGTGTTGTTCGTGGACGTGCTGCCGTGGCCGACGAGGACGACGATCCGGGCGGACTCCGGCCCGATGCCCGCGGCGCGGGCCGTGGCGACCGCGGCCCGGACCGCCTGCGGCAGGTCCGCTTCGGCGACGCTCCCCGCCGTCGCCAGCGCAGGTGTGCGGTGGCGGGGCCGGACGGTCGCGGCCGTGCCCGCCAGCGCGCGGAGCCCGGCGACCTCGACTGCCGCGAAGCCACCGCCGGGCGCGTCCAGCGCCTCCCGGAGCGCACCGCGCAGCAGGTCACCGACGGTCGCCTCCGGGGCCGGCGCGTCGACCCTCAGGCTTGGGGCGAGCAACGCCGGGAGCCGGGACGTCGACGGTCCGTCGCCCGCGCGCCGGGCCAGCGGGAGCCCGAAGAAGCCGGCGAACCCGATGGTGCGGTAGCGCCCCGCGGCCTCGACGTGGCGACGCAGCCGCTCGCTGCGCACGTCGATGCACAGCACGAGGTCGGCGTCCGGCCGCTCCGGCCCGTCGGACGGCTCGTCTCCCGGCCGCCCGTCGTCGGGAGCGCTGGTCAGCGCGTCGGCCAGGGGGCCCCGGACCCGCGCCTCGGCGGCCTCCAGCGCAGCGACGACGGCAGCGGAGCGCTCCTGCGCCGTCGCCTCCGTCCGCGCCGTCAGGGCCCGGGGGACGACGTCACCCTGCGCACGCGGCACCAGGGCGCCGGTGAGGGCGTACCGGGTCGCGACGCGGACGGCGAGCAGCGCCACGAGGGCGTCGACGTCGACGGCCGCGGCGACCGTGCCGCGCCGGGCGACGTACGCGGACCAGCCGACGAGCCGGCCGAGCTCGTCCGCGAACCAGACCCGGGCGTCCGGCCAGCCCGCGGCGACCGCCGCGGCGGCGGCGTCCGCGACGAGGTCCACGGCCCGCTCCGGCACCGGAGCCCCCGGACGACCCTCCGCCGGAGAGGCGGGTGCGAGCAGGCCGGCGAGCAGCGGGTCATGGACCGCGACGGTCCGGAACCATCGCCACAGGTCGAGGTCCTGCGACGGCGCGGGCCACGCCGGCTCGGCCGGGGCCGTCCAGACGGCGAGCCACCCGGCGACCGCGTCGTCGACCGCCGTCTCCGCGCGGGAGCGCTGCGGTGCGGTTCCCGGGCCGTCCGACCGCAGCGACTCGGCGAGGGCGTCCGCGAACGGCATGGACGTCCTGCCCCACAACGGGTTGGCGGCGACGAAGCCCTGCCAGCTCCACGTCGGGGGCAACGCCCCCGCCGCGAGGGCGACGAGGTCCGTGACCTCGGCAGCGGTCATGGGCGTCGTCCCGGCAGACTCCGGCAGAGATCGGGCGGCAGCGCCCGCCGTCCGCCGGCCGGCCCGCAGCCGGAGTGCGTCGAGCAGCCCGAGGGACGGGTCGGCGGCCCGGTGCAGCACCGCCCAGACCCGGACCGGACGACGCTCCCGGAGCACCGCGCCGGTCACGGCGAGAGCGCCGACCACCGTGGCCCCCGCCCAGGCGGCGGGTCCGTCCGCGTCGAGGGGCAGCCCCCACAGACCCGCGACCAGACGTGCTCCGCCGAGCGCCAGGCCCAGGGTCGCGACCGCGACCAGCGCGGCCAGGGCGCGCACGGCCGGCCGCGCCGTCCAGGACCACAGTCCGTACCCGCCCGCCGTCGCCGCGACGACCACCGCAGACGCGGTGAGGGGCTGGTGCCAGGCACCGTCCGCGGCGAGCACGACCAGCCCGGTGACGGCGCCGGCCACGGCACCGCCGATCCGGGCGCGACGGTGGGCGCGCAGCGGCCGGTCACGCCGGGCGGCGGAGATGTGCTCGCCCGCCCGCAGGAACGCGTTCGCCTTGTACAGGCCGTGCAGCATGAGGTGCAGCACGGCCGCGGCGTGCGCCCCGACCGCGAGCAGCGCGAGCATGAACCCCAGCTGGGCGGTGGTCGACCAGGCGAGCCGGGTCTTGACGTCCGCGCGCACGAGCAGGCGGACGAAGGTCAGGGTCGCCGTCCCCAGGCCGAGGGCCGCGAGCGCGGGCGCGAACCAGCCGATGGTCTGCCACACCGGGAAGAGCCCGAGAAGGACCACCACGGGCGCGTTGGCGATACCCGCGTGCAGCAGCGCGGAGACCGGGGCCGGTGCGACGACGCTCAGCGGCAGCCAGCGGCAGAACGGCCACTGGGCGCTGCGCGCCGCAGTGGCGACGAGCAACCCGGCACCGACGACCGCCAGCGGCACGGTCGGTGCCGACGCCGCCCAGGCGGCGATCCCGGTGACGGACGTCGTCCCGGCGCCCAGGACGAGCACGGCGAGCGCGACCACGAGCGCCAGGTCCCCTGCGCGCTGGGTCCGACGGAGGACGGCGACGGCCCGCCGCGATGCCGGCAGGTCGTCGTGGTGCCCGACCAGCCTGGTCAACCCCGCCCCGGCGACGACCCACGCAGCGGCCAGGACGGCGACGTCGGAGACCGCGAGGCTCGTCACCGCCGCGACCGAGGTCACGAGCAGCCATCGCCGGTACCTGCCTGCCCTGAGGTCGCCGTCCAGATGCCGGCCGGAGAACCCGACCGCGACCGCCGCGAGACCGGCGGCGAAGACGAGCAGCGTCGCCCGTGCGGGGTCGAGCAGGCCCGCGGCCACGAGGGAGACCGAGCCGACGACCGCGACAGCAGCCCCGGCCCATCCGGCCGCGGCGGCGGCGCGCAGGCCGTCTCTGGACGGCGGTACCGCGGCGGCGGCGAGCATCGGGGCGGCGACCGCCAGCGCGAGACCGATCTCGGCGATCGCCTGGTCCGAAGAGGTAGGGGTCAGCACGTGATCCAGTAAAACACGAAATCAATTACGCGTATTGTGATGCGCCTAACAGACCTCGGCCTCTGCCGCGGAGGCCGTGCTGATCACGCACCGCAGCGGTCGGCCGAGGATGCCGGCGAGCCGGTCGGCCTCGTGCTCGAGGTCCTCGCGGGGCGCAGGCCCGGGGTCGAGCCACATGACCGTGAGGGTGTCCGCGGTCGGCGCCCAGGTGCCGCGGACGACGCCGCCGACCGTCACCGGGTTGGCCTTGCGGGTGATCGGGGTGCGGTGCCCCGGCGGGACGACGTGCGTCTCCTTGGTGCCGGGGCCGATGACCCACTGGTCGTGGCCGGGCAGGAAGCGCACCACCTCGGACGGCCGGGTCGCGAGCAGCGGCTCGACGTCCTCGCGCAGGACGTGGCGGCGGCTGCCCTCGACGTCGACGGTGACCAGCCGGCCCTGCACGTCGTCCAGCCACCCGCGCAGGCGTTTCGTACCGGCGCTCAGCCCGTTGCCGAGCCAGTAGCCCACGAGGCCGGCGTCGGCGGGGCCGTAGGTGGCGAAGTACCGGGTGACGGCGTGCCGGCCGGCGTCGTCGAGGTCCCACACGCCCGCCCAGCGCGGGTTGTGGTCGAGCCGCTGGAAGGTGGCACGGCGGCCGCGCGGAGGCCCGAAGCTCATGTCGCCCTGCCAGGTCAGGGGTTTGAGGAGCGTCCAGGGGTCGTCGTCGAAGACCGGCCCCAGGTGGCGGTAGGCGGCGCGGGCCGTCAGGGCCGCACCGAGCTCGGCGACGGTGAGCGGCCCGTCGGACAGGGCGTCGCGGACCGCCTCGCGGAAGCGCGGCCAGTCGGACGGCGTGAGCCCGTAGTAGGCCTGCCAGCTGGGCAGCTCCCACTGCCGGCCGGCGCAGCGGACGGCCAGGTAGGCGCCGCCGTCCTCGGGCGTCAGGTAGTGCACGCTCCCGCGGAACGCGAACGCCTTGATCACCTCGCCGCCGGCGAAGGCGCGGGCGAGCTCGCCGGGGGCGGAGCGCCGCCGCCGGACCCGGACGGCGAGCTCGGCGAGGGACTCGTCCATCGAGAGGACGGCGCCCAACCGGCGCACGACGTCGGCGACCGGGAGCTCTCCCACCGGGGAGAGCAGGTGCCGCTCCGCCCGCCAGGCCAGCGCCTGCGGCCACGTGACGGACACCTCGGCACCGGCTGTCATGCACGTCAGGCTCGCACACGGCACCGACGACCGCGGGCACCGCCGGCACCCCTACGCAGGACGGCGCTAGTCCTCGATGACGTCCAGGCCCTTCTCGCGCAGCCGCGCCAGCGAGTCGAGCATCCCCTGGACGACCTCGGGGTCGTGGCCCTGCCACTGCGTCACCTCACCGACGACGCGCAGCGGGTGGCGGGTGCGGTAGGACCGCGTCGGGTTGCCGGGGAACCGCTTGTCCGTCACGTTCGGGTCGTCCTCGAAGGGGCCCGTCGGTTCCACCTGGTAGATCCGTCCGCGCCCTGCGCTCCCGGCCAGGGCCGTCGCCAGCTCCGCTCCCCAGGCCGCCGTCTCGAGGAGCGTCGTGAAGTAGACGTTGTTCGAGACCCGGCCGTCCTGGTAGTTGGAGCCGTACCCGGCGACGAGCTCGTCGCCGATGGTCAGCACCGACTTCGTGCCGTGGAAGAACGGCCCCTCGACGTGCGCCCACGACGCGTACGTCACCGGGACGTGGCTGGTGCCGCTGTCGTCCGTCACTGGTCCTCCGCCGTGCTCGTCCGGCCGCCCTACCGCAGAGCGCCTTCGAGCCTAGGGCACTGCGTGGCATCGCGCCGCTGCCGGTCCGTCGCCCGGGCCGCGGCGGCGACGGCCGCGAGCGCGCCGACGACGGCGAGCGGGTGGGCGACGACGGCCGCCTCCGCACCGGCCAGCGGACTGGCCAGGACCCCGAGCCGGTCCAGCACCCAGCACGTCGCCGCGGCGAGGGCGACGAGGCCGCCGGTCACCCGGGTCGCGGTCGCGAACCGGCTGCGCGCCAGCACGTACAGCGAGGGGAAGACGAGGAGGGTGGCGAGCACCTGGGCCAGCTCGACCCCGACGTTGAAGGCGAGCAGCGCCGGCAGGGACGGCGTCCCCTCCAGCCCCAGACCGGCGAGGATGCCCGCGAACGCCAGCCCGTGCACGAGCCCGAACCCGGCCGCGATGACCGTCTCGCCACGGCGGAACAGCGGCCTCAGCACGTGGATCGCCGCGACGGCCACCGACACCGCGACGAGCACCTCGACGAGCCGGGTCGGGACGTCCACCCAGCCGAGGGCCGACGCGACGAGCGTCACGGAGTGCCCGAGGGTGAAGGCGGAGACGACCCCGAGGACGCCGCGCAGCGACGACACCGGCCCGTCGCGCCGCTGCCAGCGACCGGCGACGACCACGAGCGGCGCGGCGAGCAGCAGCGCCACGAGGAAGAGCAGGTGGTCGGCGCCCTGCAGCACGTGCTCGAACCCGTAGCCGACCATGTCGAGCACGCCGTGCCCGCCGTCGGCGCTCGCCGTCCCGCCGTCGACGACGACGGACAGGGTGTCGTCGGACGACGTGAGCACCCCGGCGGTGGTCACGTCACCCTGCGGGTCGGTGAGGACGACGACCGCCTCGTGGGCCGGGTCGGCCTCGATCACCGCGTCGTAAGTGAGATCGAACGCGGACGTGTCCGACCCGGCGGTGTCGAAGGTGACGTCGACCGAGAACGACTCGATCCCCTCGACGTCCTCGATCGTGGCGCCGGAGAACGTCTCCGCCCACTCGGTGCCGTCCGTCGAGGTCACCGTCAGGTGGTCGGCGAGGTACTCGACGACGTCGTCCGCGTACGCCTGGGTGTCCTGGCTGTCGTAGGTCGTGCCGGTCGCGGCCTCCAGCGCGTCGAGCGCGATGCTGACCGTCGCGTCGACCCCGGTGCCGGTGACGTGGGTGGAGATCGTGCTGCTCGTCAGGCTGTGCGCCTGGGCAGCGGTCGGGGCGAGCGCGAGGGCGCCGCCGGCGAGCAGTACGCCGGCGGCGACCAACGGGCGTCGCAGGAGATGCGGCGGCATCGTGGCGGCTCAGGCCTCGAGGCCGCTGAAGGTCGGGGTGGCGGCCTGGCCGTCCCACGTCACCCGGAACGTGAAGGCCTCCTCGAGCGCCGCGCGGTAGGCATCCGCCTCGTCCTGCGTGATGGTGCCGTTCGCCAGCAGGGTGTCGATCGCCGGGCTCCACGACTCGACGAGCGCGTCGACGAGCGTCTGCGGGTCGATGCCGAGGTCGTTCGCGACGGCGGCCAGGTTCTGGCCCTGCTCCTCCATGCGCACGTGCAGCTCGTCGTGGCTGATCCCGAGCACCTCGTCGAGGACGCTCTCGACGGGCTGGTGACCCCGGTGCAGGCCGAGGCTCGCATCGCCGTAGGCCTCCTGGACGAGCGCGACGAGCTGCTCCTCGGTCGTCACGGAGCTCACGTCGACCGCGTTCGGGCCGGCCGCCGCGGCGTTGCTGCCGGCGGCCGCGGCGGAGGTGTCCGAGGACGTGTCCGACGACGTGCTCGACGTCGTCGTCGTGCTCGAACCGGACGACGTGCCCGTCGCGGCGGCGCCGCACGCGGCGGTGGTGGACAGGACGGCGACCAGGCCCAGGGCGGCCAGCGTCTTTCGGATCTTCACGGTTCTCTCGCTCTCGCAGCAGGTGGGTGGATCGGACTGCTGCAAGATTCGGGGCCGGACCGATCAGCGGGCTTTCCGTTCCCTGGACGTCCGCTGTGAACGTTCAGCCGCGGCGCAGGCCCGTGACGAGCTCGGTGAGCCGCTTGGCCCGCGTCGGCGCCGAGGCGGCCGAGTCGACGGCGTACAACCGGCGGCGCCGGGTCGCCGGGGTGAGCGCCTCCCAGGGAGCGAGCAGGTCCGCCGCCACGCGCGCATCCCGCCCGTCGTCGGGCAGCGGGACGTCGTCGGGATCGGCGGGCGCGAGGCGGCAGGTGACCGGGTCCCCGGCGCGGACACCGATCCGCCGCAGCACCGAGGCGCCGGCGTACACGAACGGGCCGTCGACCGGCGCCGTCGTCACGGCGAGGTTGACCGCCGCCCCGTCGATGTCCCCGGCGACCCGGCGGGTCCCCTGCCGGTCGGCGTCCTCGACGAGCCCGGCCGGCAGCCGGATGACGGTGTAGCGGCTGCGGCCCCAGTGCACGGGCTCGACGAGGGCGTCGAACTCGTGCACAGCCGCGGCCTCGTGCGGTCCGGCCATGCGTGGTCCCTCCCTGACTGTGCCCCGTCCATCGTCCGGGACCAGCCGTGGGACCGCACGTCTCGCGCCCGCCGCGCCGAGGCAGTGACCGCCGCCGGGCGCCTCCGCGTAGGGATCGCGTGAAAATCGGCGGGCGAGCGTCGCAAACGCGTGAAGAGGCGCGACGGTGCGGCGGCGGCGGGACTTCACTTCTCGGCAGGGCGGCCGCACGGTCGCCCGGCGGGACGAGTCGTGAGGTGTCGAGCATGTCCAGACGGACCGCGGCGGGGAGCCCGGCCGCGCAGCTCCCCGGGAGCGTGCGGCGTCCTCCGGCGGAGGTGCCGTTCGGCTTCTCCGCCCCCCTCGGGGCCGCCGTGGTCGCGGTGGCCTGCCTGTGCGCCGGGGCGTTCCCGTCGCCCGCGGCCGCGCGGCTGTGGCTGCCGGCCGCCGCTGTCGCGGCGGTGGCGTTCCTGAGCCGGGACTGGCGTGCGGCACTCGCGGTCGCAGGCGTCGCCTTCGTGCTCGTGGACGGCTTCCTGGAGAACCGTTCCGGGGTGCTGACCTGGCACCCCGGGGACGGCGTCCGGCTGGGTCTCCTGGTCGGCGTCGCCGTGCTCGGTGCGGTGCTCGGGGTCGTCGCCTCGTCGCCCGCCCGCAGCGGCGGTGCGTCATGACCGACGTGGTCTTCGTCCTCGTGGTGGTCGCCGGGTTCGCCGCCCTGGTCGCGCTGCTGCGCGGCGTCGAGCGGATGTGAGGGGGGTGACGAAGGCATGAGTGTCGAGAACGTGGTGGGCCTGGTCCTGGCCGTCGGGCTGACGGTCTTCGTGGTCACGGCGCTGCTGTTCCCCGAGAAGTTCTGACCGCTCACGGCCCGAGCGGTCGCCGTCCTGTCGCGTGGTCCGCACGCGAGTCGTTCTCACACATCGGTCATGGGATGTCATCCAACACGTCCACACTGCTCTTCGTCGTCGCGCTCGTCGCGGCGCTGGCCCTCTCTTACCGCCCTGTCGGGGACTGGCTGCACCGGGCCGTCACCGCGCCCGGCCACGGCCGGGTCGAGCGACTGGTGTACCGCACCATCGGTGCCTCCCCGGACGGGGAGCAGCGGTGGAGCGTGTACGCGCGCAGCGTCCTGGCCTTCTCCGCCGTCAGCGTGCTCGTCCTGTACGCCCTGCAACGCCTGCAGGACCGGCTTCCGCTGAGCCTGGGGATGAAGCCGGTCGCTCCGGACCAGGCCTTCAACACGGCCGTGAGCTTCGTGACGAACACGAACTGGCAGTCGTACTCGGGTGAGGCGACCATGGGCCACCTCGTCCAGATGAGCGGTCTGGCGGTGCAGAACTTCGTGTCCGCGGCGGTCGGGATCGCCGTCGCCGTGGCGCTCGTGCGCGGCATCGTCCGGCACTCGACGGACACCGTCGGCAACTTCTGGGTCGACCTCGTCCGGATCTGCCTGCGGGTCCTGCTGCCGGCCTGCGTGCTCGGCGCGCTCGTCCTCGTCGCCGCCGGCGCCGTGCAGAACCTCACGGGCGGAACCGATGTCACGACCCTGGCCGGCGCCGTCCAGCACGTCCCGGGCGGCCCGGTCGCGAGCCAGGAGGTCATCAAGGAGCTCGGGACGAACGGCGGCGGCTTCTACAACGCCAACAGCGCCCACCCGTTCGAGAACCCGACCTCGTGGACGAACTGGCTCCAGGTCTACCTGCTGCTCGTCATCCCGTTCAGCATGCCCCGGGTCTTCGGCCGGATGGTCGGTGACCGCAGGCAGGGGCTGGCGATCGCCGCGGTGATGGCGATCCTCGCGCTGCTGAGCACCGCTGCGATCTCGTTCGCCCAGGCCGCTGCCGCAGGCACGGTGCCGCAGGCCGTCGGGGCGGCGACCGAGGGCACCGAGGCCCGGTTCGGGGTCGGGCAGTCGGCGGTCTTCGGAGCGGCCACCACGCTGACGTCGACGGGGGCGGTGGACTCCTTCCACTCCAGCTACACGGCCCTCGGCGGCGGGATCACCATCGTCAACATGATGCTCGGCGAGGTCGCGCCCGGCGGCGTGGGATCGGGCCTCTACGGGATGCTCGTCCTTGCCGTCATCACGGTCTTCGTCGCCGGGCTCATGGTCGGGCGTACCCCGGAGTACCTCGGCAAGAAGATCGGTTCGCGCGAGATCAAGTTCGCGTCGCTCTACTTCCTCACGACGCCGACCATCGTCCTCGTCGGCACGGCGGCCGCGATGAGCCTCGCCTCGGCACGCTCCTCCATGCTGAACGTCGGGCCGCACGGCCTCACCGAGGTGCTCTACGCGTACACCTCGGCCGGCAACAACAACGGCTCCGCGTTCGCCGGTCTCAACGCGAACACCCCTTGGTACAACATGACGCTCGGGCTGGCGATGCTCTTCGGCCGGTTCCTGCCCATCATCTTCGTGCTCGGGCTCGCCGGTTCGTTCGCGGCGCAGAAGCCCGTCCCGGAGTCCGCCGGGACGCTGCGCACGTACCAGCCGCTCTTCGTCGGGATGCTCGTCGGGGTCACCGTCGTCCTCGTCGCCCTGACCTACCTGCCGGCGCTCGCGCTCGGCCCCCTCGCGGAGGGACTGTCATGACCACCCCCGTCCTCACCGACCCCGCCGACGCCCGGCCGGGCAGCGGCCACGGCGCCTCCGGTCCGGCAGGCGCGGCTCCCCGCCGGGTGGGCGGCGGCCTGCTCGACCCGAGGCTGCTGTGGACCTCGTTGCCCGACGCCCTGCGCAAGCTCGACCCGCGGACCCTCTGGCACAACCCGGTGATGCTCATCGTCGAGGTCGGCTCGGTCTGGACGACGGTCCTCGCCGTCGTGCACCCGTCGGCTTTCGCCTGGGTCGTCACGGGCTGGCTGTGGGCCACCGTCGTCTTCGCCAACCTCGCCGAGGCCGTCGCCGAGGGGCGCGGCAAGGCCCAGGCGGACTCGCTGCGCCGGGCCAAGCAGGACGCCACCGCCCGCCGGCTCGTCGGGTGGTCGCCGGGGGCCGCGGCCGAGGCGCTCGAGGAGGAGCAGGTGCCGGCGGCCGCGCTGCAGCCCGGCGACGTCGTCGTCGTCGAGGCCGGCCAGGTGATCCCCGGCGACGGGGACGTCGTCGAGGGCATCGCGAGCGTCGACGAGTCGGCCATCACCGGTGAGTCCGCCCCCGTGATCCGGGAGTCCGGCGGCGACCGCAGCGCCGTGACGGGCGGCACCAGCGTCCTGTCCGACCGGATCGTCGTCCGCGTCACGCAGCGGCCGGGGGAGAGCTTCCAGGACCGGATGATCGCCCTCGTCGAGGGCGCGGACCGGCAGAAGACGCCGAACGAGATCGCGTTGAACATCCTCCTCGCGGCCCTCACGGTGATCTTCCTGCTCGCGGTCGCGACCCTCCAGCCGATGGCCGTCTTCGCCAAGGCGCAGCAGACCGCGGCCCCGGACACCCTGGCGCTGAACGCCGACGGGGTCACCGGGGTGGTCCTCGTCGCCCTGCTCGTGTGCCTCATCCCGACGACGATCGGGGCGCTGCTCTCGGCCATCGGGATCGCCGGCATGGACCGTCTCGTCCAGCGCAACGTGCTGGCGATGTCCGGACGCGCCGTCGAGGCGGCCGGCGACGTGAACACCCTGCTGCTCGACAAGACGGGCACGATCACCCTCGGCAACCGGCAGGCGAGCGAGCTGCTGCCGGCACCGGGCGTCGAGCCGGCCGACCTCGCCGACGCCGCCCAGCTCTCCAGCCTCGCCGACGAGACCCCCGAGGGGCGTTCGATCGTCGTGCACGTCAAGCAGGCCCACGGGCTGCGCGAGCGTCACCAGGGCGAGCTGCGCGGGGCGGTCTGGGTGCCGTTCACCGCCCAGACCCGGATGTCGGGCGTCGACCTGCACGACGAGCCCGACGGCGCCGTCCGCCGGATCCGCAAGGGGGCCGCGGCGGCCGTGATCGCCTGGGTCCGCGAGCAGAACGCCACGTCGTCGGACGTCGGGCCGGCCGGGGCGGAGTCCGCGCGGGGTCTCGAGGCCGCGGTGGACGCCGTGAGCGCGGCGGGCGGGACGCCGCTCGTCGTCGCCGAGCACCGTTCGGGCCGGCCGGCGCGGGCGCTCGGTGTCGTCCACCTCAAGGACGTCGTCAAGGACGGCCTGCGGGAGCGCTTCGAGGAGATGCGCCGGATGGGCATCCGCACCGTGATGATCACCGGCGACAACCCGTTGACCGCCAAGGCGATCGCCGCCGAGGCCGGCGTCGACGACTACCTCGCCGAGGCCACCCCGGAGGACAAGCTGGCGCTCATCGCGAAGGAGCAGGCCGGTGGCCGGCTCGTCGCGATGACCGGCGACGGCACGAACGACGCGCCCGCGCTCGCCCAGGCCGACGTCGGCGTCGCGATGAACACCGGCACGTCGGCCGCCAAGGAGGCCGGCAACATGGTCGACCTCGACTCCGACCCGACCAAGCTCATCGAGATCGTCGAGATCGGCAAGCAGCTGCTCATCACCCGCGGTGCGCTGATGACGTTCTCCATCGCGAACGACGTCGCGAAGTACTTCGCGATCATCCCCGCGATGTTCGCCGGTCTCTACCCCGGCCTGGACACGCTCAACGTCATGCGGCTGCACAGCCCGACGACGGCGATCCTGTCCGCCGTCGTCTTCAACGCGCTCGTCATCGTCGCGCTCATCCCGCTCGCCCTGCGCGGCGTCCGGTACACCCCGAGCAGCGCCGCCGACCTGTTGCGCCGCAACCTGTTCGTCTACGGGCTCGGTGGGGTCGTCGCCCCGTTCGTCGGGATCAAGCTCATCGACCTCCTCGTCGCCCTCGTCCCCGGGCTCTCCTGAGCCTCCCGTGAGGATCTCCTGATGCGTCGCGTCCCCTGGATCGCCCAGTACTCCGCAGCACTGCGGGCACTGCTCGTCCTGACCCTGCTCCTCGGGGTCGCCTACCCGTTGCTCGTCACGCTCGTCGCGCAGGCCCCCGGCCTGCGCGACCGGGCCGGCGGCAGCCTTCTCTCGCACGACGGCCGCACGGTCGGCAGCGCCCTCGTCGGCCAGTCGTTCACCGACGCCGGCGGCGCGGCGCTGCCGCAGTACTTCCAGTCCCGCCCGTCCGCCGCAGGTGACGGCTACGACCCGCTCGCGTCCGGGGCGTCCAACCTCGGCCCGGAGAGCGTCGTCGACACCCTGCCCGACCCGGCCGTCGCCGGCGACACCGGCACGCAGAGCCTGCTCACCCGGGTCTGCGCGCGCAGCCTCGAGATCGGCACCCGCGAGGGTGTCGACGGGCGCCGTCCCTACTGCACCACCGACGGTGTCGGCGCGGTGCTCGGCGTGTTCCACCGGGACGGCCTCACCGGGCCCGTCACCCGCGCCGTCAGCCTCAACGAGGCCTGCCCCGGCACGCCGTTCCTCGCGACGTACCAGGGAGTCCGGGTCGAGTGCGCCGAACCGGGCACCGGCTACGACGGCGCGGTGGTCACCCCCGTCCGGGGAGACGCGCCGGCGTCCCCGGCCGTGCCGGCCGACGCCGTCACCGCGAGCGGCAGCGGCCTCGACCCCGGGATCAGCGTGGCCTACGCCCGCCTCCAGGCGGCACGGGTCGCGACCGCCCGCGGGCTCACGGTCGACCAGGTGCTGACGCTCGTCGACGCGAACACGCGCCCTCGCGCCCTGGGGTTCCTCGGGGAGCCCACGGTCGACGTCCTGCGGCTGAACCTCGCGCTGGACGACGCTACGAGACGCTGACGTGCACGTGGTCGAAGTGGTTGGCGGTCCGGCTGCCGCGGTCCTCCATGCCCTTCCACTGGCTGGTCGGGTTGCCGGCCAACCAGATCTGCTGCTGGTAGATCACGTACGTGACACCGAGCTCGCGGGCGTGCGCCTGGACGTAGCGGGCGATCGTCCACCCGGGGTCGCCGGACACCATGATGTCGACGGCCCGGCCGCTGCCGTGGTCGCCGTCGTCCCCGGGGCGGTAGCCGCCGAAGGACGACACCGAGCTGCCGTAGGCGGCGCACACGGCGCGGTACACGGCGCGGGCGTTCGAGGACAGGTGCGCCTCGATGCTCGTGCTCTTGGAGCAGGACGCGTTCGACACGCCCTTGGCCGCGCTCTTCGGCTTCGGCGTGGGCTTCGTCTTCGACAGGTAGGTGGACCGGACCCATCCGGCGCGACCGTCGGTCACGACCTGGGTCCAGCCGCTCTTCGTCTCGCCGGTGACGCCGACCCGCGCCAGCGCCTTCAGGCTGCCGATGCGGTCCGTGCTCGCCGACGGACCGGAGCGGACGTTGACCTCGGTCTCGACCCACATCTTGCGCACGACGTCCGGGACCGGGTCCAGCGTCGGCGTCGGCGTGACCGAGGCGACGGTGGGGGGTGCCGTCGGTGCCGGCGACGCGGGCCGGTCGCGGCTCGTGCGCTCCTCGGTCCGCAGCGCGGCCGCTGCCCGCAGGGCGTCGGCGGCGCGGAGGGCGTCCTGCTCGCCGGCGACGACGGTCTGGACCGTCGGCCCCGGCCCCTGGTCGGGCCAGAGGGTGACGCCCAGGGTCACGCCGAGCAGCGCCGTGCCGACGCCGGCTGCGACGAGCGGGCGGGGCAGCTGACGCGAGAGACGCGGGAGACGCGGGATCGGCGGGAGCGAGCGCTTGACGGGCTCCACGCGGTGACGGCCTCGGGACACGAACTCTCTCCCGCTCGGGAACGGCTAACTCGGACATCGTAGGCGGGATCACCGAGGTCCATGATCGACGACACGGGGGGACGAACCGGACTTAGCGACACTGTGTGCCGACGTTGTCACGGAGACGATCCGGGCGTGCTCCGGCCGCCTTATCCGAACCGGACGCGGGGCCGCCGACATGCCGGAGAAGTGTGACGGGCGTCACGTCTGAAGATCGACAACTGCCCGGGTGTCACCACCGCGGACGGCGCCCGCTGGAGCGGGGCGGCCGGTCCGGGTTCTCGACGGCCCTCGCGGGTTCGCCGGGACGGCGGACGTCGCTCGCCTCGACCCAGTCGGTCCGCTCGGCGCCCCACGGGTCGGTCCACGTGACCTCGACGGCGTCCCGGGTCCAGGCGACCGCGAGGCCCTGCTCCTCGGTGGCGTGGCCGGCGTGCCAGCGGATGGTCGCGAGGACCGGGATGGGCTCGGGTGCCCGGGTCACCGGGCCGGTGGGCTCGGTGCGGCGGAAACGGGGGACGGCGGGCACGAGGACCTCCACGCAGACGCTGGAACGGCTCGACCCACCGCTCCCACGGTACCGCAGATTCGTACGTGTGTTCGAGTCCTGCCTCGGCGCAGTGGTCGCCAGGCTGGTCGTCAGGCTCCGGCCGCAGGCAGCCGGCGGCGGGTCGGGCGGTCCTCGCCCTGCTGCTGCGCGGCGGCGTCCGCCGCGGCCACGACCTGCCGGACGGCGGCCCGCAGCAGCGCGGGCTCGTACCCCGGGTCCATCGAGGCGAGCAGTGTCACGGCGGCCCGCGACAGGTGCTGCGCGAGCAGGCGTCCGGCCGCGGGGACGTCGGCGTTCCGGCAGTGCTCGAGCAGCTGGGCGTGCTCGCGGGCGCCCTGCGACCACCCTCCGGTCTCGTCGGCGAGGTACACCCGCCGGTACCGGGAGGTGTGGTCGGCCCACTGCGCGAGGACCTGTCGCATCGGCGGCTCGACGTGGTGCACGAGCAGGGCGTGGAACTGCTGGTGCCGGCTCTCCCAGGTGTCGAAGTCCTGGCTGCGCGGGTCCGACAGGGCCGGGAGCAGCCCTTCCATCGTCGCGAGCTCGTCCGCCGTCATCCGCGGCACGCTGACGGTGAGCGCGAGCGACTCGTTGGCCACCCGCAGCGCGTAGACGTGCTCGACGTCCGTCAGGGAGATCGGCATGACGTGGCAGCGCTGGTTCACCTGGGCGGCGAGCAGGCCCTCGCGCTCCAGCATGCGGAAGGCCTCCCGCACAGGGCCGCGGCTGACGCCGTAGTCGGCGGCGACCCGGGCCTGGGCCAGCTCGCTGCCCGCGGGCAGCTCACCGGTGAGGATCCGGGCGCGGAGGTCGTCGTGCACGACCTGCGTCGACCCGCGCATCCCGGGGTGCAGGGCGACCGCCGGTCTGCCCCGGGGGTGCGTCGCGCCGACCATGTCCTCTCCTCCCCGTCACCGGCCCGGCTCGTAGAGCCCGAAGACCAGGCCAGGGTCACCGGGGGTCAGTCCGCCGCCGAACTGCGACGTGTCCCCGATCGCCCGGGTGCGTGCCAGGAGGTCGCTGCCGAGCCGCAGCTGTCGCTGCTCCCAGGAACCTAGCGCGGCGGCCACGTCACCGTCGTGGGCGACCAGCTCCTCGGCGAGCACCCAGCCGTCCTCGGCCGCCTTGGCCGTCCCCGCCGCCGCGTGCGGCCGCGCGGCGAAGGCGGCGTCGCCGAGGAGGCAGACCCGGCCGAAGGCCATCCGTGGCACGTCCAGGTCGAACACGGCCTGGATGAACGGTTCGCGCACCGCCGTGACGAAGCGGGCGACGGCCGGGGCGAGCGTCGCCAGTGCCTGCTCGCGCATCTCGGCGACGAGCTCGTCACGCACCAGCCCGGGCGGGACCGAGACCGGCCGCCGCTCGCCGTCGCGGTCGGTGAGGACGGCGGCCAGCCGGTCCTCGGGGACGTTGCGGTACCAGACCATGTTCATCAGCCGGTGGCCCACGCCGACGGAACCGTCCGTGGCGGGGATCGGGTAGACGAGGATGTGCCCGCCCGGGAGCTGCTGGTACGTCAGGGCGTCGTGCAGCCGGTCGAAGGTCGCGGTGTCGAGCGCGGCCTCGGGGAGGACCCCGCGCCAGGCGACGTACCCCGCGTAGCGCGGGGCGGCCCCGGGCAGCAGCCGGCGCCGTGACGCCGAGGAGATGCCGTCCGCGCAGACGAGCAGGTCCGCCGTGCGCACCCGCCCGTCGGCGAACGTCACGCGGACCCGCTCGCCGTCGTCCTCGAAGCCGACCATCTCATGGCCGAGGTGGTACCGCTGCGCCGGGAACGCCGCCAGGAGCGTGCCGTAGACGGCGTTCCACGACGAGAACACGTAGTGGTGCTCCTGCTCGTGCGCGACGCTCCCGTCGGCGCGCAGGAACCGGATCCACCCCGTCGTCGAGCAGAACTCCTCGAGCGGGACGCCGGCCCGCCCGACCGGGTACCGCAGCGTCTGCTCGAGGGCGGCGATGCCGGCACCGCGCGCGGTCAGGACGCTGCCGGACCGTTCGTAGACGTCGACGTCGCAGCCGGCGTCGCGCAGCACGCAGGCCGCGGTGAGGCCCCCGATGGAACCGCCGACGACGGCGACCTGCGGTGCACGCTCCATGGGCCGGCCGACCGCGCCCCCGACCTCAGGGCCGGCCGAACGTGGCGACCGAGTCGACGCTCATCTCGAAGAGGACGCGGCGCTCCTCGAAGGACGGGTCCCGCAGGGCGTAGACGTCGCCCCCGGTGTACTTGTTGAAGATCCGGTTCAGCTGGGCGGCGACCCGGGGCCCCTCGACGGGGTCGTCCTCGGAGACCTCGCGGGTGACGGTGCCCTTGATGCTCAGCCAGTGGTAGGCGTTCTGCGGGTTCATGAGGAGGAACGTCGCCTGCGGGTTCGCCCGGAGCCAGTCCACCTTCTTGCGGTGCGTGGCGAGGTTGAGCAGGATCGTGTCGCCCTCGTAGTCGAACCAGACCGGGGTCAGGTTGGGGCGGCCGCCGCTGCCCATGACCGCGATCGTCGCCGTGACCGGCTCGTCGATGAGCTGCCGGTAGATGGGTTCCAGGTCGGACAGGCTGCTCGCGCTCTCGCGCTCCCCGACCGTGAACTGCCCCGCCTGGGTGCCTTCGGACACGTCCTTGAACTTCGCCACGGTGAACGACATCGCCGTTGGGTCCTCCGTCCCGGTGCCGGCCACACTGCCGACAGTTCCGAGGAAGGCTAGTGAGGAGGCTGATCCAAAGTCGAGACTTCCGAAGGAGTTCACCGCGGGCTAGCATCGCCGATGCCGTCAACTGTCGACAGTTTGGGGCCACGGGTGTGACCGGTCCGCTGAACGGGCTGCGTGTCGTGGACCTGACCCAGGTCCTGTCCGGGCCGTTCTGCACGATGGTGCTGGCCGACCTCGGTGCCGACGTCGTCAAGGTCGAACCGCCCCAGGGCGACGTGTCCCGGGCCTGGGGGCCGCACCCGGCCGTGCCGGGCGGGGTCCCGGTCGAGGGCGGCTACGGCGGCTACTTCGCCAGCGTGAACCGCAACAAGCGCGGCGTCGTCCTCGACCTCAAGACCGACGAGGGCCGTGCGGACCTGCACCGGCTCCTCGACGGCGCCGACGCCGTCGTGGAGAACTACCGGGTCGGCGTCATGGAGCGCCTGGGGCTGGACTACGAGACGTTGCACGCGCGGCACCCGCGCCTGGTCTACGTGTGCGTCAGGGGGTTCGGGGACCCGCGCACCGGAGCCGGTCCCTATGCCACGTGGCCCGCCTTCGACATCGTCGCGCAGGCGATGGGCGGCCTCATGGGCATCACCGGCAGCGACGCGGACCACCCGACCAAGGTCGGACCGGGGGTCGGGGACATCTTCCCGGGCGTGCTGGCGGCCGTCGGGCTGCTCGCCGCCGTGCGGCACGCCGAACGCACCGGCGAGGGCCAGCTCGTCGACGTCGCCATGTACGACGCGGTCCTCTCGCTCTGCGAGCGCGTGGTCTACCAGCAGTCCATCACCGGTGTCCCGCCCCGCCCGCAGGGCAACACCCATCCGCTGCTGTGCCCGTACGGGGTCGTCGCGACCGGCGACGGCTTCGTCACGGTCGCCGCGCCCTCGGACCACCACTGGCGGCTGCTCACCGAGCTCATCGGCAGCCCGGGGCTGGGTACCGACGAGCGCTACGCCACGAACGAGGACCGGCTGTCCCGGGCCGGCGAGGTGTACCGGCACATCGAGGACTGGAGCCGGGCGCTGACCACGGAGGGCGTCGTCCGGGTGCTCGGCGGGCGGATCCCGTGCGGCCCCGTCGCCTCCGCGGCCGACATCCTCGCCGACCCGCACGCCCGCGCCCGGCAGATGCTCGTCGACCTGCCCCACCCCGGCGGGTCGACCGTGACCGTGGCCGGGACGCCCGTGAAGTTCACGGCGACGCCGACGTCGCCCTTCCGGCCGGCACCGCTGCTGGGCCAGCACACCGACGAGGTCCTCGGGGTCCGCGCGACCGGGGGCGCAGCGGAAGGGACCGACGGATGACGGGCAGCGGCTTCTCCGCGGACGTGGCCCGCGCGCTGCGCGACGCCGGTGCCCGCCGGCTGTTCGGCGTGCCGGGCGGCGGCGCGAACCTCGAGCTCATCGACGCCGCCGCCGCTCTGGGGCTCGACTTCGTGCTCGCGCACACCGAGTCCGCCGCGTGCGTCATGGCGGCCGTCCACGGGCGGCTCACGGGCACGGTCGGCGCCGCCGTCGTCACCCGCGGGCCGGGCGTGACGAGCGCCGTGAACGGCCTGGCCCAGGCGAGCCTGGACCGCTACCCGCTGCTCCTGCTGAGCGACACGGTCCCGCAGGCCCAGGCGGACCGGACCGCCCACCAGCGGCTCGACCAGGTGGCGATGTCGGCGCCGCTGACCCGGTGGAGCGGTCTGCTCGGTTCCCGGGCGCCGTACGAGGACGTCATGGCCGCGGCCGCGCTCGCGCGGCGGCCCCCGGCCGGCGCCGTCCACCTGGCGCTCGACCCGTCCGTGCCCGGGGACCCCGTCGTCGGGCCGGCCCGTGCTCATGACAGCCCCGGCGGCCGTCCCGACGGTCAGGGCCCGGACGACGTCCGGGCCGTGCTCGCCCGGGCCCGGCGGCCCGTGGTCGTCGTCGGGCTGGACGCCGCCGACCTCGGCGCCCCGCTGCACGCCGTCCTCGACGCCGTCGGCAGCCCGGTGCTCACGACGTACCAGGCCAAGGGCGCTGTCCCCGAGTCGTGGCACGGCTACGCGGGGCTGTTCACCGGGGCACGGATCGAGGCCGCGCTGCTCGAGCAGGCGGACCTCGTCGTCGGCGTGGGGCTGGACCCGGTCGAGCCGGTGCCCGGCCCGTGGCCGTACCCGGCCGACGTCGTCCTGCTCCACCGCCACCCGGTCGGCAC
>JACRAB010000292.1 GCA_016213575.1 Actinomycetota bacterium
GGCCCCGGCCGCGGTCGCCGCCGTCCCGGCCCAGAGCCGGACGGGCGGGACCGCTGCGGCGGACCCCCCGGCCCCGGTCGCGAAGACGGTCGCCCCGACGGCGAAGACGCCGGCGGCGAAGACCGCCGCCGCTGCCCCCGCGGGCCAGGCCGCCGCGGGCGCGGCCCGTGAGGCGCGGAGCATCCGTGTCGACGCGCTGCGGCTCGACCGGCTCATCGACGTCGTCGGCGAGCTCGTCATCGCCGGTGCCGGCGCCGGCCTGCACGCCACGACGAACGGCGACGAGACGCTGCTCGCCTCGATCAGCGAGCTCATGCGCCTCGTCGAGGAGGTCCGCGACAGCGCCCTCCAGCTGCGGATGGTGCCCATCGGGACGACGTTCAGCCGCTTCCAGCGCGTCGTCCGCGACGTGAGCGCCGACCTCGGCAAGGACATCGCCCTGGTCATCTCCGGCGGTGAGACCGAGGTCGACAAGGCCCTGGTCGAGCAGATCGGCGACCCGCTCATGCACCTGGTCCGCAACTCGATGGACCACGGGATCGAGTCGGCCGAGGTCCGGGCCGAGCGGGGCAAGCCGGCCCGCGGCACGCTGCGGCTCAACGCGTACCACGACTCTGGCAGCATCGTCATCGAGGTGTCGGACGACGGCGGCGGCATCGACCCGGAGAAGGTGCTCGCGAAGGCCGTCGAGCGCGGTCTCGTCGAGGCCGGCGCCTCGCTGTCCGAGCAGGACATCTACCAGCTCATCTTCGAGGCCGGCTTCTCGACCGCGGCCCAGGTCTCCGACCTGTCGGGCCGCGGTGTCGGGATGGACGTCGTCAAGCGCAACGTCACGGCGCTGCGCGGGATGATCGAGGTGGAGAGCAAGGTCGGCGTCGGCTGCACCATGCGGATCCGGCTGCCGCTCACGCTCGCGATCATCGACGGTTTCCTCGTGGGGGTCGGCAGCGCGTCGTACGTCGTGCCGCTCGACCGCGTCATCGAGTGCGTCGAGCTGCCGCCGAACAGCGACCTGCGCGACTGCATGGACCTGCGCGGGGAGGTGCTGCCGTTCATCCGGCTCCGGTCGCTGTTCGGCATCGACGGGGAGCGCCCGCGCCGCGAGAACGTCGTCGTCGTCGAGTACGCCGGCATGAAGGTCGGGCTCGTCGTCGACGCCCTCGTCGGGGAGTTCCAGACCGTCATCAAGCCGCTGGGCATGCTCTTCGGCCACGTCAACGGGATCGGCGGTGCGACGATCCTCGGCAACGGCGACGTCGCGCTCATCATCGACGTGTCGATGCTCGTGCGGCACTACGGCGAGCGGCAGGCCGAGCGCGACCTCGTCGTCGCGCGCTGACCCTGCGGACCCGGTCCACCACGACCCGGCGCCGGCCCCCGCCACGGGGGGCCGGCGCCGCGTCGCGTCAGGGCCGGTGGTGCGGGTTGAGCGGGTGACCGCCCGGTGGCAGGGCCGCGGCCCGCTCCGCGTCGTCCGGCCACACCTGGGGCAGCCCGAACGCGTCGAAGAGCGCGGTGTCGAAGAAGGCCGAGACGTGCGCGACCCCGACCGTGCCGTCCCCGGCCTCGACGACGTCCAGCACGTGGAGCTGGAAGGCGCGGTGGACGCCGTCCGGCCCGACCATCCACATCGCGCAGGCCGGCTGCCCGTTGGCCTCGACGGCGAGCATCTTCATGTCGTCCGGTCGCTCGGCGGGGCACTGGGTGCCGATCAGCGCCGCGATCGGCTCGGCGCCCCGGTACCAGCCGGTGACCGGCGGCAGCTCCCACGTCGCGTCGTCCTTGAGCCGGACGCCGAGGGCCCGGGTGTCGTACCGCTCGAAGGCGGCCATGTACTGCTCGAGCAGGCCCCGGCAGCGCTCGTCGAGCGCGTCGACGCAGGCGCCGTCCCCGGTGCGCGGGTGCCGGGCGAGCCCCGCCCGGGCGCGCTGGAGGGCGCTGTTCGCCGAGGCGACGGAGATCTCGAGCATCTGCGCGGTCTCGGCGGCGCTGAACGCGAGGACGTCCCGCAGGATGAGCACGGCGCGCTGCAGCGGGGTGAGGAACTGCAGGGCGGCGACGAGGGCGAGCCGGACGCTGTCCTTCGTCGTGGCGACCGCGGCCGGGTCGGCGCCCGGGGAGGTGACGAGCGCGTCCGGCACCGGCTCGAGCCACGGCACCTCGGGACGTGCCTCGAGGGGGCCGAGCGGGTCGGACGCCGGTGCGCCCAGGCCCGTCGTCATGGGGCGGCGGCTGCGCTGCTCGAGCGCGGTGAGGCAGGTGTTCGTCGCGATCTGGTACATCCACGTCCGCACCGACGACCGGCCCTCGAAGCGGGAGAACGCCCGCCAGGCGCGCAGGTAGGTCTCCTGCACCTGGTCCTCGGCGTCGTGGAGGCTGCCGAGCATGCGGTAGCAGTGCGCGGTCAGCTCACCCCGGAGCGGGTCGGTGAGCGCGGCGAAGTCCTGGTCGGTGAAGTTCTGGTCAGTGAGTGTGGTGGCAGTCACATCGAAGACACTAACCCTCACGTCCGACACGTACAGCCCAGCGCACCAGCGGGACCTGGAGCGGCAGCCGGGCGAGCGTGACGGCGCGGTAGACCGGCCCGGCCTTGTGCGAGCGCAGGGCCGTGACCGCCATCTGCACGTTGCCGGGGAAGACGCCGACGAACAGCGCCGCGGTCGCCCGGGCGGCGAGCGGGCGGGTCCGGGGGTGCAGCAGGCCGGCCGCGCAGGCGACCTCCGCGACGCCGGACCCGAGCACCCACGGGCGCGGCGGGCCGAGCCGGCGCGGGACGAGCGGTTCGAAGATCTGCGGGGCGACGACGTGCGTCACCCCGGCGGCGGCGAGCAGGACGGCGAGCGGGCGCCACGACGGGGCGCGGAGCGTCTTCGGCACCTGCTGATCGTGCCAGGCCGCGGGGGCCCGTGCGGCCAGGTGGCCTGGTCGTCCTTGCCCGAACGGTCGTTGGCCGAAGGGGCAGGTTCCGGGGTGCTGGTGCTAGCACCCGTGCCCTCCGTGACGCCCGTACGGAGTAGCCCGGAAGTCCCTCTCGCAACCTGCCCCGCGGCGGCCGCAGGCTTCGAGTGCCGCCGCGGCGACCAGCGCCCCGGCCCCCGCTCCCCCGGGGGAGTCCCGTCGAAGGTCCTGGAGGCCTGCATGTCCACCACCCGATCCCCTCGTCGCACCGCCCGCGCCGGCGCCGCCGGTGCCGTCGCGGTCGCCCTGCTCGCGGGCGGCGTCCTCGCCGCCGGCCCCGCCGACGCCAAGGCCGGCCGCGTCGAGAAGCGCGGCGCCTGCTCGCCGAGCGGCTCCTGGAAGCTCAAGGCGGGCCCGGAGAACGGCAAGATCGAGATCGAGTACGAGGTCGAGGCCCGGTCCGGCCAGCGCTGGAAGGTCGTCATCAAGGACAACGGCATCACCCGGGTGAACACGACGAAGAAGACCGTCGCCGGCGTGTTTCACGTCCGCAAGGTCGTCACCAACCTCAAGGGCACCGACGTCATCTCGGCCAAGGCGACGAACCTCGTCACCGGCGCCACCTGCTCGGGCAGCGTCCGCTTCTGAGGCTCCCCGTCCACGGGCCGTCGGCGCGGATGACCCGGTCCCCGGGGCATTCGCGCCCGGCGTGCGCC
>JACRAB010000293.1 GCA_016213575.1 Actinomycetota bacterium
GCGCCGGCGGCGCTCCTCGAGCGCCTTCGCGGCGGGGGAGCCCGGGGCGGGCATCCGGCGGATGACGTAGAACTGCTGACCCATCGACCAGACGTTCGTCGTGAGCCAGTAGATGAGGACACCGATCGGGAAGTTGACGCCCGACACGGCGAAGATCACCGGGAAGACGTAGAGCAGGATCTTCTGCTGCTGCGCGAACGGGTTGTCCAGCGCCGACGCCGGCATGTTCTTCATCATCAGCTGGCGCTGGGTCGTGAACGTCGACGCCGACATGAGGATGATGAGGACGACGGTGAGGATCTGGACGTTGATGTTGCCGTCGGCCTTGAGGAACGTGTCGGAGATCTGGGCGCCGAACAGCGTCGCGTCGTCCGCCTGCTTGACGAGCCCGGCGTCGAGCGGGCCGATCGCCTTGCCCTGGCCGATCCCGTTGAGCACCCGGAACAGGGCGAAGAAGATCGGCGACTGGAGCAGGATCGGCAGGCACGACGCGAGCGGGTTCGTCCCCGTGTCGCGGTAGAGCGCCATCGTCTCCTGGCTCATCGCCTGCCGGGACGCCTGGTCGGTCCTGCCCTTGTACTTCTCCTGGATCTTCTTCATCTCGGGCTGGATGAGCTGCAGCCCGCGCGACGCCTTGATCTGCTTGACGAACAGCGGGATGAGCAGGATCCGGATGACGACCACGAGGCCGACGATCGACAGTGCCCACGTCCACCCGGACGCCGGGTCCATGCCGATGGTGGTGAGCGCCGAGTGGAACCCGACCATGATGTACGCGACCGCGAGCTCGAGCGGTCGCAGCAGGGACGTGAAGAAGTCGATCATGGTGTCCTCGGGTCACGTGGCCTGTCGGGACGACAGTCCGATGTCGGGGGCGCCGTCGGACGACGCGCACAGGTGCGCAGCACCGCGACGGCCGCCGGCAGGAGGAACGGGGTCGACGCCGCCGGGGTTCCACGGGTGGCAACGACCGATGCGGCGCAGCGCCAGCCAACCACCCTTGAGGGCCCCGTGGGTGCGGACCGCCTCGACGCCGTACGCGGAGCACGACGGGTAGAAGCGGCAGACGTCGCCGTAGGTCGGGGAGACAAGCAGCTGCCACAACCGGAAGAACCCGCGCAGCAGCAGGGCCGGCAGCCCGACGACGAACCGGCAGGCGACCCCGAGGAGTCGACGCAAGGCCTGAGCCTTGCGCGCCGGGGGTCGCTCAGCCGATCCGCTCACGGCGCACCACCCGCTGCCCGGTCCGGTGCCGCGGCCCGGACGACGCCCAGCCGCCCCAGGAGCCGGGCGACGTCGGCCTCGAGCTCGGCGTACGACGCCGTGGCCGAGGCCGGCTGGGCGCGCACCACGACGAGCCGGTCCGCAGGGATCACAGCGAGGTGCGGCCGGACCGTCTCCCGCAGGCGACGGGCCACCCGGTGCCGGACGACGGACCCGCCGACGGCCTTGGACACGACGAAACCGACCCGCGGACCGTCAGCGACGGTCGAGGTCGAGGTGTGGACGACGACGCGCGGACTCCCGGCCCGCCGTCCGCGCCGGACGGCTGCCTCGACGTCGGTGCCGGCTCGCATCCGGTGCGGCGCGGGCAGCACGGGCGTCTGCCGGCCCGTCCGCGTCAGGCGGAGAGCTCGTCGCGGCCCTTGCGCCGACGCGCGGCCAGGATGGCGCGGCCCGCACGGGTGCGCATGCGCAGCCGGAAGCCGTGGGTCTTCGCCCGACGCCGGTTGTTCGGCTGGAACGTCCGCTTGCTCACCTGAGTACTCCACAGTCGTTGCGTACGGGCCCGGGCGCCGGATCGTCTGCCGGAGGGGCAGAACAGCTGCCTCGGGAACATCGGGGGAAGACAGGATCGCGGACCCGTCTCCGGGCAGCGGTCACCTGTCGCTGTCAAGCCTCAACACGGTACGGCGCGGCGCAGCACAGGGTCAAACTGAGCGCCGACGGGCCGTGCGCAGGCAATGCACGAGCAACGTTGCGAACTGTGCGTAGCCTCTACACCACGCAGAGTAGGATCCCTGTCCGGGTCACGGAAGCAAGGCCAACAGGCTATGGTCCTGTGGTGCTGGTCTCGGGAGCGTGCGACACGCCGGTGAACATCATCGGTGAGTTGCGCGAAGGCCGCACACACGGGGACTGGCGACCGATCCACACGGTATTTCCCGTCGGAGAGCGTCGCCGGACCACCCTTGAGGCCTGGCACGACGGCTCTCGTACACAGGATGTGGACAACTGTGTGGACCGAGAGGACCCGTTCGTGACGCAAGAGGCAGGTGTTCAACGGTGACGACGTCCCCGGAAGACTTCCCGGTGATCTGGCTCCGTGCGCTCGAGGCCCTCGACGCCGCCGGGGTGACGCCGCAGCAGCGCGCGTTCGTCCGCCTCACCCGCCCCGTCGGCCTCCTCGACGGCACGGCACTGCTCGCCGCCCCGAACGAGCTCACCAAGGGCCTGCTCGAGCAGCGCATGCGCGAGACGATCACCGACGCCCTCTCGGCCGAGCTCGGCCGGCCCGTCCGGCTGGCGGTCACGGTCGACCCGAGCCTGGCCGGCGGCCCCGCGGAGACCTCGAACCCGGCGACGAGCGGGCCGGACGGCGGCCCCTCGACCGGCGGCCTCGCCACCGCCCGCGGCACGGACGACCTCGACGACACCGGCCGGCTCGGCCCGAGCCGCAGCTACGGCATCGACGGCGTCATCGACGTCCGTTCCTACGAGGGCACGAACGGCACGAGCACGTCGAACGGCTACACGGCGCCGGCCGGGGTCGCCCCGGTCCACCGTGACGAGCCGACGTTCGCCTACCCCGAGCTCGCGCACCCCGAGCTGGAGCCCGGCGAGCTCGCCCGCCCCGGCACCGGTCGTTCCTCGAACCCGCGGCAGGCCTCCGAGCCGGCGCGGCTGAACCCGAAGTACACGTTCGAGAACTTCGTCCCCGGTGCGAGCAACCGGTTCGCGCACGCCGCGGCGGTCGCGGTCGCCGAGGCCCCGGCCAAGGCGTACAACCCGCTCTTCGTCTACGGCGAGTCCGGGCTGGGCAAGACCCACCTGCTCCACGCGATCGGCCACTACGCGCACAGCCTCTACCCGGGGGTCCGGGTGCGGTACGTGAACTCCGAGGAGTTCACCAACGACTTCATCAACAGCATCCGCGACGACAAGGCGAGCTCGTTCCAGCGCCGGTACCGCGACGTCGACGTGCTCCTCATCGACGACATCCAGTTCCTCCAGGGCAAGGTGCAGTCCCAGGATGAGTTCTTCCACACGTTCAACACGCTCCACAACGCGAACAAGCAGGTCGTCATCACGTCCGACCTGCCGCCGAAGCTGCTGTCCGGCTTCGAGGAGCGGATGCGCAGCCGGTTCGAGTGGGGCCTCATCACCGACGTCCAGCCGCCCGACCTCGAGACCCGGATCGCCATCCTCCGGAAGAAGGCCATCGGCGAGCGGCTCCAGGTGCGCGACGACGTCCTCGAGTACATCGGCTCGAAGATCTCCACGAACATCCGCGAGCTCGAGGGCGCGCTCATCCGTGTCACGGCGTTCGCCAGCCTCAACCGGCAGCAGGTCGACCTGTCGCTCGCGGAGATCGTCCTCAAGGACCTCATCCCGGCGGACGACACCCCGGAGATCACGGCCGCGACGATCATGGCCCAGACGTCGGCCTACTTCGGGCTGACGATGGAGG
Source organism: Actinomycetota bacterium (assembly GCA_016213575.1). GTDB lineage: Bacteria > Actinomycetota > Actinomycetes > Actinomycetales > Kineosporiaceae > R-H-3. The sequence goes on from JACRAB010000293.1 coordinate 3,692, forward strand.
ACCTCTGCGGCTCCTCCCGGTCCAGGGTCCTCGTCAACGCCCGCCAGATCGCCATGTACCTGTGCCGGGAGCTGACCGACCTGTCGCTGCCGAAGATCGGCCAGCAGTTCGGCGGCCGCGACCACACGACGGTGATCCACGCCGACCGCAAGATCCGGCACCTCATGGCCGAGCGGCGCTCGATCTACAACCAGGTCACCGAGCTCACGAACCGCATCAAGCAGACCTCGCGCGGCTGAGCCCGCGTCACCCCTGGTTCACCCGCCTGCACGCCGCCGGCGCCCCTCCCGGGGCCGCCGGCGGTGCTGCGCTGCCCGCACGCGGCCAGGCCCCCGCGTGCACCGGCTGCCCCTCCTGAGCACTCCAGTCACGTCGTCCACAGGCTTTGTCCACAGGGCGTGTGGGTAACTCGACGTCATCCGGAGAGACCGCGCGAGTCGCCGAATTCGGACGAAGTGCAGGCCAGGACGACGGACGGCGACTGTCCCCAGGGTTTGTCCACAGTCCACAGGGTGGCCGTACCCCACGATGACAGTCACGAGTGCATATGGACATCTCGGATATATGTGCACAAGAACATATCTCTGAGTGCCCGCCAAACCACTTTCAGTACACGCCGCACGTCAAGTGCCCGGTTTCGTACACAGCGTGGGGACAACTCTGTGGACACAGCGCGATGCCCGCATCACCGACGGATAACTGCCGGACGGTAATCGTTGCAGCCGCACAACCCACAGGCCGGTGGACAACCTGTGGATATCGGTGGACATCCCCGCCTCGCCTGTGGACCGGCGCCATGGTCAAAGTGCATGACAAGAACCGGGCTCTGCGAACGGGCCGGCGTCGTCCACGGGACGTCCCCCGTTCGACCCCTCGTCGTCCTCAGTCCGTCGACAGGCCACTCACGACGCGACCTGCGCGAACGACCGTTCTCCACAGGATCCACAGGCGCTATGACAAACCCTGAAGAGTCAATTCCTCTCTCGACATCCACCCACAGTTCCCCGATCCCTCCCGAGCGAGCCCCGGGCGGACCCTGAGCGAACCCTCGTTCACCTCCCGGCCACGACCCCCGGCCACCCCGCGGACCAGGTGCGTCGTCCGGTTCACGCCCACCCCCGGACTCGCGTACTGTCGTGCCCTGCATCCGCGTCGATGCACGCCGTTCGACCCCGACCGCCGACTGCCGGTGCCCCAAGTGCCGGTGAGGTCGCCCCCGGACCACCCCGGTCCTTCCCCAGCGGTCCGTCATCGGGAACCACGAGGCCCCACCGCACGTGGGACCTCCGTCGGCACAGACGCGGCGGCGGCAGTGACCGGGTACGGACGAGAGGCGGGTTCGGCGTGAAGTTCCGGGTGGAACGAGACGTCCTGGCGGACGCGGTGACCTGGGCGGCGCGTGCGCTGCCGAGCCGGCCGCCGGTCCCCGTGCTCGCCGGCCTGCTCCTCGAGGCCGACCCCGAGGGCGTCCTGCGGCTGTCGAGCTTCGACTACGAGGTGTCCGCCCGTGTCGAGGTCCCGGCCGAGGTCTCCGACGGCGGCACCGTGCTCGTGAGCGGCAAGCTCCTCGCCGACATCTCCCGATCGCTGCCCGGCAAGCCGGTCGACGTCTCGACCGACGGCTCCCGGGTCTCGCTCACCTGCGGGGCGAGCCGGTTCACGCTGCTGACGATGCCGGTCGACGAGTACCCGACGCTGCCGGCGATGCCCGAGGGCACCGGCGCCATCGCGGGCGACGTGTTCACCCACGCCGTCGCCCAGGTGACGATCGCCGCGAGCCGGGACGAGACGCTCCCGATCCTCACCGGCGTCCGGATGGAGATCGAGGGCGACGTCGTCACGCTGCTCGCGACCGACCGGTACCGGCTCGCGATGCGCACCCTGCCGTGGCGGCCGTCCACCCCGGGCGTCAGCACCGTGGCGCTGGTCCGGGCCCGCACCCTCTCCGAGGTCTCCAAGGCGCTCGGTGCCGCGGGCGACGTCAACCTCGCGCTGTCCACCGGCGGCAGCACCGAGCTCATCGGCTTCGAGGCCGCGGGCCGCCGGACGACGTCCCTGCTCGTGGACGGCGAGTACCCGAAGGTCCGTTCGCTGTTCCCCGCCGAGTCCCCGACGCACGCCGTCGTCGACACCCACGCGCTCATCGAGGCCGTCCGCCGCGTCGCCCTCGTCGCCGAGCGGAACACCCCCGTGCGGCTGGGCTTCACCGACGGCGTGGTCACCCTCGAGGCCGGTCAGGGCGAGGACGCGCAGGCCTCCGAGGCCGTCGAGTGCACGCTCACCGGCGAGGAGATCTCGATCGCCTTCAACCCGCAGTTCCTGCTCGACGGGCTCGGCGCGCTGACGACGCCGTACGCCCGGCTCTCGTTCACGCAGGCGCAGAAGCCGGCCGTCATCTCCGGCCAGGCCGAGGCCGAGGGCGACGACGACGAGACCTACCGGTACCTGATCATGCCGGTCCGCCTCGCCGGCTGACCGGCCGGAGCAGCACCGCACGACCAGCACCGCACGAGCACCACCGCGAGCGAACGACCGTTCGCGGAACACCCGTTCCAGCTCTCCCCGCCACTGCCGCCGGGGGCGGTCCACCGGACGACGCACTCCCCGCTCGGGCGTGCCGACCTGCCGGGCAGGGGCCGCAGTGGCAAGGTGGTCGCCGCCCAACGATCACCTCCACCACCCCCACCAGTGGCATCTCGTGACTTCGGGAGACAGCGTGCACATCGGACTCGTCGGCCTCGGCAAGATGGGCGGCAACATGCGCAGCCGCCTGCGCAACGGCGGCATCGAGGTCACCGGCTACGACCGCAACCCCGACGTCAGCGACGCGGAGTCGCTCGCGGCGATGGTGGCGACCCTGCCGGCACCACGGATCGTCTGGATCATGGTCCCGTCCGGCGACCCGACGACGGCCACCGTCAAGGCCCTCTCCGAGGTGCTCTCCGAGGGCGACATGGTCATCGAGGGCGGCAACTCCCGCTTCACCGACGACACCGTGAACGCCGCGCTGCTCGCCGAGAAGGGCGTCCGGTACCTCGACTGCGGCGTGAGCGGCGGCGTCTGGGGCCTCGAGAACGGCTACGGCCTCATGGTCGGCGGCGACGCCACGGACGTCGAGCGCGCGATGCCGGTCTTCGACGCGCTGCGCCCGGAGGGCCCCCGCGAGGAGGGCTTCGTGCACGCCGGCCCGGTCGGCGCGGGGCACTACGCGAAGATGGTCCACAACGGCATCGAGTACGGCCTCATGCAGGCGTACGCCGAGGGCTACGAGCTGCTCGCCGCGAAGGACATCGTCACCGACGTCCACGGGTGCTTCAAGGCGTGGACCCGGGGCACCGTCGTCCGCTCCTGGCTCCTCGACCTGCTCGTCAAGGCCCTCGAGGACGACCCCGAGCTGGCCCAGATCCGCGGCTACGTCAACGACTCGGGCGAGGGCCGCTGGACCGTCGAGGAAGCCATCGCGAACTCCGTCCCGATGCCGGTGATCACCGCGGCCCTGTTCGCCCGGTTCTCCTCGCGCCAGGACGACTCCCCCGCGATGAAGGCCGTCGCCGCCCTGCGCAACCAGTTCGGCGGCCACGCGGTCACCTCCGCCGGCCCCACCTCGGGCGCCGGCTCGACCTCCTGACCGCCCCGGCCCGTCCTCTGGTGGGGCACGCACGTCAAAAGCGCGCTTTGTCGTCGAGAACCCACCAGAGGACGAGCCCGCAGGAGGGGCGCGTGACAGGATGCGAGGACCATCCCGCCTGCGCCCGGACGGCATCCTGACGTGCACCTGACCCACCTGTCCCTCGGGGACTTCCGCTCCTACGCGACCGCCGAGCTCCCGCTCGAGCCGGGCGTGACGGCACTCGTGGGTCCGAACGGCCAGGGCAAGACGAACCTCGTCGAGGCGGTCGGTTACGTCGCCACCCTCGGCAGCCACCGGGTGACGAACGACGCCCCGCTCGTCCGCCTGGGCGCCCAGCGGGCCGTCGTCCGGGCGGCGGTCGAGCGCGGCGGGCGGTCGAACCTCGTCGAGATCGAGATCGTCCCGGGGGCGGCGAACCGGGCCAGGATCAACCGCTCCCCGGTGCCGCGGGCGCGCGAGGTGCTCGGCCTGCTGCGGACGGTGCTCTTCGCCCCCGAGGACCTCGCCCTCGTCAAGGGCGACCCCGACACCCGTCGCCGCTTCCTCGACGACCTGCTCGTCGCCCGCGCCCCGCGGTACGCCGGCGTCCGGTCCGACTTCGACCGCGTGCTCCGGCAGCGCAACGCCCTGCTCAAGTCGGCCGGGCGCACGATCAAGGCCGGCCACGGCGACGTCCGCACCCTCGACGTCTGGGACACCCACCTCGCGACGGTCGGGGCCGACATCCTCGCCGGTCGGCTCAAGCTCGTGCACTCCATCGCCCCGTTCGTGGCGACCGCGTACGAGCAGGTCTCGGCGGGGCAGGGTGCGGCGGGCCTGGCGTACAAGTCCTCGCTCGGCGACGACATCACCCCTGAGGACGCCCCCGGCCGCGAGCTGCTCCAGGCCCGGCTGCTCGAGGCGCTCGCGAAGGTGCGCAACCAGGAGCTGGAGCGCGGGGTGAGCCTCGTCGGCCCGCACCGCGACGACCTCGTCATCTCGCTCGGGCCGTTCCCGGCGAAGGGGTTCGCCTCGCACGGCGAGTCCTGGTCGCTGGCGCTCGCGCTGCGCCTGGCGTCGTACGAGCTGCTCCGGGCCGACATCGGGTCGGACGGCGACGGCGAGCCGGTGCTCATCCTCGACGACGTCTTCGCCGAGCTCGACGTGGGCCGCCGGGACCGGCTCGCCGAGCTCGTCGCGGGTGCCGAGCAGGTCCTCGTGACCGCGGCCGTGCCGCAGGACGTCCCCGAGGCGCTCGAGGGGGCGCGGGTCGACGTCATGGCGGGCGAGGTGCGCCGTGTCCGCTGACCGCCGGCACCCCGACGAGCAGGACGACGGGACGCCGGCGGGCCGGCTGCCGCTCGAGCCCTCGGCGCGCGAGCAGGTCGCGGACGACGCACCGGACGACGTCCGGCTGCCCGCGCCGGCGGGCACCGGTACCGCCGGCGGCGCCGACGACGCGGACGACGACTCCGGGCCCGACGCCGTGAAGGCCGCGCTCAACCGGGCCCGGGCCGCCGCCCGCGCGCGGGGCCTGCGCCCCGGCA
>JACRAB010000040.1 GCA_016213575.1 Actinomycetota bacterium
CGACCGCGCCGCTGCCGTCCGTCGTCGTCGAGCCGCGCAACGCGACGGCGTCGGCACCGGCCCGGGAGCAGGACGCGAGGACGGACACCGCGAGGACGACCACGATCAGGGCCGCGGCACGGCGCAGCCCGGACCGGAGCCGGCCGTCCGGGACCCGGGTGGACGAGTCGGTCATGCCGCCAACCTGTCACGGACCTCACCAACGGACAATGACGAGGATCACGCCCGGCCGCGGCTCACAGGATCGTCAGCTGCTCGGCTGTGCCGTCCGGCGGCGGGGCCCCGCCGCTCGCGGCACCGGCACCAGCAGCCACGGTGCCGGCACCGGCGCCGGGCATGCTGCCCGCCGGGTACTCCCCCTCGTCGTCCCCGGGGATGCCGCGCAGGTTGCCGGGCGGCGTGAGCCCGTACCTGCGCAGGAGCGGGCGGACCCGGGCGCCGAGCCAGAGCCGGTACTCCTTCGACGCGTACGCGCCGCGCCCGTAGAGCTCGCGGTAGCGCGGCACGAGGTCCGGGCGCTCGCGGGCCAACCAGGCGAGGAACCACTCCCGGGCCCCGGGCCGCAGGTGCAGCGGGACGACCGTCACCCCGGTCGCGCCGGCCTCCGCGAGCCGGGCCAGTGCGGCCTCGAGGTGCTCGACGGAGTCCGTGAGCCACGGCAGCACCGGCGCGAGGAACACCCCGCACGGCAGCCCGGCGTCGCGCGCCGCCCGGACGACGTCGAGCCGGGCGCGCGGCGACGGCGTCCCCGGCTCGAGGCTCTCGTGGAGCGCCTCGTCGTGGATCGCGAGCGAGACGCCGAGCCCGACGGGCACCGAGCGGGCCGCCTCCGCGAGCACCGGCAGGTCCCGGCGCAGCAGGGTGCCCTTGGTGAGGACGGACAGCGGCGTCCCGGACTCCGCGAGGGCGCGCAGCACCCCCGGCATGAGCCGGTACCGGCCCTCCGCCCGCTGGTACGGGTCGGTGTTCGTGCCGAGCGCGACGTGCTCGCGCGCCCACGACGGCCGGGCGAGCTCGCGCCGCAGCACGTCGACGAGGTTGGTCTTGACGACCACCTCGGTGTCGAACCCGGTCCCGGTGTCGAGGTCGAGCCAGGCATGGGTGCCGCGGGCGAAGCAGTAGACGCACGCATGCGTGCAGCCCCGGTACGGGTTGACCGTCCACCGGAAGGGCATCTGCGACGCACCCGGGACGGCGTTGAGCGCGCTCCGGGCGGCGACCTCGTGGAAGCGCACGCCGGGGAACTCGTCCGCGGTCACGGTCCGCAGCAGGCCCTTGATGGTCCGCAGGCCGGGCAGGGCGGCGCCGTCCTCGGTGCCCACCGCCTGCCCCGCCCATCGCATGCCGCTATCCGAACAGATGTTCGAACGAGCGTCAAGGCGACCCGCTACCCGGCGACCACCGACGGCTGCAGGTCCTCGGCCGGCGGCATCCAGGTCGCGGGGTCGGCCGCGACCTGCTCGCCGGAGCGGATGTCCTTGACCTGGTGCGTCCCGTCGTCCTGCGGGAACCAGACGAAGGGGATGCCGCGCCGGTCGGCGTACCGGATCTGCTTGCCGAACTTCGCCGCGCTCGGGGACACCTCGACAGCCATCCCCCGGGCCCGCAGCTGCGCGGCGACCGCCTGGCACGCCGGCCGGGAATCCTCGTCGGCGAGCGCGACGACGACGACGGTCGGCACCGAGCGGGACACCGTGATCGCGCCCCGGGCGAAGAGCGGGGCCAGGGTGCGCGTGACGCCGAGCGAGATGCCGACGCCGGGGTAGGTCCGCGCGCCGTCCGAGGCGAGCGAGTCGTACCGGCCGCCGGAGCAGATCGAGCCGAGCGACTCGAAGCCGACCATCCGGGTCTCGAAGACCGTGCCGGTGTAGTAGTCCAGCCCGCGCGCGATCCGCAGGTCGGCGACCGCGGCGAACCGGTCGGTCGCGAGCGGGGCCACCGCCTCGACGACCCGCACGAGCTCCTCGAGGCCCTCGTCGAGCAACGGGTGCTTGACGTCGAGCGCCCGCACCTCGTCGGCGAACGACGCGTCGGTGCCGCTGATCGCGGCCAGGCGCAGGCACAGGTCGGCCTGGTCGCCGTCGAGGCCGGCCTCGGCGACGAGCAGCGCCCGGACGGCGTCCGCGGGCAGCTTGTCGATCTTGTCGATGGCGCGCATCACCGCGGCCGCGTCCGCCGCGCCGACACCGAGGTAGAAGCCCTCGATGAGCTTGCGGTTGTTGATCTGCATGCGCAGCGGCGGCAGCGGCAGCCGGCCCATCGCCTCGGCCATGACCTGGGCGATCTCGACGTCCGCGTGGAACGGCAGCTCGCCGTCCCCGACGACGTCGATGTCGGCCTGGGTGAACTCGCGGTAGCGGCCCTCCTGGGGCCGCTCCCCCCGCCAGACGGACTGGATCTGGTAGCGCTTGAACGGGAACTGGAGCTTCCCGCTGTTCTCCAGCACGTAGCGCGCGAACGGCACGGTGAGGTCGAAGTGCAGGCCGAGCGTGCGGTCCGGGTCCTGCTCCTCGTCGGGGTCGGCGTGCAGCCGCCGCAGCACGTAGACCTCCTTGTCGATCTCGCCCTTGCGCAGCAGCTGGCCCATCGGCTCGACGGCGCGGGTCTGGAGCGAGGCGAAGCCCCACGACTCGAAGGTCGCGCGCAGGGTGTCGAGGACACGCTGCTCGGCGATGCGCTCGGCCGGGCTGAACTCCGGGAAGCCGGACAGCGGGGTGGGTCGTGCCATGGGGATCTCGCTCCTGGTCGTCTGCGGGGCGTCGTCGGGCGGGGCGTCAGGTGCGCGGACGGCGACGGACGGCGGGCGCGCGGACGCCGTCCGTCACCGATGCTCGGCGGCGACCTGGAGCAGGTAGGGGTTGGTCCGGCGCTCGCGCCCGACCGTCGTGGCCGGGCCGTGCCCCGGGAGGACGTAGACGTCGTCGGGGAGGGTGAGGACCTTGTCCCGCAGGGACGCGAGCATCGCGGGCATGCTCCCGCCGGGCAGATCGGTGCGGCCGATGCTGCCGGCGAACAGGACGTCCCCGGACACCACCGTCGAGGTCGCGCCGACGGCCGGCGCCAGGTCGTCGGGCACGCCCGGGAGGGCGAACATGACCGAGCCCACGGTGTGGCCCGGCGCGTGCGAGACCGTGACGCTCAGCCCGGCGAGGTCGAGCACCTCCCCGTCGGCGACGGTGCGGACGTCGCTCGGCTCGGCCCACGTCGCGCTCGCGCCGAACTGGGCCTCGAGCATCGCGAGCAACTGCGGGTCCAGCGTCGCGAAGGGGTCCGCGAGCCGGTACCGGTCGTCGCCGTGGACGAGCGCCGGCACCCCGCTGCCCGCGCAGACCGGGGTCACCGAGTAGACGTGGTCGGCGTGGCCGTGGGTGAGGAGCACCGCCGCGGGCCGCAGCCGGTGCTCGGCGAGGACGGCCGCGAGGGTGTCGAGGACGCCGATCCCCGGGTCGACGACGAGGCACTCCTCGCCGGCCGCGGGCGCGACGACGTAGCAGTTCGTCGCGAAGGCGGCGGCCGGGAAGGAGGTCACGAGCACCCGGGAAGCCTACCGAGCCCGCCCGGAGCGGCCGAAACGGGTTCTGCGCGCGACTGCGCAGGTCACGCGGGGGTCACGGTCTCGGGCGCCGGGCCCGCCACGTCTCCCGCAACGGCCGATCCGCGACACGCTGGCACCTACACTGGCCCGGTCACCGAGCGGCCGGTCAGTCCCCGGCCGCCGACGAGGAGGAGCACGAGTGTCGCCGACCAGCCGCGAGAAGGCTTACGCCCGCAAGCGGTACGAGAAGTGGGAGCAGAAGCAGTCCGTGAAGCAGGCAGCCCGCCGGGCCCGCCGGCGCAACACCATCGCCGCCGTGTCCGCGATCGCCGCCGTCGGCCTCGTCGTCGGCGGGGTCATGTTCTTCACCCGCGACTCCGGCTCCAGCACCGACCCGGTCGCGTCGGCCACGCCGACGGCCTCGGCGAGCGCCACGCCGTCCGCGTCGGCGGACACGAACAACCCGTGCCCGGACCCGACCGCGAAGGCCGGTGAGGCGCAGTCGTTCGACGCCGCCCCCTCCGAGGCCGACGCCCAGGGCAAGAAGTTCACCGTGACGGTGGAGACGACGTGCGGCCCGCTCCTCATGGAGCTCGACGGGTCCAAGGCGCCGAAGGCCGTCGCGTCGTTCGTCTTCCTCGCGAAGAAGGGCTACTTCGACAACACCCCGTGCCACCGGCTCACGACGGAGGGCATCTTCGTCCTCCAGTGCGGCGACCCGACCGGCACCGGCACCGGCGGGCCCGGCTACTCCTACGGCCCCGTCGAGAACGCCCCCAAGGACGACCTCTACCCGGCGGGCACGATCGCGATGGCGCGCCAGGGCGGCAACGGCAGCAGCATGGGCAGCCAGTTCTTCCTCGTGTACAAGGACTCGACCATCCCGAGCGACAACGCGGGCGGGTACACGATCATGGGCACGGTGACCGGCGGCCAGGACGTCGTCGAGAAGGTCGCCGCGGGCGGCGTCACCGGCGGCGGCACCGACGGTGCCCCGGCGCGGGCGGTGTCCATCACCTCGACGGCGGTCGCTCAGGGATAGGCGGCCCGGCACTGCGGTACCCGCCACCCGGGCGGGCACCGAGCAGGATGCGAACAGGAAGCGTGATCGTGAGCGCAGAGCAGTGGGGTCGGGTCGACGCCGACGGCACGGTGTACGTGCGGACGGCGGACGGCGAGCGGCCCGTCGGGTCCTACCCGGGCGCCTCGCCCGAGGAGGCCCTGGCCTACTTCGCCCGTAAGTTCGACGACCTGGCGGCGCAGATCACGCTGCTGGAGCAGCGGATCGCGGCAGGGCACGTGAGCGGGCCCGAGGCCGAGTCCGGTGTGTCCCGGCTGCGGGACGCCGTCGCGCAGTCGAACGCCGTGGGCGACCTCGCCGCGCTCGTCGCGCGCCTCGACGCGCTCGCACCGCTGGCCGAGGCCAAGAAGGCCGAGGCCGACAAGGCGAAGGCCGAGGCGAAGGCCAAGGCCGCCGCCGAGCGCGCGACGCTCGTCGAGGAGGCCGAGACGCTCAGCGCGGTCGACGCCGAGCGGATGCCGTGGAAGACGACGGGCGACCGGCTCCGGGTGCTGTTCGACGAGTGGAAGCGGCTCCAGAAGGAGGCCCGCCTCGACAAGCACACCGAGGACGAGCTCTGGAAGCGGTTCTCGCACGCGCGCACGACGTTCGACCGCAAGCGGCGCCAGCACTTCGGGGCCCTCGACGAGCAGCGGGCCCAGGTCAAGGCCGCGAAGGAGGCGCTCGTCGCCGAGGCCGAGGCGCTGTCGACGTCGACCGACTGGGGCCCCACGGCGGGCGCCTACCGCACCCTCATGGACCGCTGGAAGGCGGCCGGCCGGGCGTCGAAGAAGGACGACGACGAGCTGTGGGTGCGGTTCCGCGCCGCGCAGGACGCGTTCTTCGCGGCCCGGACCGCGGCCTCGTCCGTGGTCGACGCGGAGTTCTCGGCGAACCTCGAGGTCAAGGAGGCGCTCCTCGTCGAGGCCGAGGCGCTGCTGCCGGTCACGGACCTGCAGGCCGCCAAGAACGCGCTGCGCGGGATCCAGGAGCGCTGGGAGGCCGCGGGCAAGGTGCCGCGGGCCGACATCGGCCGCGTCGAGGGCCGGATCCGGGCCGTCGAGCAGGCCGTCCGGGACGCCGAGCAGGACCGCTGGCGGCGGACGAACCCCGAGGCCCGCGCCCGGGCCGAGGACGCCGTCACCCAGCTCGAGACGACGATCGCCGGGCTGCGCACGAAGCTCGAGAAGGCGCGGGCCGCCGGCGACGCCCGCAAGGTCACCGAGCACGAGCAGGCCATCGCGGCCCGCGAGGAGTGGCTCGAGCAGGCCCGCAAGGCGCTCGAGGAGTACAGCGGCTGACCGGTCCGCCCCTCGGGGCGGACCGCGGGACGGGTCGGGGCCGGGCGGGTGTCCGGGGCCGGCCCGTCCACAAGCCCGTGAGCCGGCCGGGTTGTCCACAGGGGCAGCGCCGGGGGCGGCGGAGCGGGGTGCCGGCGCGGCAGTGTGGGACGCATGCACACCAGGTTCATGCGCCCCACGACCGCGGACGACGCCCGCGACCTCGCCCGCCTCACCTCCGACGGGCTGCTCCGCCGCGTCGTCGGCGACGTGCACGTCTCGTTGCTCGAGCCGGACGACCGGGAGGTGCGCGCCACCGCGGCCGGCATGCTGCTGCCGCCGCGGCTGCTCGCCGCCGGGGCCGCGGTCTACGGGCCGGACGCAGTCTGGCTGCACGCCGGCGGCGACCCGCCGGACCGGCTGCACGTGGCACTCCCGGTGCGCCGCGGCCGGGCGGGCACCGACCTCGTCGTCGTCCACGAGGCCCGGCTGCCCGCCGGGGACCTCGAGGTCGTCGCCGGCGTCACGGTGACCGTGCCGGCCCGGGCCGCCGCGGACGTCGCGCGCGGCCTGCCGCCGGGCCAGGCGCTGACGCTGCTGCACCGGCTCGCCGCCGCGGTCGACCTCGACCCTCGGGACGTCCTCGTGCATCTCGAGCGGCTCAGCGGCTGCCGGGGCGTCGAGGCCGCGCGGTCGACCGTCCTCGGCTGGGCGACGGGTGTGGAGTCCGCCCGCCAGGCCTGCGGCAGCCGGCCGGCCGGGCCGCTCGTGACCGCCCCGCCGTAGGGTGGCGGTCATGCCGGCCCGGCAGCAGCAGGTCACCGACACGGCGCGCCCGCCGCGCCGGCCGGTGCCGCTCGGGCTGCTGCCGCACCTGCGTCGGGCGCGGGACCACGTGGACCGGCACTACGCGAGCGAGCTCGACCTCACCGCCCTGGCGGCCGTGGCCGGCGTCTCCCGGTTCCACTTCGTGCGGGCGTTCGAGGCGACCTACGGCGAGACGCCGATGCGCTACCTGTCGCGGCGCCGGATCGAGCGTGCCCAGGACCTCCTGCGGAACGCGAACCTCACGGTCACCGAGATCTGCACGACGGTCGGCTTCACGAGCCTGGGGTCGTTCTCGTCCCGGTTCACCGCGCTCGTCGGGATGCCTCCCACGGCCTACCGCGACCGCTGGGCCGCGCACCACGGCGGGGCTCACGTCCCCGGCTGCTGGCTGTTCATGCGCGGTGTGCTCGACCTGCAGGGGACGTCCCGAGCAATCGGGGAGAAGCCATCGGCGGGGCCGGCGCCGTAGCGTCGTCGCCATGATTGCGAACATCTCCCTCGTGACCGTCTACTGCCTCGACCAGGACGCGACCCGCGACTTCTACGTCGACGTCCTGGGGTTCCTCCCGAACACCGACGTGACCATGGGTGAGGGCTTCCGCTGGGTGACCGTCAGCCACCCGAGCCAGCCGGAGATCCAGGTCACGCTCATGACGCCGGGGCCGCCGTTGAGCGAGGAGGCCGCGGTGTTCTACCGGCGCCAGCTCGAGAAGGGTGAGATGGGCGGGCTCGGCCTCACGGTCGACGACTGCCGCAAGACCTACGAGGACCTCGTGGCCAAGGGCGTCACGTTCCTCCAGGAGCCGGCCGACCGGCCCTACGGCGTCGAGGCCGTCATGCGCGACAACACCGGCAACTGGCTCGTGCTCGTCGAGCCGAAGGAGTTCTCGCCCGCCGACTTCGCCTGAGAGGCGCAGCCCGACGGGTGCAGCCCGACGGGTGCAGTCCGACGGGTGCGGGGCCGGGCGCTGTCGGCGCCCGGCCACCGGAGTCACTCCGGTCGCATCGACGAGCCGGTGACGCGCGTGACGTCGAAGACGCCCTCGACGCGGCGCACGGCCGAGAGCACGTGGTCGAGGTGGGCCGGGTCGGCCATCTCGAAGGTGAACCGGGAGATGGCCACCCGGTCCCGGCTGGTCTGGACGTTGGCGGCGAGGATGTTCACGTGGCTGTCGGACAGCACCCGGGTGACGTCCGAGAGGAGCCTGTTCCGGTCAAGCGCCTCGACCTGGATCTGCACGGGGAAGACGCTCCCCGAGCTCGGCGCCCACTCGACGTCGACGATCCGGTCGGGCTCGGCGCGCAGGCCGGAGACGTTCTGGCAGTCCCCGTGGTGGACCGAGACGCCGCTGCCCCGGGTGACGAAGCCGATGATCGGGTCGCCGGGGACCGGGGTGCAGCACCGGGCGAGCTTGACCCAGACGTCGTCGACGCCGCGGACGACGACTCCGGGGTCGCCGAGCCGCGGCCGGCGGGCCACCCGGGTCGGGGTGGTCGACTCGGCGATGTCCTCCTCGGCGGCCTCCTCGCCGCCGAGCGACTGCACGAGACGCTGCACGACGGTCGCGGCGGAGACGTGGCCCTCGCCGACGGCCGCGTAGAGCGCGGAGACGTCGGGGTAGCGCATCTCGGTCGCGAGCGTCACGAGCGACTCGTGCGACATGAGGCGCTGGATCGGCAGGTGCTGCTTGCGCATCGCCTTGGCGATCGCGTCCTTGCCCTGCTCGACGGCCTCCTCGCGGCGCTCCTTGGAGAACCACTGCCGGATCTTGTTCCGGGCGCGCGGGCTGCGGACGAACGTCAGCCAGTCCCGGCTCGGGCCGGCGGCCTCCGCCTTCGACGTGAAGATCTCGACGACGTCGCCGTTGTCGAGGGTGCTCTCCAGCGGGACGAGCCGGCCGTTGACCCGGGCGCCCATGCACCGGTGGCCGACCTCGGTGTGCACGGCGTACGCGAAGTCGACCGGGGTCGACCCGGACGGCAGCGGCACGACGTCGCCCTTGGGCGTGAAGACGTAGACCTCCTGCGCGTTGATCTCGAACCGCAGGGAGTCGAGGAACTCCCCCGGGTCGCTCGTCTCGCGCTGCCAGTCGAGGAGCTGGCGGATCCACTTCATGTCGTTGGCGCCGGCGTCGTCGACCTTCGCCTGGGCGCCGCCGCGGGCCTCGTCCTTGTACTTCCAGTGCGCCGCGACGCCGTACTCGGCGCGGCGGTGCATCTGGTGGGTGCGGATCTGGATCTCGACGGGCTTGCCCTCGGGCCCGATGACCGTCGTGTGCAGCGACTGGTACATGTTGAACTTGGGCATCGCGATGTAGTCCTTGAAGCGGCCCGGCACGGGGTTCCACCGTGCGTGCAGCGCTCCGAGGACGGCGTAGCAGTCCCGGACCGTGTCGACGAGGACGCGCACCCCGACGAGGTCGTAGATCTCCGCGAAGTCGCGGCCGCGGACGATCATCTTCTGGTAGACGGAGTAGTAGTGCTTCGGCCGGCCCGTCACGGCGGCCTTGATCTTGGCACCCTTGAGGTCGGCGTTCACCTGCTCCCGGACGGTCGCGAGGTAGTCCTCGCGGGCCGGCGCGCGCTCGGCGACGAGCCGGACGATCTCGTCGTAGACCTTCGGGTAGAGCGTCGCGAACGACAGGTCCTCGAGCTCCCACTTGATCGTGTTCATGCCGAGCCGGTGGGCCAGCGGGGCGTAGATCTCGAGCGTCTCGCGCGCCTTGCGCTCGGCGGAGGCCTGCGGCACGTACCGCCAGGTGCGGGCGTTGTGGAGCCGGTCGGCGAGCTTGATGACGAGCACCCGGATGTCGCGGGACATCGCGACGACCATCTTGCGGACGGTCTCGGCCTGCGCCGCGTCGCCGTACTTGACCTTGTCGAGCTTCGTCACGCCGTCGACGAGGGCGGCGATCTCGTCGCCGAACACCTTGCGCAGCTCGGTGAGCTGGTACTCGGTGTCCTCGACGGTGTCGTGGAGCAGGGCCGCGGCGAGCGTCGGCGGGGTCATGCCGAGCTCGGCGAGGATCGCCGACACGGCGACCGGGTGCGTGATGTACGGGTCGCCGCTCTTGCGCTTCTGACCGGCGTGCGCCCGGGCGGCGACCTCGAAGGCGCGCTCGATGACGGACAGGTCGGCCTTCGGGTGGGTCGTGCGGACGGCGCGGAGCAGCGGCTCGAGCAGCGGCGAGGTCGTCGGGCCGCGGCCGGACCCGAACCGGGCGATCCGGGAGAGCACCCGGCTCGTCGCGGGCAGGCCCTCGGTCGCGGTCTGCCGGTGCCGCGCCGGGGTCGTCGGCGTCGCCGGGACGACCGCGCCACCGTTCTGCGCGGCCTTCTGCCCGGTCTGCGCGGAGGCGTGCAGGTCCACGACCGCGGCGTCCTGCGAGGACGCCGGCGCGGCCGTCTGCGAGCGGCCGGCCGTGTGAACGGCCTCCGCCGGGACCCTCTCCTCCGCCACGCCGCCTCCGCGAGGTCGCCCGCTGCTGCACCGGGGAGGACGCCCCGGTCCGTCGAGTCTACGGGTGGAGGTGCCGCACCACCCCACCGCCACGGGTATCGGCAGCGCCGGGCGGCACCTCAACCCCGCCGGGCGGTGCGGTGCCGCGGCGGACCGGCCGGGCGTCAGACCCGGATCAGGGCCCGGACGTCGCGGCCCGGCAGCTTGGTCCGGCCGTCGAGGAAGGTCAGCTCCATGAGGACGGCGACCCCGACGACGGTGCCGCCGATCCGCTCGACGAGCTCGCACGCCGCCGCGGCGGTGCCGCCGGTGGCGAGCACGTCGTCGACGACGAGCACCCGCTGCCCCGGCAGGACGCCGTCCACGTGGAGCTCGACCTCGGCCGTGCCGTACTCGAGCTCGTAGGACGCCGACACCGTCTCCCACGGCAGCTTGCCGACCTTGCGCACCGGCACGAACCCGGCACCGAGCGCGATCGCGACCGGCGCCGCGAGGATGAACCCGCGGGCCTCGATGCCGACGACGACGTCGACCTCGCCGTCGGCCGCGCCGACCCGGTGCGGGCCGGCGAACGCCTCGACGACCTCACCGAACGCCGGACCGTCCCCGAGCAGCGGGGTGATGTCCTTGAAC
The DNA here is from genome assembly GCA_016213575.1 of Actinomycetota bacterium. Taxonomy (GTDB): domain Bacteria; phylum Actinomycetota; class Actinomycetes; order Actinomycetales; family Kineosporiaceae; genus R-H-3. The sequence goes on from JACRAB010000040.1 coordinate 10,797, forward strand.
TGGATGCCCGGCGTCGGGTAGTCGGGGACGTTCCGGATGAGGTCGACGACCCTGCTGCCGAGCGCCACGGGCCCGCCTCAGCGCTTGCGGTTGCCGGGGCGGCCGCCGCGCGAGGTGCCCTTGCGCGGCTGCTGGCGCTGCGCGGGCGCCGCCGGGCGACCGGTCTGCGGCACCGTCGCGGCGGTGGTGGCCTCCTGGACCTCCTCGCCGGCCCCGACGCTGACGAGCGCCTCCTCCGGACGGTCGCCCTGCTCGGCGCGGCGCCGGGCGACCCGGGCGGCCTGCTGCTGGATCTCCGGCTCACGGCTGCGCAGCGTCACGAGGAGCGGCGTCGCGATGAAGATCGAGGAGTAGGTACCCGCCGCGATCCCGACGAAGAGCGCGAGCGAGATGTCCTTGAGCGTCCCGGCCCCGAGCACGAAGGCACCGATGAAGAGGATCGACGCGACGGGCAGGAGGGCGACGACCGAGGTGTTGATCGAGCGGACGAGGGTCTGGTTGACCGCGAGGTTCGCCGCCTCCGCGTACGTCCGCTTCGTCGACGCGAGCACGTGCTCGGTGTTCTCGCGCACCTTGTCGAAGACGACGACCGTGTCGTAGAGCGAGTAGCCGAGGATCGTCAGGAAGCCGATGACCGAGGCGGGGGTCACCTCGAACCCGACGAGGGCGTAGACGCCGATCGTCAGGAGCAGGTCGTGGAGCAGGGCGACGATGCCCGCGGCGGCCATCTTCCAGGTGCGGAAGTACAGCGCGATGACGAGCGAGACGAGCACGAGGAAGACCGCGAGACCGGTGAGCGCCTTGTTCGTGACGTCCGCACCCCACGACGGGCCGACGAACGACGAGCTGACCTGCGTCTCGGGCACCGAGTACGCCTTCGCGAGCGCCGCCTGGACCTCCTCGGTCTCGGTGTCGCTCAGCTGGTCGGTCTGCACCCGCACCGAGTTGTCGCCGATCGTCGAGATCCGCGGCTCGTTGTTCGGGACGATGGCGCGGACGGCGTCCCGGGCCAGGCCCTGGTCGGTCGTCGCGACCTTGGAGATCGTGAACTCCGACCCGCCGCGGAACTCGATGCCGGGGTTCAGCCGGTTGATCCCGAGCGCCCCGACCGAGATGAGCACGGCGACGGCCGCGATGAGGTACCACGTACGGCGGCGCTCGATGAAGTCGATCGAGCGCTTGCCCGTGTAGAGGTCGTTGCCGAACTGGGCGAAGCTGGGCATCAGGCGTCCTTCCCGGACGTCGCGGCGCCGGTCCCGGCGTCCGACCCGTCGGGCTCGTCGTCGCCGGGCCGGGCGGCCCGCTCGGCAGCGGCACGCCGCTCGGCGATGGTCATCCGGCCGCCGGAGGCAGCCGGCACGGCGGCGGGCGCACCGGCCGTCGCGAAGACGTCCTCGGGCTGCTCGGAACCCTTGGCGGCCGGGGCCGCCGGGGTCCGCACCCGGCCGCGGCCGGTGTAGGTGACGGCCCGGCCCAGGTGCACCGGGTCGAAGCCGGAGAGCTTGTGGCCGCCCCCGAAGAACTTCGTCCGGGCGAGCAGCGCGACCGTCGGGTGGGTGAAGAGGAAGACGACGGCGAGGTCGACGATCGTCGTCAGGCCCAGGGTGAAGGCGAAGCCCCGGACGGCCCCGACGGCGAGGACGTAGAGCACGACGGCCGCGAGGAAGCTGACCGCGTCGGACGCGATGATCGTCCGCCGGGCGCGGCCCCACGCCATCTCGACGGCGGCCCGCAGCGGGCGGCCGTCCCGGACCTCGTCCCGGATCCGTTCGAAGTAGACGATGAACGAGTCCGCCGTGATGCCGATCGCGACGATGAGGCCGGCGACGCCCGGCAGGCTCAGCCGGTAGCCCTGCCGCCAGCCGAGGAGCACGACGAGCCCGTACGTCACACCACCGGCGATGACGAGGCTCGCGACCGTGACGAGCCCGAGGGCGCGGTACTGGAAGAGCGAGTACACGACGACGAGCACGAGGCCGATGAGGCCCGCGAGGAGGCCGCCGCGCAGCGAGTCGGAGCCGAGCGTCGCCGAGATGGCGTCCTTCGTCGTCACCTCGAAGGACAGCGGCAGCGCGCCGTACTTGAGCTGGTCGGCGAGGGTCTGGGCCGTCTCGAGCGTGAAGTTGCCGGTGATCCGCGCGTTGCCGGTCGTGATCGGCTCGTTCGTGCTCGGCGCCGAGACGACGAGCCCGTCGAGGACGATGCCGAACCGGTTGCGGTCGCCCTGCAGCGCCGCGAGCCGGGTCGTCACGGCGGAGAACTTCTTGCCGCCCTCGCCCGTGAAGTTGAGGTCGACCTCGTAGGCCGTGCCGGTCTGGCCCTGGCTGTTCACCTCGAGGCCGAAGGTCGCGGTCTTGACGTCGGTGCCGATGACCTCGGCCGGGCCGAGGATATACTTCGCGGTCCCGTCCCGCTCGCAGGCGACGAGCGGCTTCGCCGCGTCGTCCGCACCGCCGTTGCCCTGCAGGTTCGCCGGGTCGGAGCAGTCGAGCGCCTCGAACTGCGCCGCGAGCTTCTCGTCGATCCAGTTCGTGTCGCTCGCGTCGGTCGGCTTCGCGGACGGCGTCGCCGTCGCCCCGGCGCTCGGGGTCGCGGTCGTCGCGTCAGCGGCGGTCGTGCTCGGCGTCGGGCTCGTCGTCGCCCCGAGGAAGGCCTTCGGGACGGCGCGGCCGCTGCCGGAGGTCGTGGCGGACGCGCTCGGCGTCGCGCTCTCGCCCGCCGACGCGGAGGCCGACGGCGTCGCGGTCCCGGTGCCGGTCGCGGACGGCGTCGCTCCGCCGGTCGCGCTGCCGTCGGTGGCCGTCGGGGCCGGCTGCGGGGAGCCCGCGGCGGCGGCGAGGACGGCGCGGAAGCGCAGCTGCGCGGCCTGGGTGACGAGCGCCTCGGTCTTCTTGTCCGGCTTGCCGGGCAGGGAGACGATGATCTGGGTGTCGGCCCCGGAGCCGCTCGTCGTCACCTCGGCCTCGGAGACACCGCTGCCGTTGACCCGCTGACGGATGATCTCGACCGCCTGGTCGACGACCGTCTGGCTGATCGTCCCGCTGACGCCGTCGGCGAGTCGCGGCTTGAGGACGATCTGCGTGCCGCCCTCGAGGTCGAGGGCCAGCTTCGGCGTCCACGTCGCGGACGACCAGATGACGCCCGCGGCGATGACGCCGTAGAGGACGACCAGGAGGCCCACGAGGACGCCGAGCGTCCGCCCTGGGCGGGTGATGGTGGATCGTGCCACGGGTTCGGTCTCTTCCGTTCGTCAGACGCCGGCCGCGTGCGGCGGTCGGCGTGGGCCGGTCACTCCCGGCCGGGAGGGGGCTCTTCGTCGCCGGACCGCGCCGCGTCCCCGCCCTCGGAGGGGTTCTCGGCAGCATCGGTGCCCGGCTGGACCGTCGTGCCGGCGCCGGGCGAGATGATCCGGGCGACGGCCCGCTTGTCCCACCGGGACTGCTGGCCCGCGGAGGTCTCGAGGACCATGACGTCGCCCTCGACGGCGACGACCGTGGCGTACAGGCCGGACGTCGTCATGATCTCGGCGCCGGGGCCGAGGCGGCCCTGCGTCGTCACCGCCTCGCGCTGGGCGCGGCGGGTCCGCAGGAACATGAGCACGAGAAGTCCGAAGGCCGCGAGGAGCAGCACGGTTCCGAGCGGAGAGCTGCTGCTGCCCACGGTGTTCAGGACCTCCTCGTCGGACGGGAGGGTCCGACGGCGGGCTCTCCCTGGAACGGCGTGCGCGCCCCTGGTCGGGCACGGCCGTGCGTGAGTCTAGGCGAGCCGTGACACGCAGAACAAAGAAACCCCCGCACCGCGAGTCGATCACGGCCCGGCGGGTGCCTCAGACGTCGTCCGCGGCGTCGAAGAGGTCCGGCTGGGTGCCGCGCGGCACCGCGAGCCCGAGGTGCCGCCAGGTCGCCGGTGTCGCGACGCGCCCGCGCGGCGTCCGGCCGATGAGGCCCTCCCGCACGAGGAACGGCTCCGCGACCGTCTCGACGGTCTCGGGCTCCTCCCCCACGGCGACGGCGAGCGTCGACAGCCCGACCGGGCCGCCGCCGAACCGCAGGCAGAGCGCCTCGAGGACGGAGCGGTCGAGCCGGTCGAGCCCCTTCGCGTCCACCGCGTACACCTCGAGTGCGGCCCGCGCCGCGTCGGCGTCGGCGGTGCCGTCCCCGCGCACCTGCGCCCAGTCGCGGACGCGACGCAGCAGGCGGTTCGCGATCCGGGGCGTGCCGCGGGACCGGCTCGCGATCTCCCAGCCGCCGTCCTCGGTGAGCGGGACGCCGAGCAGCCGGGCCGAGCGGCGCAGCACCTGCTCGAGCTCGGCCGTCTCGTAGAAGTCGAGGTGGCCGGTGAAGCCGAACCGGTCGCGCAGCGGCCCGGGGAGCATCCCGGCCCGGGTCGTCGCCCCGACGATCGTGAACGGCGGCAGGTCGAGCGGGATGGCCGTGGCGCCGGCGCCCTTGCCGACGACGATGTCGACGCGGAAGTCCTCCATCGCGACGTAGAGCATCTCCTCGGCGGGCCGGGCCATCCGGTGGATCTCGTCGAGGAAGAGCACCTCGCCCTCCTCGAGCGAGGACAGGACGGCGGCCAGGTCGCCCGCGTGCTGGATCGCCGGGCCGCTCGTCACCCGCAGCGGGACGCCGAGCTCGTGGGCGACGATCATCGCGAGCGTCGTCTTGCCGAGCCCGGGCGGGCCCGACAGCAGGATGTGGTCGGGGGTGTGCCCGCGGCCCTTCGCCGCGTCGAGCACGAGGGACAGCTGCTCGCGGACGACGCGCTGGCCGACGAACTCGTCGAGGCCCTTGGGGCGCAGCGCACCCTCGATCGCGCGCTCGTCGGGGTCCGCGCCCGGGTCGACGACGTCGTGGCCGCCGACGCGGGTGCCGAGGTCGGTCTCCTCGAGACCGGCGTCCATGTCGTGCTCCCTCACCGACGGCTCACCCGGTCCGCCCGAGCCGGCGCAGCGCCGCCCGGAGCACCCCCGCGACGTCACCGTCGGCGGCGGCCCCGGACGCGCCGTCCGCGCAGACCTCGTCGACGACGTCCCCGGCCTGCTTCGCCGACCAGCCGAGCCCGACGAGCGCCTCGACGACCTGCTCGCGCCAGACCGGGGCGGCGTCCGCCGCGGCGGGCAGCGGCAGGGTGCCGTCACCGGACGGCGCCCCGAGCCGGTCGGTGAGCTCGAGGACGATCCGCTGGGCGCCCTTGCGGCCGATGCCCGGCACCTTCATGAGCGACGTGAGGTCCTGCCCGGTGACCGCGGCCCGCAGGCCGTCGGGGGTGTGCACCGCGAGCATCGCGAGCGCGAGCCGCGGACCGATCCCCGACACCGTCTGGACCGTCTCGAAGACGTCGCGCTCGTCGGCGTCCGCGAACCCGAAGAGGGTCAGCGAGTCCTCCCGGACGACGAGGCTCGTCGAGAGCCTGGCCTCCTGACCGACGCGCAGGCCGGCGAGC
>JACRAB010000294.1 GCA_016213575.1 Actinomycetota bacterium
CGACGCCCGCCGTGCGGCCCACGACCCCGTCCGGGCCGCCCGCCGTCCCGGCGAAGCCGCCCCGCTGCGCGAACGCCATCCAGGTCGTCGTCGGCACCCAGACGTCGCCGCCGACCCCGCTGCCCCGGCCGACGTCCGCCGTCGGCGGCGCGGCCCTGTCGGCGCCCGGCCTGCAGGTGTCGGTGCCGCCCGGTGCCGCCCAGCCGCCGGTGCTGCCGGCCGCGGCGTGGGTCGTCGCGGACGCCACGACCGGCGCCGTCGTCGCGTCGTGCAACGCGCACGTCCCCTTCATGCCGGCGAGCACGATCAAGATCCTCACCGCGCTGGCGCTCGGGGCGAAGGTCGACCCGACGTCCACGTACGTGGCGCTCGCCGCGGACGCCCAGGCCGACGGCACGAAGGTCGGCCTGTCCCCCGGGTCCACGTACACCGGTGACGACCTGTGGCACGGCCTGCTCATGGCGAGCGGGAACGACGCCGCGCACGCGCTCGCCGACCTCGCCGGCGGCCCGACGGCGTCCGCGGAGCTCATGGCCGCCGAGGCCCGCAGGCTCGGCGCGCTCGACACCGTGCCGGTGAACACGAGCGGCCTGGACGCCCCGGGCCAGGTCACGAGCGCGTACGACCTCGCGCTCCTCGGTCGGGAGGCGCTGCGCCGTCCGTACCTCGCGAAGATCATGACGACCCGCACGTACGCGTTCCCCGGCAAGGGGATCGGCAACGGCAAGGCCCGCAAACGGTTCCAGATCCAGAACCACAACCGGCTCCTCGGCAGCTACACGGGCGCGACCGGGGTGAAGAACGGGTACACGGTCAAGGCCGGCGGCTCGTTCGTCGGGTCCGCGACCCGTGGCGGGCGCTCGTACGTCGTCACCGTGCTGCGCGCCGACGGCCGGACGTCGGAGATGGCCCGGCAGCTGCTCGACTGGGCGTTCGCCACCGCCCCGACGGCCCAGCCGGTCGGCCGGCTCGTGAGCCCCGAGGACGTCGCGGCCGGCCGGCTCGGGGACGGCGGCACCCCCGGTGCGACGCTCAGCCCGGGCGCGACGCCGACCTCTCCCGGCGTGGTGACCCCGACGTTCGGGCAGGTCACGACGCCGCCGCCCGTCCCGTCGTCGACCGCGCTGCCGACGCTCGGGACGGACACCGGCACCGCCGGGGCGACGGCCGACGCCTGGGCGGCCGGCGTGGTCCTCGGGGCCGTGGCGGCCTTCAGCCTCGTGAGCGCCGTCCTCGTGCTGCGGCGCGCCCGGCAGCGGCAGACGGAGGGCGACACGATCGTGCCCGGGCTGCTGCTGCGGCGGCTCGGGGGACGGGGGAAACCGGATCCGGACAAGGACGCGGACAAGGATCCGGATAAGGACGCCGAGAAGGGTGCCGGCGGGGAGGCACGGGCGGGCAAGGCCACCGGGGCCAAGAACGCCGAAGACTCTGGGGCCGAGGACGCCGAGGACAAGGGGCGCGAGGACAAGGCGCGCGAGGACAAGGCGCCTGCCGACCCCGAGCCGACCGGACCGACGGTGTCGACGGCCGACACCGCCGCGAAGAGCGGGCCGACGTCGTCGTCCGCCGGGGCCGGCGCGTCCGCCGGCAAGGCGTTCCCGGAGCTCGAGGGCCTCGGGCTGTCCGATCCCGGACCCGAGAAGGGCTGACCGCGGCTCCCGGCCGCGCTTTGCCGGACCCGGAGCCGCGCGGCCCCGTGGCCCGGCGGCGACCTGCGTGTGCCCGTGCGTGGGCCCGAGCGTGCGCGGATGCGGCCGCCATGACGACCGGTGGGCCTCACGCTCGACCTCACGCTCACGCGCACAGCCACCGGCGACCTGCCCGGCAGGCGACCGGCCTCAGTCCCGGACGGCGTCCACGACCGCGCGGACCGCGCCTCTCGCCACCCGGGCGGCCGACGCGGCGGCGACACCGAGCACGACGCCCGCGGCCAGCGTCGTGCGGTCGGCCGCGCGGACGCCGTACGTCGGGGTCCGGGCCGTGACCGCCGCCTGCCGGGCCCGCGCTGCGACGACGTCCCGCGGGCCACGGGCAGCGCCGTCCGCACCGTTGTCCGAAGGGCCGTCCGCCCCGCCGTCCGCGCCCGCTCCGTCCGGATCGGCAGCCCCGACGACCGCCGTGCCCGGCAGCGCCGGCAGCTCGCCGGCCTCGGCCGCCCGGGTCGCGGACCACGACGCGGCGAGCAGCGTGAGCCGGCCGACGAGGTTCATCCAGACGAGCAGACCGACGACGACCGCGAACGCGGCGAGGAACCGGCGGGCCGCGGACAGCTCACCGAGCAGCACCCCGCCGAAGACCTTGAGCAGTCCCAGCGCGACCCCGCCCGCGAGCGCGCCCTGCCACAGGTGCCGCAGCGGGACCGCCACCCCGGACAGCCCGCGGAAGAGCAGCAGGAAGATCCCGGTGTCGACGGCGAGGATCGCCAGCGCGCTGAGCACCCGGACGAGCGGCCCGGCCCCGGTGACGCCGTCGAGCCCGATCCAGCCGAGGACGGCGTGCGACGCGGTCGACACCACGACGCTCGCGACCGCGGAGACGAGGACGGCGAGCCCGAACGTCGCCAGGGTGCCGACGTCGCGGACCTTGGACAGCAGCGGGTTGCCGCCGCCCGGCCGGCCGAAGACCGCCCGGATCCCCTGCCGCATCGCGTCGAGCCAGCCGAGCCCGGTGAAGAGCAGGATGACGAACCCCGTGACGGCGCTGAACGTCAGCGCGCTGGACTGCACGAGATCGCCGACGTAGACCAGCCCGCTGTCCGGCTGGAGCCCGATGACCGTCGTGCCGAGCGCCTTGTTGACGTAGTCGGCGAGCTCGGTCTGCAGGGCGCTGTCCCGCCCGAGGACGAGCCCGAGCACCGTGAACCCGATCGCGAGCGCCGGGAACACCGAGAAGAACGCGAAGTACGCGATGCCGCCGGCGAGGACGTTGCCGCGTGCGTCGGAGTAGCGGGTCCAGACGCGGCCGGCGAACGTCGCCCGCCAACGCGCGTTGAGGTCGGCGAGCGTCTTCACGGGCGGCTCACCCGCCGCCGCCCCCGAAGGCGAAGCGCCGCTTGGGCCGCCACACGCCGTCCGTCCCGTGCTCGAAGAGCCCGAAGCTGTCCACGAGGAACGAGCACTCGAAGTCCGCCAGGGCGGACAGCGCCCGGTCGAGCGAGGGGTCGTCGACGTCGTGCGCGACGGTCACGTGGGGGTGGAACGGGAAGGCGAGCTCGCGGACGAGCGGCCCGGTCCGGACCCGCTGCTGGAGGATGTCGCACGACGGCGCCCCGTGCGCGACCTTGACGAAGACGACCGACGACACCGGCCGGAACGTCCCGGTGCCCGACAGCCGCAGCCGGAACGGCTGCGCCCGGGTGGCGATCGTCTCCAGGTGCTTCTCGACGACGTCGAAGGTGCCGAGCTCGACGTCCGTCGGCGGCAGCAGCGTCACGTGCGGCGGGATGGCCCACGCGACCGGGTCGCCGAACTCGGCGCGCCAGTTCTGCAGCTCGGCGCCCCACGGGTGCGGGATGTCGATGGCGACACCGATCGTCACGTTGCCGCTGCGCGGCATCCGGGTGATCGGCATGCTCATCGTCTGCCAGTCGTCCTCGACGTCGTCCGCGACGTTCACGTCAGCCCTTCCCGGGGAGGAAGCCGACGGCGTCGTACACGGCGGCGAGCCGGGCGGCGGCTACCTCGCGGGCCCGGCGTGCGCCGTCCGCGAGGATGCCGTCGAGCCGGTCCGCGTCGGCGAGGAGGTCGTCGACCCGCGCCTTGAACGGCTCGGCGAAACCGACGTAGACCTCGGCGACCTCCTTCTTGAGGTCGCCGTAGCCGGCGCCGGCGAAGCGCTCCTCGAGGGCCTCGACCGTGGACCCGCCGAGCGTCGCGAGGATCGTCAGCAGGTTCGAGACGCCGGGCTTGCCCTCCCGGTCGAAGACGACCTCTCGGCCGGTGTCGGTCACCGCGGACCGGATCTTCTTCGCGGAGACCTTCGGGTCGTCGAGCAGGTTGAGGCACCCGGAGCCGCCCAGGCTCTTGCTCATCTGCTTCTCGGGGTGCTGCAGGTCGAGGATCTTCGCCGTCGCCTTGACGATGTACGGCTCCGGGACGACGAACGTCGCGCCGAACCGGGTGTTGAAGCGCTGGGCGAGGTCCCGGGTCAG
>JACRAB010000297.1 GCA_016213575.1 Actinomycetota bacterium
CCGAGGCCGCCGCCGAGCCTGTCGGAGCCGGCCTCGCCGTTGAGGACGTCGCTGCCGTCGCTGCCCTGGACCTTGTCCGCCCCGTCGCCGCCGTAGACGCGGTCGTCGCCGCTCTCGCCGTACAGGACGTCGTCCCCCGCCTCGCCGTAGACGAAGTCGTTGCCCGGACCGGCGCAGATCGTGTCGAGGCCGCCGCCGCCACGGACGGTGTCGTCGCCGCCGAGCGACCAGATGACGTCGTTGCCGACGGTGCCCATGAGGTCGTCGGGGCCGGGCGTGCCGACGATCGCACCGGCCGGCGGGGTCGACCCGCCGCATGCGCCACCGCCGCCGCCGCCACCGCCGCCGCCACCGCCACCGCCACCACCGCCACCGCCACCACCGCCGCTCGCGCCGGTCACCGTGACGGCGAGCGTCGAGGAGCCGACGGGGACGCCGTCCGCGAACGCCGTCAGGACGAGGTTCGCCGTGCCGTTGGAGGCCGTCTTCGGGACCGTGACGACGACGTCCGGCGTCACCGTGCTGCCGTAGGGCACGGCGGTGTAGGACGTCGGCGACGTCGTGACCCACGAGGCGGCGCCGGCGACGTCCGCGGTGACGCCGACGTGCACGTCGAACGCGACGGTCGGGGTGCCGGTGACGAGCGGGACGAGCTGCGCGGCGAGGTCGGTGCCACCGACGAAGCCCCGGGACGGGCCGCCCGCGAGCAGCGCGAGGTTCTGGTAGCACGGCAGGGACGCCGAGAGCGCCCCCGGCTCGAGCACCATGAACAGCCCGATCCCCCGGCCCGCCAGGCCGTCCGGGCCCGCGAGCTCGGCCTTCGTGACGTAACCGTGCGGGTCGCCGCTGATGTCGATGCACCCGCCCGCCCCCGACCGGCCCGCGCCGTGCGGTTCGGCGTCGCTGAGGACGACGAGGAACTTCGCCGCCCCCGCCGGCGTGGTGTCCCAGCCGACGGCGGGATCCGCTGCGGCCGCCTGGTGGAACAGGAGGTTGTGCGCCTCCGGCGCGTCGCCGCCCCCGCCGGCGGCGAGCCGGCCGAGCGCCGCGGTGACGGCCGCGCCGTCCGTCGTCATCGGCTGCTCGACCCGGTACTCGAGCGGGGCGTCGAAGGAGTCGCGGAACTGCACCACCGAGAAGCGCGCCCCGGGGACGACGGCCTGCACGCCTGCGACGAGCGCGGCTGCGTCGTCCCGCGCCTGGAGGATGCCGTCCGCCATGCTCCCGGTCGTGTCGATCGCGAGCTCGACGTCGACGGCGGACGGCGTCGGCCGCGGCGGCGGGACCGGCACCTGCACCGACAGCCGCGTGGTCGCCGAGCTGCCGGCCTTGACGGTGAGGCCCGGCAGCGCCGTCGGGCTCACCCCCGCCTGGGCACCGGTGGCGCCGACGGCCGCGGAGAGCGCGGCGAGGACGAGCACGGACAGGGCGCGTGAACGCCGCGGGACCGGTGGACGCATGGGACTCCTCAGGAGCTGCCCCGCGTGCGCCACCGCCGGTCCCCGAGCGGCGCCGCACCGAAGCGATGAGCGGACAGTTGAGCGGACTGTTGTCTTGCGTGCAATGCGTAGCGATGACAACGGTGGGTCCGGTGCGCGACGCGAGGGTCGTAGGACGAAGGTCCAATCCGCGAAACGGGCGGATCGGGTGGATCGACGTCGCCGACGGGGCCGGGCGGGTGACGGTGACGGGCGCTAGCGTCGGCCGCACCTCGCCGTCCGACCGCGCACCAGGAGGTGGCCATGGGGATGCTCGACCGGCTCGACGTCGACGGCACGGAGGTCGTCCTGCGGACCGCGACGGACGACGACCTGCCGGCGCTCGTCGCGATGATCGCCGCCGACCAGCACGCGAGGCTGCGCGACGGGATCCGGGACGACGACGACCTCGCGCGGTACCGCGCGGCGCTGCACGCGATCGACACGGACCCGGCGCACCTGCTCGTCGTCGCCGAGGTCGACGGCACGCTCGCCGGGACGTTCCAGCTGTCGTTCCTCCCGGGGCTCGCCCGGCGCGGGTCGCTGCGGGCACAGCTCGAGGCGGTACGGCTCGACGGGTCGGTGCGCGGGCGGGGGCTCGGGACGGCGCTCATGCGGTGGGCGATCGAGGAGTCCCGGCGCCGGGGGTGCTCGCTCGTGCAGCTGACGACGGACAAGCGACGGTCGGACGCGCACCGGTTCTACGAGCGGCTCGGGTTCGTGGCGTCGCACGAGGGGATGAAGCTCATGCTTTGACAGTCATCGAGTTCGAACGTTTGTTCGACAAGCTGATCGTTCTGCAGTAGGCTCGGATCATGGTCGAGCGGGTGTCGCAGTGTGGAGCCGGGGTCGGTGACGCCGGCCTCGACGACGCGCTCGCGGTGGATCCGCTGGGTGGTGAGATACGGCTGACCGCGGTCGATCTGGTGGACTGTCCCGATCCTGTGGACGAGGCGCAGCGGCTGCTGGCGGACGCGCGTGCCGAGTGGCTCGTCGATCAGTGGTGGGCGGATCCGGTGGTGGCGCAGGCGGACTGGGACGCCGCGCTCGCGTCGCTGTATGCGCAGGTCGCTGCTGATGACCGCCGGGACGCGGTCGAGCGGCGAACGGTTCTCGACGGCGCACCAGGTCTGGGGTCGTTCGCGGCCTCGTTGGAGGTCCTGGACGGGGCGGCGGCGTGGACACCGGAACAGGCGGCGGTCGAAGGGTTCGTCGACGACCTCGCGGACGGGGCGATCTCGGGGTTCGCGGCGGCACGGCGGGTGGAGAACCATGCGCTGTGGCTGCAGGTCGCGCACGCCGCGGTCGTGGTCCGGGCGTTCACGGGGCGGACTCCGTCGCTGCCGCGGCGGACCCGGTCGGGGCGGTTGCTGACCGACGATCAGGACGTCCTGGTCGACGGCTCGGTCGCCCTCGAACTCGCTGTCGCGGCCGGGATCACCCAGGGCAAGGCCGCCGCCCTGGTCGACGCCGCAACCACCCTGATCATCGACGACCGGCTCCCGCTGACCATGCAGGCCCTCCGCGAGGGCCGGTTGGACTGGGCGCGGCTACGGATGGTCGTGACCCGCACCCGGGACCTGACCCTCGACAACGCCCGGGCCGTCGAGGCCCTGCTGTACCGGACCCGCGGGGTGCTCGAGGGTGGGATCCGGCGGTTCGACACCGCCCTGACCGCCGCGATGCTGGCGGTCGACGCCGACGCCGAGGCCAACCGCCGCCGACGCAACCGCAAGGGCCGCCGGGTCAGCATCCAGACCACCGACGACGGCGCCGCCCTGTTCACCGCCGTCGGGCCAGGTGAGGCGGTCACCGCGGCCTACAACGGCCTGGACGCCGCCGCCCGCTACCTCCGCGCGCACGGCGACCC